>NZ_ALNJ01000145.1:0-577 GCF_000293135.1 Klebsiella sp. OBRC7 | reverse complement strand
TGCTCAGACGGGTCAGACGGTCTATCTGCTCGACCAGTAAAATATCATTGCGGTGACTGTCCATCAGTAAGCGCCCCAGTTCCGGGCGGTCAAGTTTTGTACCGCTGATGTTCTCCCGGTAGTAACTGGCTATTTTATGTCCCCGCTCCTGAACAAACTGCTCCAGCATCTCTTTTGCCCGATCGGCGAACTGATCTTCCGTCGATGCCCTTAAATAAGCTCTGATGAACATTTTTCCACCACGTTATCGCATTTAAGTTATTGCATTTAATCTATCGCATATAGGTTATGTCATTCATCGTGTGCCGTCACGTTTTGAATATGGCGTCAGGGTGTACCCTTATGCGATAAGCATTTCTGTTAAAAATACCGCATCGGATAATTTACGAGGGAAACTATATGGCAAGGAGGCAGATTCTTTCTCTGTCGGAAAGAGAATCATTACTGGCATTACCGGACGAAGAGTTAACGCTGACCCGGATGGCGTATTTCAGTGAACATGATCTGGCACTTATCAGTGCCCACCGTAAACCTGCCAGCCGTTTTGGTTTTGCCGTCCTTCTTTGCTATCTGAAAA
>NZ_ALNJ01000144.1:0-22138 GCF_000293135.1 Klebsiella sp. OBRC7 | reverse complement strand
TGAATTGAGCCGGGCGGCTTCGAGAATAAATGCGATGTCGGCGTATTCGACCTCGCTAATAAAATCAAAGGCCTCGGCAAGCGAAAAGGTTGCTAATGTTTCCTGCTGCGTTACCGTACTCTGTTTGTCCGCCAACACCTGCGCTTCGCCATTAATATACAGCTCAACGATATTGGTATGCGTGCCCTTGACCACCACGCGGCAGCTCTTTTCGCCGCCCGTTAGCGTCAGATCCAGATGAATAAAATCAGGGGTGTCTTTCACGCTAATATTGACCTGGCCATCGGCAATTAACTCGTGGGCTAATTCAACATGCCGTTCGGTAATTCCTTCCAGCGTTTTTAAACCTTTATCCGCATCGCCGCCAAATGCGCCGATCGCAGCGGCGAGCGCCACCCCGCTGACGGAAGTGCCCGGAATAGTTACGCCCATCGCATTCTTGTACAGGTTCGCAGAAATAAAACCGCTAATATTTTGACAAGCCGTATCTAAATGTTTCGCAGCGTAAGCAGCGGTAAAAGAAATAGCAACGGGTTCCGTGCAGCCTAATGCCGGGGCCACTTCTTTTTTTAGCCAGTTTATAAACAGGGATGAGTGTTTAGTAGTCATGTTTTATATCTTTCCGCTAACGTGGGTTTATTAATCTGCGAATATGCTAAGTCAATTTCTAAGGAAAAACTTACTCTAATGCGGGCGTAATTTATGCCCGAAAGAGAAAAATATTCGCTTATTACAATATTGTAAAATTGTGATCTTATTATGGTTAATTAACTGATTTGACGGGTATTTATATTCTGTTTTTTGAACATAAAAAGGGATTTAGTTAACTACCTCACAGCGTTGCCGAAAGTAAAAATTTCTCTTTTTACGTATTTCGTCGGAGATGAGAAAGGTAAGTCGTGGAAAGCAGGGTCTCATAAATGTAGATCTGGATCACATTTTTGCGTTATACAGGTCACAGGAAATCATGATGATGAGGTGTACCTATGCCGCCGGTTTATCGTCCGTTGGTGAGTTTTATTGCAACCGCAATGCAAACTGTTTTGAATCTTGGCCTGCTGTGCCTGGGGGTCATTCTGATCGTATTTCTGGGAAAGGAGACGCTGCATCTGGCGCACGTCCTGTTCACCCCGGAGCCTGTCAGCAAGTACAAGCTGGTGGAAGGGCTGGTGGTCTACTTCCTCTATTTCGAGTTTATCGCGCTGATAGTGAAGTACTTTGAGTCGGGATTTCACTTCCCGCTGCGCTACTTTGTCTATATTGGCATCACCGCAATCGTCCGCCTGATCATTATCGATCATGAGTCGCCTATGGCGGTGCTGATTTACTCCGCGGCGATCCTGATTCTGGTGATAACGCTCTGGCTGTGTAACTCCAACCGTCTGAAGCGCGAATAAAAAAAGCGGCCTCCAGGGCCGCTGACCAACAGTCACAAATAGAATTTATGTAGGGTCCAGTTGAGGATAGCAGTGGCATTTGCCTTACTTTTTCAGCTGAGGGCGACAGCGGTAATACCCGGTTGGGGTCGCGTATTACCGCAAAACCGTCATCCCTCCTCTGAAATTTGGGGCAGGTGTTACAAAAAAATTAACCTTTCACTCCGCCAGCCGTCAGGCCGTTAACCAACCAGCGCTGGGCCAGCAGGAACACCACGGTAATCGGAATGGCGGAGAGCACCGCCGCGGCGGCAAAGTCGCCCCACAGATAGTTCTGCGGGTTGAGATACTGTTGCATTCCGACCGCAAGGGTATAGCTGTTCACATCGCGCAGCAGCAGGGAGGCCACCGGCACTTCGGTAATCGCCGCGATGAACGACAGAATAAACACCACCGCCAGAATCGGTACCGACAGCGGGAGCAGCACCAGGCGGAAAGCCTGCCATGGGGTCGCACCGTCCAGCGCCGCCGCTTCTTCCAGCGAGCCATCGATGGTTTCGAAGTAACCTTTGATCGTCCAGACGTGCAGCGCGATACCGCCCATATAGGCGAAGATGACGCCGCCGTGGGTATTCAGGCCGACGAACGGCACGTACTGGCCGAGTCGGTCAAACAGGGCATACAGCGCGACCAGCGACAGCACCGCGGGGAACATCTGGAAAATCAGCATCCCTTTCAGCAGCGTTGCTTTACCCGGGAAGCGCATGCGGGCAAAAGCGTAAGCGCAGGTGGTAGAAAGCGCGACGATGCCAATGGCGGTAATGCCTGCCACCTTGATGGAGTTCCACAGCCACAGCAGTACCGGGAAGGGGGGCGGCGTGACGCGACCATCAGCGTGTTCGACGCTGAAGCCGAGCGCCAGCCGCCAGTGCTCCCAGGAGATACTTTCGGGGATCAGGCTACCGGTGGCGAAGTTCCCTTCGCGCAGAGAGATAGCGATGACCATCAGCAGCGGGAACATAATCGCCGCGATAAAAATCAGCAGCAGGAGGTGCGTTGTTAATAAACGCAGCTTCTGAGATTTGGGTTGAACCATAGCCATAATCGTTATCTCCCTTAATCGAACTTCATACGTGTGGCTTTCAGGTTAACAATCGCCAGCGCGCCTACCAGCAGGAAGATCAGCGTGGCGATAGCCGCCGCGAGGCCGAAGTCCTGACCGCCGCCGCCTTCAAAGGCGATACGGTAGGTATAGCTCACCAGCAGGTCGGTGTAGCCCGCCGGCGTGGTGGTGCCGAGCCGGTCCGGCCCGCCGTTGGTCAACAGCTGAATCAGCACGAAGTTGTTAAAGTTAAAGGCGAAGCTGGCGATCATCAGCGGCGTCAGCGGCTTGATCAGCAGCGGCAGCGTAATTTTGAAGAAGTTCTGGAACGGTGTAGCGCCATCCATTGCCGAGGCTTCATATAAATCGTCAGGAATCGCTTTCAGCAGGCCCATGCACAGGATCATCATGTACGGATAGCCCAGCCAGGTGTTGACGATGATAATCATGGTACGCGCGGTGGTCGGGTCGCTAAACCAGGCCGGCTTGATGCCGAACAGCGCGCTGAGCATCATGTTGATCTCACCAAAGCTCTGGTTGAACAACCCTTTGAAAATCAGAATCGAGATAAACGACGGTACGGCGTAAGGCAGAATCAGCAGTACGCGGTAAATCGCTTTACCTTTCAGGGCTTCCCACTGGACGAGACAGGCGAGCACCATGCCGACCGCAACGGTGAGAATCACGGTCAGAACGGAGAACACCACAGTCCAGACGAAAATCGCGAAGAACGGTTTCTGGATGCCTTCATCCTGGAACACGCGAGTGAAGTTATCCCAGCCGATGGTCACGGTGTAGCCCGGGCTGAGCTTTTCGCTGCCCCAGCTACCGTCGGCGTTCATCGCCTGATAGAAACCGACCTCGGCGTTCGGACGGTATTTCACGCCGCTCTGGTTGTTGGTCAGCGTGCCATCACTGGCCAGCGAGTACAGCGGCTGGGTACCGGAGAACTGACGCAGGGAGCTCATAATGACTTTGCTTTCATCCGGTAACACGGCGGTCAGCTGATTCAGGGCGGTACGGTTTTGCGTAATCACGCGCAGCGTGGCGCGCTCGCCTTCCGGCAGGGCGTCAGCCTCTTTTAAGGCCAGCTTCTGTTCGCCGCCGAATTTAAAGGCGTCGGAAAGATAGTTTTTGCCGCTTTCGCCGTCGGTCAGCGCCAGCTTCCACTCATCTCCCGCCGGATAAAGCGCGAAGTTGTAGGATTTGCCCGCCTGGAAGGAGCGGTCCATCAGCACCTGTTGGGCGCGTTCGAAGGTCAGCTGGTTAGTGCTGCTGTAGTTGGTGAAAGCGATAGCGATAGTGCAGATCAGCGGGAACAGGACGAACAGCCCCATCCCGGCGAGACCCGGATAAACATAGCGCCAGGCGTAGGCCTTGCGATTGGAAAAAATATACAGGCCAACCGAGCTCAAAATCAGCGTCATGATGGCAAACAGGTACTCCCCCTGGGCGTACATCAAAACAACAAGGTAACCCACCAGCAGGCACAGCAAGCCGATCACAGACCATGTGAGCTGCGGGCTTTGCCACCAGTGTTTCTTTTTCACGACATCCATGGGGATCATCCTCTTTACACTTTATCCTTCGCGCTACCTCTTCGTTGGCTGTGGATGCGCACCCCAGTCGCTTACTGATGTAAGCGCCTGGGGATTTGCATCCTTGCCGCCTTGATGTAGCGCGGATGATTTCGCGTAACAACGTATTCAACAAACCTTATTCCCTAAGAAATAAGGGAAACCGTATTACTTGGTGATACGAGCCTGTGCGTCTTTCAGCGCCTCTTCAACGGTCTGGCGACCGCTGGCGGCGTTGATCACCGCGGTACGAACGGCATACCAGAAGGCAGACATCTGCGGGATGTTAGGCATGATTTCGCCATTCTGGGCGTTCGCCATGGTGGCGGCGATGCGCGGATCTTTTTCCAGTTTCTCCTGGAAGGATTTCAGCGCCACAGCACCCAGCGGTTTGTCGTTGTTAACCGATTCCAGACCCTGATCGGTCATCAGGTAGTTTTCGAGGAACTCTTTCGCCAGCTCTTTGTTCGGGCTGGCGGCGTTAATACCCGCGCTCAGCACGCCAACGAACGGTTTAGAGGGTTTGCCTTTAAAGGTTGGCAGCAGGGTGACGCCGTAGTTAACCTTGCTCTTATCAATGTTAGACCACGCCCACGGACCGTTGATGGTCATCGCGGTTTCGCCTTTGTTGAATGCCGCTTCCGCGATGGAGTAGTCGGTGTCGGCGTTCATGTGCTTGTTCTTGATAAGGTCGACCAGGAAGGTCAGGCCAGCTTTCGCGCCAGCGCTATCCACGCCGACGTCTTTCACGTCGTACTTACCGTTTTCAAACTTGAACGCGTATCCACCAGCGGCAGCGATCAGCGGCCAGGTGAAGTACGGTTCCTGCAGGTTGAACATCAGCGCGCTCTTACCTTTCGCTTTCAGTTCTTTATCCAGCGCCGGGATCTCTTCCCAGGTTTTCGGCGGGTTTGGCACCAGGTCTTTGTTATAGATCAGCGACAGCGCTTCAACGGCAACCGGGTAGGCAATCAGCTTGCCGTTATAGCGAACCGCGTCCCAGGTGAACGGATAGAGTTTGTCCTGGAACGCTTTGTCCGGGGTGATTTCCGCCAGCAGGCCGGACTGGGCGTAGCCGCCAAAACGGTCGTGAGCCCAGAAGATGATGTCAGGGCCGTCGCCGGTCGCGGCAACCTGCGGGAATTTCTCTTCCAGCTTATCCGGATGCTCTACGGAGACTTTAATGCCGGTGTCTTTTTCAAACTTTTTACCCACTTCAGCGAGGCCGTTGTAGCCTTTGTCGCCGTTAATCCAGATAACCAGCTTACCTTCTTCGATTTTTGCGAGGGCAGAGGCGGAAAACATCATCGTGGTCAATGCAGACAGCGCGAGGATGCGAGCGCCAGTTTTGATTTTCATATACCCGTCCTATTTGGTGATGTGCTCGTGGATACACTTGAGTGGCTTAACGGTGATGAGTTTCCTTTTTTAACAACCTCTTTCCATCCTCCCCATGTCTACGCCCCATCCCCCGATAGTGTGATCTCCATTACAGAAATGCCGGTTATGAGTCCTGGAGCACATAAAAAGGCGGCCAATTTTGCAGGCTACATCACGAAATCGGCATCTGCCCGCCCCCCCCAGCGGCGAGACGTCATCTCTCATCCTCCCGTCTCCTCCCCCATGAAAAAGCCGGGGGGTGGAGGATTTACCAGACTAATGAATGCCGCATAGTCAGCCCATCTTGAATGTGTCGTTAAGTGACAGGTTGTAACGAAGGGAGAAGGGCATGGCGAGCGTACAGCTGCGAAATGTAACGAAAGCCTGGGGTGACGTGGTGGTATCAAAAGATATCAATCTCGAGATCCAGGATGGGGAGTTCGTCGTGTTTGTTGGGCCATCAGGCTGCGGCAAATCCACCCTGCTGCGTATGATTGCCGGGCTGGAAACGGTGACCAGCGGCGATCTGCTGATTGGCGATACCCGAATGAATGATGTCCCGCCCGCCGAACGCGGTATCGGGATGGTGTTTCAGTCTTATGCGCTTTACCCCCACCTTTCCGTCGCGGAAAACATGTCTTTTGGCCTGAAGCTGGCCGGCGCCAAAAAAGAGCTGATTAACCAGCGCGTGACTCAGGTGGCGGAAGTTCTTCAGCTGGCCCATCTGCTGGAGCGCAAACCGAAAGCGCTTTCCGGCGGTCAGCGTCAGCGCGTGGCGATTGGCCGTACTCTGGTGGCTGAACCGCGCGTGTTCCTGCTGGATGAACCGCTCTCTAACCTTGATGCCGCGCTGCGTGTACAGATGCGTATTGAGATTTCCCGTCTGCATAAGCGTCTTGGCCGCACGATGATTTACGTGACCCACGACCAGGTCGAAGCGATGACCCTCGCCGACAAGATTGTGGTGCTGGACGCCGGTCGCGTGGCGCAGGTCGGCAAGCCTCTCGAACTCTATCACTACCCGGCGGATCGCTTCGTCGCGGGCTTTATTGGCTCGCCGAAGATGAACTTCCTGCCGGTGAAAGTCACCGCTACCGCCATTGAGCAGGTGCAGGTGGAGCTGCCGAACCGTCAGCAGGTCTGGCTGCCGGTGGACAGCGCCCGCGTTCAGGTCGGCGCCAACATGTCCTTAGGGATTCGCCCGGAACATCTGCTGCCCAGCGATATCGCCGACGTCACCCTCGAAGGTGAAGTTCAGGTGGTCGAACAGCTCGGCCACGAAACGCAAATTCATATCCAGATCCCATCCATCCGTCAAAACCTGGTTTACCGCCAGAACGACGTGGTGCTGGTAGAAGAGGGAGCCACATTCGCCATCGGTTTGCCGCCGGAGCGCTGCCATTTATTCCGTGAGGATGGCACCGCTTGTCGTCGGCTGCATAAAGAGCCGGGCGTGTAGGGCTTCTAACTAAAAAAAAACACAAAACCATTCGCGCTGCATCGAGGCGGCAAGGGAATGAATCCCTGGGAGCGTACAAAAGTACGTGACCAGGGTGAGTGAGCGCAGCCAACAAAGAGGCAGCCCGAAGGGTGAAGTGTTCAAAGAAAAGCAATGATCTCAGGAGATAGAATGATGATTACTCTGCGCAAACTTCCACTGGCGGTCGCCGTTGCGGCAGGCGTTATGTCTGCTCAGGCGCTGGCCGTTGATTTCCACGGCTACGCTCGTTCTGGTATCGGCTGGACCGGCAGCGGCGGTGAGCAACAGTGCTTCCAGGCAACCGGCGCTCAAAGTAAATACCGTCTGGGTAACGAATGTGAAACCTATGCGGAACTGAAGCTGGGCCAGGAAGTATGGAAAGAAGGTGATAAGAGCTTCTACTTCGATACCAACGTCGCCTACTCTGTGTCACAGCAGAACGACTGGGAATCCACCAGTCCGGCATTCCGTGAAGCTAACGTGCAGGGTAAAAACCTGATCGAATGGTTGCCAGGTTCCACCATCTGGGCCGGTAAGCGCTTCTACCAGCGTCATGACGTTCATATGATCGACTTCTACTACTGGGATATTTCTGGTCCTGGTGCGGGTATTGAAAACATCGATCTGGGCTTCGGTAAACTCTCTCTGGCAGCAACGCGTTCTTCTGAATCCGGCGGCTCCGGCACCTTCGCCGATCGCGACGAGTTCGGTAATCGCGTCTATGACAATATCGTGCCGAACGATGTATTCGACGTGCGTTTGGCCGGTCTGGAAACTAACCCGGGTGGTACGCTGGAACTGGGCGTTGACTACGGCCACACTAACATCCCTGATGATTATTCTCTGCAGCCGGGCGCTTCCAAAGACGGCTGGATGCTTACCGCTGAGCATACTCAGAGCATGCTGAAAGGCTTTAACAAATTTGTTCTGCAGTATGCAACTGACTCTATGACTTCCAGCGGTAAAGGCGTTCCGCAAGGTGGCAGCATTAATAACGATGGATCTATGTGGCGCGTGTTGGACCACGGTGCGATCTCTCTGGGCGATAGCTGGGATCTGATGTACGTCGGTATGTACCAGGATATCGACCGCGACAACAACAATGGTACCCAGTGGTGGACCGTCGGCGTTCGTCCAATGTACAAGTGGACGCCTATCATGAGCACCCTGATGGAAATCGGCTACGACAACGTCAAATCTCAACGCACCAGCGATCGTAACAGCCAGTATAAAGTGACTCTGGCACAGCAGTGGCAGGCTGGTGACAGCATCTGGTCCCGTCCGGCAATCCGCGTATTCGCAACGTACGCTAAATGGGATGAGAAATGGGGCTATAACGATAGCGGCGTAGCGTATAACGACACCAGCGCTAAAACCTTTAGCCGTGGCGATAGCGACGAGTGGACCTTCGGTGCCCAGATGGAAATCTGGTGGTAATCGAGCCTGACCGTTCGTAACTAAAAGAGGGGCGCAAGCCCCTCTATCTTAGGCCCAGCGCGCTATTGCCTGGCTACCGCTCGGCCATCGGAATTGAGGTGATAACAATGAAAATGAAGAAAAGTCTCGTTGCCCTCTGCCTGTCCGTCGGCCTGATGGCCTGCGTACCCGCAGTCAGTTTTGCTGATGTTAATTTCGTGCCGCAGAACACCTCTGCCGCGCCGTCGATTCCGGCCTCCGCGTTGCAGCAGTTGACCTGGACTCCGGTCGATCAATCTAAAACGCAGACGACAAAGCTCGCCGTGGCCGGACAGACGCTCAGTGTCCCCGGTATCAGCGGCCCGGTCGCCGCATACAGCGTTCCGGCGAATATTGGCGAGCTCAATATTACGTTAACCAGCGAAGTGGAAAAACAAACTGCGGTATATGCGCCGAACGTGCTGATTCTTGACCAAAATATGACGCCATCCGCGTTTTTCCCCAGCAGCTACTTCACTTATCTTGAACCGGGAGTGATGAGTTCAGATCGTCTGGAAGGCGTAATGCGCCTGACTCCGGCGCTGGGACAGCAGAAAATTTATGTGCTGGTTTTTACCACGCCGCAGGATTTGCAGCAGACCACTAAATTAATCGATCCGGCGAAGGCTTACGCCAAAGGTACCGGCAATGCGGTGCCGGATATTCCGGATCCCATCGCGAAACACGTTACAGACGGTACCATTAGCCTGAAGGTGAAAACCTCTACCGGCTCCAGCGTGCTGGTTGGCCCGTTGTTTGGTTCGTCAGGTCCGGGGCCCGTTACCGTCGGTAATACCGCTGCTCCTGCCTATAGCGCGCCGGTTGTCGCGCCGGCCCCGGCTCCGGCGGCGAAAAGCGAACCGATGCTCGACGATACCGAAACCTACTTCAACAACGGCATTAAGCAGGCGGTTGCGAAAGGCGATATCGATAAAGCCCTGAAATTGATGAACGAAGCTGAACGTCTTGGCTCGAAATCTGCTCGTTCCACCTTTATCAGCAGTGTAAAAGGCAAGGGGTGACCGTCTCCCCGCAATGCTGATGTTTAGGCACAGCCTTTAGGTGCGTCCGTTCGGGCGCACTTTTTTTTAGCGCGCCGCAGCCTCTGTTGCACGGCTGTTGCGCGGATGATCGTATATTGACGTTTGCCCGCCCTCGATGCCCCATTCTGCGATACAATACCTTCACGTTATGTACCGGAGATTCAGGCATGCCACATCCTGCGCTTACGCAACTGCGTGCGCTGCATTATTTTGCCGCTATGCCCCCGCTGGATGCGCATCTGCGCGACTGGTTATTGCTGGAAGACTCAATGACCAAACGCTTTGAGCAGCAGGGGAAGAAAGTCAGCGTCATCATGGTTAACGAAGGTTTTGTTGGACGCGAGGCGCTGGCCGGTGAGGAGTCCCTGTTACCGAGCGAACCCCGCTACTGGCTGCGGGAAATCATTCTTTGCGCCAACGGTGAACCCTGGCTGGCCGGGCGCACGATAGTGCCCGAATCAACGCTGAGCGGCCCCGAACTGGCGCTGCAACAGCTGGGACAAACGCCGCTGGGCCGCTATCTCTTCACGTCATCGACGCTAACCCGCGATTTTATTGAAATTGGTCGTCATGCAGAGCTTTGGGGGCGTCGTTCCCGCCTCCGGTTGAGCGGCAAACCGCTGCTGCTGACGGAACTGTTTTTGCCTGCATCGCCGTTGTATTAAGAGGAAAATGAAATGGAGTGGAGTCTGACGCAGAACAAGCTGCTGGCGTTTCACCGCCTGATGCGTACTGACAAACCGATTGGCGCGCTGCTGCTGCTGTGGCCGACGCTGTGGGCGCTGTGGGTGGCGACGCCGGGGATACCGCCGCTATGGATCCTCGCCGTTTTTGTCGCCGGCGTCTGGCTGATGCGCGCCGCAGGCTGCGTGGTCAACGACTATGCCGATCGCAAGTTTGACGGCCACGTCAAACGGACGGCCCGTCGCCCGTTGCCGAGCGGCGACGTTAGCGAAAAGGAGGCGCGGACGCTGTTTGTCGTGCTGGTGCTGCTTTCGTTCCTGCTGGTATTGACCCTGAACACCATGACCATTCTGCTGTCGGTAGCAGCGCTGGCGCTGGCATGGGTATATCCGTTTATGAAGCGCTATACCCACCTGCCTCAGGTCGTGCTGGGCGCGGCGTTCGGCTGGTCGATCCCGATGGCCTTTTCGGCGGTCAGCGAATCGCTGCCGCTGAGCTGCTGGCTGATGTTCCTCGCCAATATCCTGTGGGCGGTGGCCTACGATACCCAGTATGCGATGGTCGATCGTGATGATGACGTCAAAATCGGTATCAAATCGACGGCAATTCTCTTTGGCGACAACGATCGCTTAATCATCGGTATTTTACAGGTGGCGGTACTGGGTCTGATGGCCGCGGTAGGCTGGCTGAGCGGGCTGGGCTGGGAGTACTACTGGTCGTTGTTTATCGCCGCGGCGCTGTTTGCCTGGCAGCAGAAGCTGATATTTAAACGCGAACGCGATGCCTGCTTTAAGGCGTTTATGAACAATAATTACGTGGGGCTGGTGCTATTTCTCGGCCTGGCGATGGGATATATGCAGTAGCGCTGTGGGTTTCCCGGCTTGCGGCGTAAACGCCTTAGCCGGGCTACAAAACCGCAGGGTCCGGTAGCCCGGCGCAGGCCGGGACATCTCTTTAAACGTTACGCTTCATCCTGGGTAACGCTTTCAATCGTTAACCGCACGTCAGAAGTAATCAGATCCGCCAGCATGCGGTAGATCTTCAACGTCTCTTCCGGCTCGGCGTCCCCGGTATCGCTGATATAGCCTTCGTCACGCAGGGTCAACACCAGCGTGCTGAACACCGCCTTATCGAAGAACTCCGGCGCGTTGATGCCGTGCAGAACGGACAGGCGCTGCGCCACGGTGCGGCTCTCTTTCTCCAGCGAACTGCGGTTGATTGACGGGTTAGCGCTCAGCAGCCAGAAGGTAATGGCGTAGCGCTGCAGCGTTTCGCGCGCGCCTGCGGCCAGCAGCTGCAGAGAACGGGCGTGAGACGGATTAACGCTCACCTCATCGTCGTTCAGGGCGATGAGGCCCTGACGCTGCATCTCAGCGATCAGCGCATCGACGACGCCCGCCAGCTCCGCTTTTTCCCAGCGCAGGAACAGCTCGGCCTTCAGGAACGGATAGAACATCTCGACGTGACGCAGGATTTCAGCGCGGGTAATACGACGATGCTGAGTGACGATGGCGGCTAACAGCGACGGCATCACCAGCATATGGGCGATGTTGTTGCGGTAGTAGGTCATCAGGACGGCCTGCTCGCGCGGCAGAATGATGATATCGCCAATGGTATCTTTCTCGACTTCGAACTTGTTCATCTGCAGCGCGTGGTCAATCAGCTCGCTGGCCGAAGCCGCAGGCGTGGTCGCATCCGCTGAATATGGCACGTTGCGCAGCAGGGCGAGATAGCACTCCAGCTGCTCGGTGAGCTGCTCGCGGGTCAGTGAACGCTGACGCGATGCCAGCAGCGCGGTACAGCACAGGTTCATGGCGTTAGCCGCGCCGGCATTATTGATGCGCACCATCAGATCCGAGGCGATATTATTCACCGTCGGGGTCAGCCAGGAAGGGCGAACCGCTTCGATAGGGTCGATAGACTCGCGCCAGTCCGGCACATGCTGGTTCAGATAGGCCATCAGCGGCAGGGGTTCGCCGAAGTTAACGTAGCCCTGGCCGAGATTTCGCAGCTTGCTCAAGCCGCGCAGCATCTGCGGCAGGCTCTCTTTCTCTTTCGTCGCACCGCGTAGCTCTTTGGCGTAGGTACCGACCTCCATCACGTGCTCGTAGCCGATGTAAATCGGCACCAGGGTGATGGGGCGATTACCGCCGCGCAGCATCGCCTGAATGGTCATCGACAGGGTGCCGGTTTTCGGATCCAGCAGGCGTCCGGTACGCGAACGCCCGCCTTCAACGAAATACTCCACCGAATAGCCGCGGCTGAACAGCTCGCCGAGATATTCGCGAAATACCGTTGAGTAGAGCTTATTGCCCTTGAACGTGCGGCGAATAAAGAACGCGCCACCGCGACGGAAGATCGGACCGGCGGGCCAGAAGTTCAGGTTGATACCGGCGGCGATATGCGGCGGCACCAGGCCCTGATGATAAATGACGTAAGAGAGCAGCAGATAGTCCATATGGCTGCGGTGGCACGGGACATAAACGATCTCGTGGCCTTCGTGCGCCAGCTGACGGACACGCTCGGCGTTATGCACGTTAATGCCCTGATACAACCGGTTCCAGGTAAAGCCCAGCACGCGGTCTGTCAGGCGAATCATCTCGTAGGAGAAGTTTGCCGCGATCTCTTCCATCAGAGCGATAGCGTTTTGCTGCGCCTTTTCATGAGAAATTTTCTTGCTGCGCGCTTCGTCTTCTACCGCACGGGCAATGGCTTTCGACGCCAGCAGTTTATTAAACAGATCCTGGCGCGCGGGCAGGCGCGGGCCGACCGCCGCCAGACGCTGACGGGCGAAGTGCATGCGCGCCACGCGGGCCAGCTTCTGGGCGATGGTTTTATCGGTACCGTGTTCGTCCGCCATCTTACGCAGCGAGACCGAAGGCGAGAAACGGACAAAGCTGTCGCGGCCCAGCCACAGAACGGCGAAGAATTTCTGAATGCCGTTGAGCATGCGCAGCGGCGGGTTCACCTCGCCTTTTTCACGCCCCGGTGCGCGACCGAACATCACCGAAACCGGCACCATCTGCACGTCAAGATCGGGATGGTTGCGGTGCAAATCCAGATAGTCGTGAAAGAGCTTGATAGACTCTTCTTTCGGCGTGTAATAGGTAAACACGCGCGGTCCGCCGTGGATAAATACGTAGCGCGGAAGCAGGCCGCCATCGATCTCGAGCGGCTCCAGCGGGTCCGGTAATTCATGTTCCAGACATTGCGCGCGCAGCGTCAGCAGGTCCGCCTTCGAATTGTAGGGCAGGACATACATAATGGGACGCGAGGTATCCAGGCCTAATTCCTGAGCAGGTTGTGCCGGAATCGACTTGCTTTTTACCAGCGCCCTTAATGGTAAATTCAGTAATTTATAGTAAATTCGTTGCCAGCCAGACATAGACGATGTGAAGCCTCTGGTTAATCATGCAAATGCGCCGCAAGAATAACAGAAAGTGCGCAAAATTTCCGTTGTAACGCGGCAAACGCGTACACTCATTGACGTCATTTACATAAAAAGGTTTGTTTGATGGCCAATAATACCACTGGGTTAACCCGAATTATTAAAGCGGCAGGGTATTCCTGGAAAGGATTCCGGGCGGCGTGGGTCAACGAGGCCGCCTTTCGTCAGGAAGGCATCGCGGCCGTTATTGCCGTGGCGATCGCCTGCTGGTTAGACGTCGATGCCATCACCCGGGTGCTGTTGATTAGCTCGGTCCTGCTAGTGATGATAGTTGAAATTATCAATAGCGCGATTGAGGCGGTTGTTGACCGTATTGGCCCTGAACAGCACGAGCTTTCGGGGCGAGCGAAAGACATGGGATCGGCGGCGGTATTGCTGGCGATTATCATCGCGCTGATCGCGTGGGGAACGCTTTTATGGGCAAACTACCGCTAACGCCTGGCGTAGCGGCTCGCAAAACGGAAAGAAACTCCTGATTTTTGTGTGAAATGTGGTTCCAAAATCACCGTTAGCTGTATATACTCACAGCATAACTGTATATACACCCAGGGGGCGGAATGAAAGCGTTAACGACCAGGCAGCAAGAGGTGTTTGATCTCATTCGGGATCATATCAGCCAGACGGGCATGCCGCCGACGCGTGCGGAGATTGCTCAGCGCTTGGGGTTCCGTTCCCCAAACGCGGCGGAAGAACACCTGAAAGCGCTGGCGCGTAAAGGCGCAATCGAGATCGTTTCCGGCGCCTCCCGCGGTATTCGTCTGCTGACGGAAGAAGAAACGGGTCTGCCGCTTATTGGCCGCGTCGCAGCGGGTGAGCCGCTGCTGGCCCAGCAGCACATTGAAGGTCACTATCAGGTCGATCCGGCTATGTTTAAGCCGAATGCCGATTTTCTGCTGCGCGTTAGCGGTATGTCGATGAAAGACATCGGTATTCTTGATGGCGACCTGCTGGCCGTCCATAAAACGCAGGATGTGCGCAATGGCCAGGTGGTTGTGGCGCGCATCGACGAAGAAGTTACCGTGAAGCGACTGAAAAAGCAGGGTAACGTCGTGGAACTGCTGCCGGAAAACAGCGAATTCTCGCCGATCGTGGTGGACCTTCGCGAGCAAAGCTTCACTATTGAAGGCCTGGCCGTCGGCGTTATCCGCAACGGCAACTGGCAGTAATCTCTTCACCTCGCGGCATCATCACCTGATGCATGATGCTGCGCCGTTTTTCCTCATTTGGGCTCTTTCTCCATGCTTTTTAACGCCGCCGACAAAGCCCTGTGGCGCTTAGCGCTGCCCATGATCTTCTCCAATATCACCGTTCCGCTGCTGGGGCTGGTGGATACCGCCGTTATTGGCCACCTCGACAGCCCGGTTTATCTGGGGGGGGTGGCGGTTGGCGCAACGGCGACCAGCTTCCTCTTTATGCTGCTGTTGTTCCTGCGAATGAGTACCACCGGACTGACGGCGCAGGCGTTTGGCGCAAAAGATCCGCAGCGGCTGGCGCGTGCGCTGGTGCAGCCGCTGGGCCTGGCGCTGGCCGCCGGGGCGGCGATTGTGCTCTTGCGGATGCCGTTAATCGACCTGGCGCTGCATATCGTCGGCGGTAGCGAAGCCGTGCTCGAACAGGCCAGACGCTTCCTGGAGCTCCGCTGGCTAAGCGCGCCGGCATCGCTGGCGAATCTGGTCCTGCTGGGCTGGCTGCTGGGCGTGCAGTACGCCAGAGCGCCGGTGATCCTGCTGGTGGTCGGCAACGTCCTCAACATCGTGCTCGATTTATGGCTGGTGATGGGCCTGCACATGAACGTGCAGGGGGCGGCGCTGGCGACGGTCACCGCAGAATACGTCACTTTCTTTATTGGTCTGCTGATGGCGAGACGCGTGCTGGCGCTGCGCGGCGTTTCCCTGTCGATGCTGAAAAATGCCTGGCGCGGCGATATACGCCGCCTGCTGGCGCTGAATCGCGACATCATGCTGCGTTCGCTGCTGCTACAGCTCTGCTTCGGGGCGGTGACGGTATTTGGCGCCCGCCTCGGCGCCGATGTCGTCGCGGTCAATGCGGTCCTCATGACGATGCTGACCTTTACCGCCTATGCGCTGGACGGTTTTGCCTACGCCGTTGAGGCGCACTCCGGGCAGGCCTACGGCGCGCGCGACGACAGCCAGCTGCTTGCCGTCTGGCACGCGGCCTGCCGCCAGTCAGGGATGGTGGCGCTGGCGTTTGCGCTGATTTACGGCCTTGCCGGTGAGCAGATTATCGCTTTGCTGACCTCGCTGCCTTCGCTGCAGCAGCTGGCCGATCGCTATCTGGTCTGGCAGATGATCCTGCCGGTCATTGGTGTTTGGTGCTACCTGCTCGACGGTATGTTTATCGGCGCGACGCGCGGTGCGGAGATGCGCAACAGCATGGCGGTAGCGGCGGCGGGGTTTGCCCTGACGCTGCTGACGGTACCAACGCTCGGTAACCACGGGCTTTGGCTGGCGCTGACGGTATTTCTCGCCCTGCGCGGCGCTTCCCTGGCGGTTATCTGGCGGCGCCACTGGCAGCGCGGTACCTGGTTTTCGTAATGCATTTTGTGCATCTGATGGTTAAAGATTCCGAATAATAAATCTTACTCAGAATACTCATCTATAGTTAAATCATGTCCGGCACACAGCGGGCTGTTCATTCACCGAACGATAACCGAACGATGAGGAATGCATGATGAATAAAGATGAAATCGGCGGTAACTGGAAACAGTTCAAAGGTAAAGCGAAAGAAAAATGGGGCAAGCTGACCGACGATGACATGACCGTCATTGAAGGCAAACGCGACCAGCTGGTGGGCAGAATCCAGGAACGTTACGGTTACGCCAAAGACCAGGCAGAGAAAGAAGTGACCGACTGGGAAACCAAAAACGACTATCGCTGGTAGCGAAAACGCCGTGTTTTAACCCCTTACTATTGCCTGCCCTAACGATTTATACCCTAAATCATTCGAGTTGCAGGACAAGGCACTCGTGCTTTGAACAGCGCTTGCGCTGGCCCCGGAGGGGCGAGGCCGCAGGCCGGGTAACAAAGCCAACGCACATGCATCTTGAAGTATGACGGGTATACACCCTTGATTCCCGCTGCGGCTAACGCCTCAGCGGGCTTTCTTTTTGATCTGGATGGTATGGTCGTGGTGGCAGTGGCCCGGCGTACTGCAGGATTCAACCTCGACGCAGGCGGCGCACAGGCCGTGAGCCTCAATGACGTTATGGCGCAGGGCGAATCCCATTCTTGCCGCCAGCGTATGCATAATATCTTCGACGCCTTCCGCACACTCTTCTTTGACGCCGCCGCAGCGGTCGCAGATAAACATCGCCGAGCTGTGGGTCGGTTGGTCGAAAAGGTGACACAGTACGTAGCTATTGGTGGATTCCACCTTATGTACGAACCCTTGCTCCAGTAAAAACTCCAGCGCCCGGTATACCGTCGGCGGTTTTGCCTGAGGCTCTTTTTCACGAAGGAGATCGAGCAGATCGTAGGCGCTGATTGCTCCTTGCTGCAGGCTCATCAAACGCAATACTTCAAGGCGCTGCGGGGTCAGGCGCACGCCACGCTGCGCGCACAGCTTTTCAGCATGCGCTAACATTTGTTGCGAAGTGGTCTTATCCATGAGCGTCCTCTGGTTGCGTGAATCTGAAACTGTTACTTTATCACGATACCGGTGAAACGCCGAGACCCGGCGGGCTATACCGGTCACACTTCACGTTACCTGCGCGCTGGCTGCGCCAATTCGTCCCAGCCGAGCTCCTGGGGTCGCTCAACCTTGCCACCTTATGCTATACCTGATGCATCTCATTTTCGGGAGAAAACGATGAAACGACCTGACTGCATTCGACACTGGCGTGAACTGGAAGGCGTGGATGATTCCACCTATCCCGACAGTACTGAGCTTTTCTCCATCGGCGCGCCGCTGGCGCGGGGCCTGCGGCTGAATCGTCTGGGGATCCACCATGAACGCCTGCCGCCCGGGCGTCGTACCTCCTACCCGCATGCGGAAAGCGATGAAGAAGAGTTTATCTACGTGCTGGAAGGCTATCCGGAAGTATGGATTAACGGCTACCTCTGGAAGCTGGAGCCGGGGGATAGCGTCGGTTTTCCTGCCGGAACCGGCATTTGCCACACCTTCCTCAATAACACCGAGCAGGAGGTTCGCCTGTTAGTCGTTGGCGAGGCAAATAAGAAATTTAATCGCATCTACTACCCGCTTAACCCCGGCTATGCCGCCACGCGTCAGGATCGCTGGGTTGACCATCCGCCGCAGTTTTTTGGTCCTCACGACGGTAAGCCGCGGAAAAAATAGCATTTGTTGCGGGATGGAAAGGGTGCGCGCCGACGCTATGCGCCAGTGGTTTATCTTTGTGCTATAGTAGCGCCCCTTTTTACCCGGATGCTTATTTATTCGCCATGATGTCAGACTCAACGCCTACTGCTTTCGCCGCTCACCGTTTTTCCATCGCGCCGATGCTCGACTGGACCGACAGACACTGCCGTTATTTTCTGCGTCAGCTGTCGCGCCACACGCTGCTGTATACCGAAATGGTGACCACCGGTGCGATTATTCACGGCAAGGGCGACTATCTGGCCTACAGCGAAGAAGAGCATCCGGTCGCCCTGCAGCTCGGCGGCAGCGATCCGGCTGCGCTGGCACACTGCGCGAAGCTGGCGCAGGCGCGCGGCTACGATGAAATTAACCTGAACGTTGGCTGCCCGTCCGATCGCGTGCAGAACGGTATGTTTGGCGCCTGCCTGATGGGGAACGCGCAGCTGGTGGCAGACTGTATTAAAGCCATGCGCGACGTCGTGTCGATCCCGGTCACGGTGAAAACCCGTATCGGCATTGATGACCAGGACAGCTACGCGTTTCTGTGTGATTTTATCGAAACGGTATCCGGGAAAGGCGAGTGCGAGATGTTTATCATCCACGCGCGCAAAGCGTGGCTTTCGGGGCTGAGCCCTAAAGAGAACCGCGAGATCCCGCCGCTTGACTATCCGCGCGTTTACCAGCTGAAGCGTGATTTTCCGCATCTGACCATGGCTATTAACGGCGGCATTAAGTCGCTGGAAGAAGCAAAACAACATCTTGCGCATATGGACGGGGTGATGGTGGGCCGCGAGGCCTATCAGAATCCAGGCATTCTGGCGTCGGTGGATCGGGAAATTTTCGGCGTGGAAGGCATCGATGCTGACCCGGTTTCCGTGGTCCGGGCGATGTATCCCTATATCGAACGCGAGCTTAGCAACGGTACTTATCTGGGACACGTAACGCGCCATATGCTCGGGCTGTTTCAGGGGATCCCCGGCGCGCGCCAGTGGCGTCGCTATCTGAGCGAAAATGCGCATAAAGCCGGGGCGGACATCAACGTGCTGGAACAGGCGCTGAAACTGGTTGCCGACAAGCGTTAGTTTTTCACTAAAACCTGGTCAAATTCACCACGCCCTGCACGTATCGTGCCGGGCGTTTTTGTTATTATTCAATAACTTATATTTGGCACGATTTTTGTAATATCCGGTAAGGTAGATAAAACTTCTTTAGGGGAAAGACGATGCTGGAACTCTTATTCGTTATTGGCTTTTTTGTCATGCTATTGGTCACCGGCATTTCACTGCTGGGTATTATTGCCGCGATTGTCGTCGCGACCGCGCTGATGTTTGTCGGCGGTCTGTTTGCGTTAATGATTAAACTGCTGCCGTGGCTGCTGCTGGCCGTTGCCGTGGTTTGGGTGATTCGGGCGATAAAATCACCAACCGAGAACCGTTATCGCGCTAATAACCGCTGGCGCTACTAAGGTATTGAGCGGTATGTCACAACCTGAAGATTTTTGCATAAAACAGCGTAGGCTTTGCTTATTAAATCTGTCACTATTAGCGGGTTAACGAATTCATCGTGCTGTACCCTACATACAGCCGAACAAAAAAAGTAAGGGCTTCCCATGTGGAAGCCCTAAACTTTTCTTCTTTTCCCGTCATACTTCAGGCTACAGGGGCGTTGGTTGCTTGCATTCACACCAGTCACTTACTGTTGTAAGCTCCCGGGGATTCATTCACTTACCATCTTCCTGTAGCCCGAATTATTCAGGGAAAAGCCATTACTATGGCAAGAGCAAACTTGACCCCTGCGTCGCCCGGCTTTCCAGCACCTTATGCGCGCGTCTGGCGTCGGTTAACGCATATTTTTGGCTCTCCGCGACATCCACTTTTATCACGCCGCTGGCGATCAGCGAAAACAGCTCGTTGCTGGCTTCCGTCAGCTCTTCACGCGTGGTGATATAGCCCTGCAGAGAAGGGCGGGTGACGTACAGCGAACCTTTTTGATTGAGGATCCCGAGATTGACGCCGGTCACCGGGCCGGAGGAGTTGCCGAAGCTCACCATCAGCCCCCGACGCTGCAGGCAGTCAAGGGAAGCTTCCCAGGTATCTTTCCCGACGGAATCATAAACCACGTGGACTTTCTTACCGTCGGTGATCTCTTTCAGGCGCTCGACGATATTCTCTTCGCGATAGTTAATGATCTGCCAGGCGCCGGCCTGTTTGGCGCGTTCAGCTTTTTGCGCGCTGCCGACGGTACCGATCAGCTTCGCGCCCAGCGCTTTGGCCCACTGACAGGCGATGAGCCCGACGCCGCCGGCCGCCGCATGAAACAAGAACGGCTCTCCCGCTTTGATCTCGTAGGTTTTCCGCAGCAGGTAATAGACCGTGAGCCCTTTCAGGAATGAGGCTGCCGCCTGCTCGAAAGAGATCGCGTCCGGCAAAATGGCGGCCTTATCCGCGGGCACGTTGTGGACGGTGCTATAGGCTCCCAGCGCCGATTGCGCGTAGACCACCCGATCGCCGGCTTTGATATGTTTCACGCCGCTGCCGACTTTGCTTACTACGCCAGCGGCTTCGGTACCCAGACCGCTCGGCAATGACGGAGGCGGGTAGAGGCCGCTGCGGATATAGGTATCAATGTAGTTGATGCCGATGGCCTTGTTCTCTACCTGAATTTCGTGCTCTGCGGGATCTTTCGGCGTGAACTCCAGCGCTTGCAGAACATCAGGCCCTCCGTGCTGGTGAAATTCAATTCGTGTTGCCATGCTTCCTCCAGAAATGTGGTAATCTTTCGACCCATTCACTATCTCGGTAACTCCATTCACTATGGCAGGAAATAAACCCTTCAACAAACCACAGACTGAACCCCGCGAGCGTGATTATCAGCTCGATGGGTTGAAGGTCCCGCCGCACTCGATTGAAGCGGAACAGTCGGTGTTGGGCGGTTTAATGCTGGATAACGAACGCTGGGACGACGTTGCCGAGCGCGTTGTTTCGGAAGATTTTTATACCCGTCCGCATCGCCATATTTTCACCGAAATGGCGCGCCTGCAGGAATCGGGCAGCCCGATCGACCTGATTACGCTCGCCGAATCGCTGGAGCGTCAGGGGCAGCTGGACAGCGTCGGCGGCTTCGCCTACCTGGCGGAATTATCGAAAAATACGCCAAGCGCGGCGAACATCAGCGCTTATGCCGATATCGTCCGCGAACGTGCGGTGGTACGCGAAATGATCTCCGTGGCGAATGAAATCGCCGAAGCCGGTTTCGATCCCCAGGGCCGCACCAGCGAAGATCTGCTCGACCTCGCCGAATCCCGGGTGTTTAAAATTGCCGAAAGCCGCGCGAATAAAGACGAGGGGCCGAAGAATATCGCCGACGTGCTCGACGCTACCGTGGCGCGTATTGAACAGCTCTTCCAGCAGCCGCATGACGGCGTCACCGGGGTGAATACCGGCTATGACGATCTCAATAAAAAAACCGCCGGTCTTCAGCCGTCGGACCTGATTATTGTCGCCGCGCGTCCGTCAATGGGTAAGACGACTTTTGCGATGAACCTCGTGGAAAACGCGGCGATGCTGCAGGATAAGCCGGTACTCATCTTCAGTCTCGAGATGCCCTCGGAGCAGATTATGATGCGTTCTCTGGCCTCGCTGTCGCGCGTTGACCAGACCCGCATTCGTACCGGCCAGCTGGATGATGAAGACTGGGCGCGCATTTCCGGCACCATGGGAATTCTGCTGGAAAAACGTAACATCTATATTGATGACTCCTCCGGCCTGACGCCGACGGAAGTGCGCTCCCGCGCGCGGCGTATCGCCCGCGAGCACGGCGGCATCGGTCTTATTATGATCGACTACCTGCAGCTGATGCGCGTGCCGTCGCTCTCCGATAACCGTACGCTGGAAATCGCCGAAATTTCCCGCTCGCTCAAGGCGCTGGCGAAGGAGCTGCAGGTGCCGGTGGTGGCGCTGTCGCAGCTTAACCGCTCGCTGGAACAGCGTGCGGACAAGCGCCCGGTGAACTCCGACCTGCGTGAGTCCGGCTCCATCGAGCAGGACGCCGACTTAATCATGTTTATCTACCGTGATGAGGTTTATCACGAGAACAGTGATTTAAAAGGCATCGCCGAAATTATTATTGGTAAACAGCGTAACGGCCCTATCGGGACGGTGCGCCTGACGTTTAACGGTCAGTGGTCGCGTTTTGATAATTATGCTGGGCCACAATACGACGACGAATAAATTTCCGTCATCCTTCATGCCGCAGA
>NZ_ALNJ01000143.1:0-1458 GCF_000293135.1 Klebsiella sp. OBRC7 | reverse complement strand
GGGATAATCGGGCAAACAGGCGCATGGAGGCGATTTCGTACAGGGCATCTTCCATGGCACCGTCGCTCAGGTTGTACCAATGCTGCATGCAGTGAATACGCAGCATGGTCTCCAGCGGATAGGGCCGTCGGCCATTGCCCGCCTTGGGATAAAACGGCTCGATGACAGCGGTCATATTCTGCCATGGCAGAATCTGCTCCATGCGGGAGAGGAAAATCTCTTTTCGGGTCTGACGGCGCTTAGTGCTGAATTCACTATCGGCGAAGGTGAGTTGATGGCTCATGATGTCCCTCTGGGATGCGCTCCGGATGAATATGATGATCTCATATCAGGAACTTGTTCGCACCTTCCCTAAAACGGGCCATCAGGCCCGTTATATCAGTGCTCTAACTCCAGCTCTCTTGCCTGCATCATCTGTTGACAATACCAGGCATAACGTGCGCAAAACCAGGTTCTATGTTCTTCATCCATGTTACCAGTAACGGCCAGAATATCGACCGGGCGACCTTCTGCGTGCATTCTGGCAAAACTACGCGCCAGGAAATCGAAATTATTTAAAGAATTAAGACTATGATCCATAAGCTCATCCTCCGGTTATCGCATACCTTTTAAGGCCATATGCTTTTTCTGATTTCAGTATTCCCCAATCAGTGTAGTGCCTTTAAACATAACGTGCGTAAATATATTGTCCCCGATCACACTTTTTAGTGAAAAATAAAAAACCATATTAAAAGACTTTCTCTTCCAGAACTTCTCTAACCTGTGTTATTATTAACACAGATAAATGTAAGCAAGGAAATTATTACAAAGTAAATATTGCGTCACTAAATGGACATTGGAGTGATATATGATTTTATTCGCCGACTATAACACCCCTTATCTTTTCGCTATTTCCTTTGTACTGTTGATCGGCCTGTTAGAAATTTTTGCGCTTATCTGCGGTCACATGCTCTCCGGTGCTCTTGATGCACATCTTGACCATTATGATTCCATAACCACAGGTCATATTAGCCAGGCACTTCTTTATCTCAATATTGGAAGATTGCCAGCTCTCGTCGTTCTCTGCTTACTGGCTGGTTTTTTTGGTCTTATTGGCATCCTGTTGCAGCATGCCTGCATCATGGTCTGGCAATCACCACTGTCGAACCTGTTCGTGGTTCCTGTCAGTTTACTGTTTACGATTATTGCGGTGCATTATACCGGTAAAATAGTTGCGCCCTGGATTCCACGCGACCATAGTTCAGCTATTACAGAAGAAGAATATATTGGTAGCATGGCGTTAATTACCGGTCATCAAGCCACTTCAGGTAATCCCTGCGAAGGAAAACTCACCGATCAATTTGGCCAAATACATTATTTACTACTGGAGCCTGAAGAAGGAAAAATTTTCACTAAAGGAGACAAAGTGTTAATTATTTGGGTGATGCTGCCAACTTACTGATTTAGTGTATGATGGTG
>NZ_ALNJ01000142.1:0-70140 GCF_000293135.1 Klebsiella sp. OBRC7 | reverse complement strand
CCCAGCGCCGCGAGCCGGACCAGGTGAAGATCCTCTCCGGCGTATTCGAGGGGGTGACCACCGGGACCAGCATTGGCCTGCTGATTGAGAATACCGACCAGCGTTCTCAGGACTACGGCGCCATTAAGGACGTTTTCCGCCCTGGACACGCTGACTACACCTACGAGCAGAAATATGGCCTGCGCGACTATCGCGGCGGCGGTCGTTCCTCTGCGCGTGAAACCGCCATGCGCGTGGCCGCAGGGGCGATTGCCAAGAAATTCCTCGCCGCGAAATTTGGTATTGTGATTCGCGGTTGCCTGACCCAGATGGGCGATATTCCGCTGGCGATAAAAGCGTGGGATCAGGTAGAGCAGAACCCGTTCTTCTGCCCGGATCCGGACAAAATCGAAGCGCTTGATGAACTGATGCGCGGCCTGAAGAAAGAGGGCGACTCCATCGGGGCGAAGGTCACCGTGGTGGCCGATGGCGTACCGCCGGGACTGGGCGAGCCGGTATTCGACCGTCTGGATGCCGATATCGCGCACGCGCTGATGAGCATCAATGCGGTGAAGGGCGTGGAAATTGGCGATGGTTTTGAGGTGGTGAAGCTACGCGGCAGCGAAAACCGCGATGAAATTACCAAAGCGGGCTTCCAGAGCAACCACGCGGGCGGCATTCTCGGCGGCATCAGCAGCGGTCAGCAGATCGTGGCGAATATCGCGCTGAAGCCGACCTCCAGCATCACCGTCCCGGGTCACACGATCAATCGCTTTGGCGAAGAAGTTGAGATGATCACCAAAGGGCGTCACGATCCTTGCGTCGGTATTCGCGCGGTACCTATTGCCGAAGCGATGCTGGCGATCGTGTTAATGGATCACTTTATGCGTCAGCGCGCGCAAAACGGCGACGTGACGACATCAATTCCACGCTGGTAATAGATGAAAAAAACCGTTATCGCACTGCTGGCGCTCCTTGCCAGCGGTACCAGCCTGGCGGCAACGCCGTGGCAGAAAATCACGCAGCCCGTTAGCGGCAGCCCGCAGTCCATTGGCGCGTTTGCCAATGGCTGTATCGTTGGCGCGCAGGCACTGCCGTTAAACGCCACCAGCTATCAGGTGATGCGTACCGATCAAAACCGCTACTTCGGCCATCCGGACCTCGTGCAGTTTATTCAACGTCTGAGCAATCAGGCGCACAATAAAGGCATGGGAACGGTGCTGATTGGCGACATGGGGATGCCGGCCGGGGGACGCTTTAACGGCGGCCACGCCAGCCATCAGTCCGGACTGGACGTCGATATTTTTCTTCAGCTGCCGCAGGCGCGCTGGAGTTCAGCTCAGCTGCTGAAGCCGCAGGCGCTGGACCTGGTGGCCCGCGACGGCAAACGTGTAGTGCCGTCGCTATGGAGCCCGCAAATCAGCCAGCTGATTAAGATGGCGGCGCAAGATAGCGACGTTACGCGTATTTTCGTCAACCCGGCCATTAAGCAGCAGCTGTGCCTGGATGCCGGTAGCGATCGCGACTGGCTACGCAAAGTTCGCCCATGGTTCCAGCACCGAGCGCATATGCACGTGCGCCTGCGCTGCCCGGCAGGCAGCCTCGAGTGTGAAGACCAGGCCCCGCCTCCGGCGGGCGATGGCTGCGGTGCGGAATTGCAAAGCTGGTTTGAACCCCCTAAGCCAGGATCAACCCCTCCTGTGAAGAAGACGCCGCCTCCGCTGCCGCCTTCCTGCCAGGCGCTACTGGATGAGCATATTCTTTAATGGATAGTTTTATCGACGTTTTTATGGTGTCACCGACGGTACTGGTCGTACTGTTCTTCGTGGCCATTCTGGCGGGATTTATCGATTCACTGGCGGGCGGCGGCGGGTTATTGACCGTCCCGGCCCTGATGGCGGCGGGTCTTCCCCCTGCGCAGGCGTTGGCCACCAACAAGCTGCAGGCCTGCGGCGGGTCGCTTTCCGCTTCACTGTATTTCATTCGCCGCAAGGTGGTGAATCTTGCCGACCAGAAGCTCAATATTCTGATGACCTTTCTCGGCTCGACCGGCGGCGCGCTGCTGGTTCAGCACGTTCAGTCCGACGTTCTTAAGCAAATACTGCCCATTCTGGTTATCGGTATCGGCCTCTATTTTCTGCTGATGCCGAAGCTCGGCGAAGAGGACCGGCAGCGCCGTCTGTATGGCCTGCCGTTTGCCCTGATTGCCGGCGGCTGCGTCGGTTTTTACGACGGTTTCTTTGGCCCGGGCGCCGGATCTTTTTACGCGCTGGCTTTCGTCACCCTCGCGGGGTTCAATCTGGCGAAATCGACCGCGCATGCAAAATTGCTGAACGCGACGTCTAACGTTGGCGGCCTGCTGTTGTTTATTATTGGCGGCAAGGTGATATGGGCTACCGGCTTTGTGATGCTGGCCGGGCAATTTATCGGCGCCCGCGCGGGATCGCGGCTGGTGCTGAGCAAAGGACAGTCACTGATTCGACCGATGATCGTCGTGGTGTCGGCGGTGATGAGTGCAAAACTGCTTTATGACAGCCATGGACAGGAGTTCCTCCAGTGGCTGGGGATGAACTAATGAACAGCACGCATAAATATGAACAGCTGATCGAAATCTTCGACGGCTGTTTTGCTGAAGATTTTAATACCCGTCTGATTAAAGGCGATGACGAACCGATCTATCTTCCGGCAGATGATGACGTGCCTTACAACCGTATCGTCTTTGCCCACGGCTTTTACGCCAGCGGACTGCACGAGATATCGCACTGGTGCATTGCCGGGAAGGCGCGACGTGAGCTGGTAGATTTCGGTTACTGGTACTGTCCGGACGGTCGCGACGCGATGACCCAGTCTCAATTTGAAGACGTTGAGGTGAAGCCTCAGGCGTTTGACTGGCTGTTTTGCGTGGCGGCGGGATATCCATTTAACGTCAGCTGCGACAACCTGGAAGGGGATTTTGAGCCTGACCGCATCGCTTTTCAGCGGCGTGTGCATGCCCAGGTGATGACCTATCTGGAGCAGGGGATCCCCGAGCGTCCCGCGCGTTTCATTAAGGCGCTGCAAGAATATTATCAAACGCCGCCCTTAGCGGCAGAACAGTTTCCGTGGCCGGAAGACCTGCACTAAAGCCACGCTTTACATACTATGAGGAAAGAAGATGATCGCGGAGTTTGAATCACGCATTCTGGCGTTAATTGATAATATGGTCGACCACGCCAGTGATGACGAACTGTTTGCCGGCGGTTATCTGCGCGGCCACCTGACGCTGGCGGTGGCCGAGTTGGAAGGAGAGGGCGAGCATACTACGCAAGCGGTACATGACAAAGTAGCCCAGAGCCTGGAAAAAGCCATCAGCGCGGGCGAACTGTCGCCGCCGGATCAGATTCTGGTGCAGGAAATGTGGAACAGTCTGTATCAGAAGGCGATGCAGAAATAGTTCTGCTCTCCGCCAAAGCCCGGCGATCGCTCCGCCGGGCCCGTTTTCCCTCGATTATTTCACCGCTTTCCCTTTCAGCAGCTTTCTGACCCATAGCCGGTTAGGGTTCAGTGCCGCCAGCGTTTCTTTATCCATAGGTAATGGCTCATTGCTCATTTGCGACGCCAGAATTTCAGCCGCCAGCGGCGCGGAGCACAGGCCGCGTGAACCCAGCGCGCCCAGCATATACAGGTTGCGGTAAACCGGCGCTTCTCCGGCCTGCTCCTGACGTTCAGCCAGCGAGGCATATTCGCGTAAGGTGGCCTCATAATCAGGCACGCTGCCGACCATCGGCAAATGATCGCGGGTTGCGCAGCGCACGCCGCTGCGGGCCTGATTAGCGCTCACGTCTACCTCCCGCGTCCATTCCGCCTGCGGGAAACAGTCAATCAGGCGCTGGCGATTCTGCTGCTGATCCTCGGCGCTAAACGCGGCCTCTGCCTGTCCGCGGTGGTAGCTTGCGCCAATGCAGTGTTGCTGATTATGCGGGTTTTGCGGCGTCAGGTAGCCGTTGTAGCACAGGACCTGGCGCAATTTCGATAGCCCTGGCGTCGTCGGAATATGGCTAACCTGACCGGCAACCGGGTACATGGGAAGATGCTCCGTCTGGCTAAAGCGGGTCAGCTGATGGCCGTTGGCCAGCACCACGACCTCGTGGTACTGCCGCTGGTTTAATTGCCAGCCGTTGTTGTCTGCGCTGAGCTCCGTGACCGGATAATCGTAGCGCACGCGCAATCCGCGAGTAGCGGCGAGGGCCAACAGTTCAGCGGTTAACTGCTGCGGACAAAGCCAGCCGCCGGCAGGATAGGCGATGCCCCCGCAGCCGGTTTCCACACCGGTTTGTTGCGCAGTGGTTCGGGGGTCCACGGCGACGGCGATTTCCGGCGGCAGGTTAAGCGCAATCATCTGGGCGATTTTCTGCGCGCTTTTCGTATCCCAGCCCAGCTGCGTCACGCCGCACCAGTCATGATCGAACATCACCGGCAGAGCGTCATACAGGCGGCGGGCGAAAGTAAATGCCGCCGGGAAGAAGCGGGCCAGGGCGGGATCGTGCTGGCTGAGCAGCGGATAGAGCGCGCCCTGGCGGTTTCCGGATGCGCCTTCAGCCGGCGCGCTGTCGGCGCAGTATAACGTTACCTGCCATCCGCGGCGCAGCAGCGCCAGCGCGAGCAGGGCGCTGGCGATCCCCCCGCCGATAATCGCGGCATCGCGCTGTTCCGTACCGCAGCGGGTAAACCACGGCGCGCGCGCGGGGATCTCCGGCATTTCACGCATTTCGCCGGTCAGCATTTCGCGCTTGCGGCCAAAACCCTTGCGCTTCTGCATGCTGAAACCGGCCTCCTGCAGGCCGCGGCGGACAAAGCCGGCGGAGGTGAAGGTGGCCAGAGTACCGCCGGGTCTTGCCAGACGAGCCATCGCCGCAAACAGCTCCGCCGTCCACATGTCCGGGTTTTTGGCCGGGGCAAAGCCATCAAGAAACCAGGCGTCTACCTGCTGATTAAGCGAATCATCGAGCTCGTTAGTCAGTTCATTAATATCGCCAAACCACAAATCCAGCGTGACCCGCCCTTCATCCAGCAGCAGACGATGGCAGCCCGCGATGGGCAGAGGCCACTGCGCCTGCAGCTGCTCGGCCCAGGTTGCAAGCTCCGGCCAGCGCTGGTGGGCAAGGCGCAGGTCCTCCGCTTTCAGCGGAAATTTTTCGAAACTGATGAAATGTAATCTTTGCAGGGTAGCTTCTGGATTATCGCGGTGAAAAACGTCAAACGCCTGCCACAGCGTGAGGAAATTCAGGCCGGTACCGAACCCGCTTTCGGCAACCACAAAGAACGGGCGTGCATGCTCAGGGAAGCGTTCCTTGAGCTGGTTTCCGTCGAGGAAAACGTAGCGCGTCTCTTCCAGACCGTTGTCATTGGAAAAGTAGACATCGTCAAAATCTCGGGAAACAGGTGTACCCTCAGCGTTGAATTCCAGGTTGGCGGGTTGTATGGCGTTTTGTTTCACGTAAGTTACTCGAATCACAAGGCGTAGAACGATCTTAACGATGTGTGCCTGAGGGCGCAAATTTATACACAAATTGGCTGATCGGACTTGTTCGGCGTACAAGTGTACGCTATTGTGCGACTCGAAACTTAATATAGTGCGACTTACAGAGGTATTGAATGAAACGTGCAGTGATTACTGGCCTGGGCATCGTTTCCAGTATTGGTAATAACCAGCAGGAAGTCCTGGCATCTCTGCGTGAAGGACGCTCCGGGATCACTTTCTCTGAAGAGTTTAAAGATTCAGGAATGCGCAGCCACGTATGGGGCAACGTCAAACTGGACACCGCCGGCTTGATTGACCGTAAAGTGGTTCGTTTCATGAACGATGCCTCTATCTATTCCTATCTTTCCATGCAGCAGGCAATTGAAGATGCTGGCCTGAAAGATGAAGTCTATCAGCAAAACCCGCGCGTGGGCCTGATTGCCGGTTCTGGCGGTTCTTCTAAATCTCAGGTTTTCGGCGCTGATGCAATGCGCAGCCCGCGCGGTCTGAAAGCGGTTGGCCCGTACGTGGTGACCAAAGCGATGGCGTCCGCGGTATCCGCTTGCCTTGCAACACCGTTCAAAATCTACGGCGTGAACTACTCCATCAGCTCTGCCTGTGCGACTTCCGCACACTGCATCGGTAACGCTGTTGAACAAATCCAGCTGGGCAAACAGGACATCGTGTTTGCCGGCGGCGGCGAAGAGCTGTGCTGGGAAATGGCGTGTGAATTCGACGCGATGGGCGCGCTGTCCACCAAATCCAACGAAACGCCAGAAAAAGCGTCTCGTACCTATGACACCCACCGTGATGGATTCGTTATCGCGGGCGGCGGCGGTATGGTGGTGGTTGAAGAGCTGGAACATGCTCTGGCGCGCGGCGCGCACATCTATGCTGAAATCGTTGGCTACGGCGCAACATCCGATGGCGCAGATATGGTTGCCCCGTCAGGTGAAGGCGCGGTTCGCTGCATGAAGATGGCGATGGACGGCGTTGACACGCCGATTGACTATCTGAACTCCCACGGTACTTCTACTCCGGTAGGCGATGTGAAGGAGCTGGGGGCGATTCGTGAAGTCTTCGGTGATAACAGCCCGGCGATCTCCGCGACCAAAGCGATGACCGGCCACTCCCTGGGCGCCGCTGGCGTACAGGAAGCTATCTACTCCCTGCTGATGCTGGAACACGGCTTTATTGCGCCGAGCATCAACATTGAAGAGATGGACGAGCAGGCAGCCGGCCTGAATATCGTGACCGAGCCGACCGAACGCGCGCTGACAACCGTGATGTCTAACAGCTTCGGCTTTGGCGGGACTAACGCCACGCTGGTCATGCGCAAATACCGCGCATAACGAACACGCTTTACAAGGGGAGCCAACGGGCTCCCTTTTTGTATTCTTGACAGACCCCCGGGAGAAAAGGCAAACTCCTGCCACAACATTATTCTCTCAGATAATGCGTAAGCGTTTAACGTCATCCAACGCGCCTTAACCCTGATAATCAGGTGGAGAGGGCGTGGTCTCACCTCGCCTTACTCTGCGAACTGGAGTAAAGCATGTCCGCAGTCACTGAAACAAAACGCACTCCTTCAGCGAATGGTTCGCTGTTTCGGATCACGTTCGCCGTTTTTCTCACCTATATGACCGTCGGCCTGCCGCTACCGGTTATCCCTTTGTTTGTCCATCAGGAACTGGGATTTGGCAATACCATGGTTGGCGTCGCCGTCGGTATCCAGTTTCTGGCGACCGTATTAACCCGCGGCTATGCCGGCCGCCTTGCCGATCAGTACGGCGCCAAACGCTCTGTCCTGCAGGGGATGTTGGCCTGCGCGCTGGCGGGGGGCGCCTGGCTGTGCGCCGCGCTGCTGCCGGTGCCGGTCATGGCGAAGTTTGGCCTGCTGGTGCTTGGCCGCCTGATCCTGGGTTTTGGTGAAAGCCAGTTGCTCACCGGTAATTTAAGCTGGGGGATGGGGCTGGTGGGGCCCATGCGCTCCGGTAAAGTCATGTCGTGGAACGGTATGGCGATATATGGCTCTCTGGCGGCCGGGGCGCCGCTGGGGCTGCTGATCTACAGCCATTACGGCGTCGAGACGCTGGCCTGCGTCACCATGGTGCTGCCGTTAGTGGCCTGGGCGATTAACGGCACGGTGCGTAAAATTCCTGCTCACGGCGGCGAGCGGCCGTCGCTGTGGAGCGTGGTGGGAATGATCTGGCGGCCCGGTATCGGTCTTGGCCTTCAGGGCGTCGGCTTCGCGGTAATTGGCACATTTGTCTCTTTGTATTTCGCCAGCAACGGTTGGGCGATGGCCGGTTTTACGCTGACCGCATTTGGCGGGGCGTTTGTCCTGATGCGCGTTCTGTTTGGCTGGATGCCAGACCGCTTCGGTGGGGTGAAAGTGGCCATCGTTTCGCTGCTGATTGAAGCGATAGGCCTGGCGCTGCTCTGGCAGGCGCCCAATGCCTGGATCGCGCTGGCGGGGGCGGCGCTCACCGGCTGCGGATGCTCGCTTATCTTCCCGGCGCTGGGCGTCGAGGTCGTGAAGCGGGTACCGCCGCAGGTACGAGGAACGGCACTTGGCGGCTATGCCGCGTTTCAGGATATCTCTTACGGCGTCACCGGCCCGCTTACCGGGCTGCTGGCGACTTCGTTGGGCTACTCTTCCGTCTTCCTGGCCGCGGCAATATGCGCCGTGCTGGGGATTCTGGTTAGCCTGGTGTCGCTGCGTAAGTAGCGCTTCATTCGGCCCGGCATGCGGGCCGATGATATCTCCTTAAATCACCAGCCACAGCAGGGCAAGCACCACGATAGCTGCCAGCGCGATAACCCACGGTTTTTTCAATACCAGCCACGGTGAGGCGGGAGGCGCCTGAACCGGCGGAATCGCCAGCGTCTCCTGGGCTCTGGCGACCCTGAGCACGAAAATTTTGTTGAGCAGCGTCAGCAGCTGCGCCGCGCTGAGCGGCGTTTGCGCCGTCGCGTGCCAGTGGGTTTGGGCAAAATCCATCACTCTTTGCCATTCCGCGGCTTCAAGCGGCTGTTTTAATGCGGCCTGCAGCGAGGTCAGCGTCGGCGCAGCCTGCGAACTGAGCGTTTGCCGGGCATGTAGCCAGTACGAGAGGGGAGTGAAGTGGGTCGCCGGGATCAGCTCTCCGCTCTTGACGCCGCTTAGCTCCAGCATGGATTGCCAGATAAGCTTGCTGGACTCGCCGGTGGCCGCGGCGAGTTTAGTCACCTGCTGATTGAGCGTGTTGTGCTCCGCGGGCAGCAGCGGACGATGCGTTGGCGGGCGCTGCTGCGGCTGAGGAATCGAGAGCTGGCCGCTTTGCAGGAGCTGCAGAACATTCTCCAGCTGCGGCTGGGACAAGGCATGCAGGGCGGTTTGACCGTCATGCTGACGAATATAATCGCTGACCGCCTGGCGATTGTTGCCCTGATTTAGCAGCTCGCTCAGCTGCGCCAGGATTTGCCGACGGTGATGATTTTGCTGGGCGAGGATTAGGCGCTGGTTCAGGCTGTTCTCGGCGGCGGCAAAATGGCTTGCCAGCAGCGGCGCGTCGTTTTTCAGGCTCAGATCGTGTTTTACGCAGGCCCACACTTCCGCATTTTGCTGGGATGTTAAAGCCACCAGGCGCGTAATGAGCCGCTCAAGCGCGGTACGCTGTTGAGTGGTGAGCGGAGGTTCGCCTGAGCCCGGAGGGCGATCGGGCATACCTGAAACGGGTTGCGTCATGATTAATCCTTTGCGTATTGCTGTACTAAATTACTGTACTAAGGGCCGGGTGGTGATGTTCCTGGCGGGCAGATTATGGCACACTTCCCCGGTTTACTCTCGCTCTCAGACAGGTACTGAACCGTGAAAATCCTCGTTGATGAAAATATGCCCTATGCGCGCGAGCTTTTTAGCCGCCTGGGGGAAGTGAAGGCCGTTGCAGGTCGCCCTGTCCCGGTTGAAGCGCTGAATGACGCCGATGCGCTGATGGTGCGATCCGTCACCAAAGTTAACGAAGCGCTACTTTCTGGCAAAGCGATCAAATTTGTTGGCACCGCGACGGCGGGTACCGATCATGTCGATCAGGCGTGGCTACAGCAGGCGGGAATCGGTTTTTCCGCGGCGCCGGGCTGCAACGCTATCGCGGTGGTGGAATATGTGTTTTCCGCGCTGCTCATGCTGGCCGAGCGTGACGGTTTTGCGCTGGCCGACCGTACCGTCGGGATCGTGGGCGTCGGCAACGTGGGCGGGCGTCTGCAAAAACGCCTTGAGGCGCTGGGAATCAAAACGCTGCTCTGCGATCCGCCGCGCGCCGATCGCGGCGACGAGGGGGATTTCCGCTCTCTTGACGAGCTGGTGCAGGACGCGGACATTTTGACGTTCCATACCCCGCTCTATAAGGAAGGGCAGTACAAAACGCTGCACCTGGCGGATGAGGCGCTGATTCGCCGCCTGAAGCCGGGGACGATTTTAATCAACGCCTGCCGTGGTCCGGTGGTGGATAACGCCGCGCTGCTGCAGCGGCTGCAGGCCGGGCAGGCATTAAGCGTGGTGCTGGATGTCTGGGAGCCGGAGCCGGATCTGAATACCGAATTGCTCAAGCGGGTGGATATTGGTACGCCGCATATTGCCGGCTATACCCTTGAAGGCAAAGCGCGCGGTACGACGCAGGTTTTTGAGGCCTACAGCGCGTTTATTGGTCATCCACAGCAGGTGGCGCTGGACACGTTGCTACCGGCGCCGGAGTTTGGCCGCATTACGCTGCACGGGCCGCTCGATCAGGCAACGCTAAAACGGCTGGCGCATTTGGTGTATGATGTGCGCCGCGATGATGCGCCGCTGCGAAAAGTCGCGGGCGCTGCGGGCGAGTTCGACAAACTGCGCAAAAATTATCAGGAACGCCGTGAATGGTCTTCGCTATACGTACAGTGCAGCGATGCGCAGGCGGCGACGCTGTTGCGCCAGCTGGGCTTTAACGCCGTTCATCATCCTGTTCGTTAATATCATCTTAATGCTCCTGCTGGATAATCCGGCAGGGCCGCTTTTTTCTGGAGTACACCACCATGTCTGAAGGCTGGAATATTGCCGTACTGGGCGCAACGGGCGCCGTAGGCGAAGCCCTGTTCGAAACGCTTGCCGATCGTCAGTTCCCGGTGGGGGATATTTATGCGCTGGCGCGTAGCGATAGCGCCGGTGAACATCTGCGTTTTTCGGGCAAGTCGGTTATCGTTCAGGATGCGGCGGAATTCGACTGGACCCAGGCCCAGCTGGCCTTTTTTGCCGCCGGTGTAGAAGCCTCCGCCGCGTATATCGAAGACGCCACTAACGCGGGCTGCCTGGTGATTGATTTAAGCGGTCTGTTTGCGCTGGAGCCGGACGTGCCGCTGGTGGTGCCGGATGTTAACCCGTTCGTACTGGCGGATTACCGCAATCGTAACGTTATCTCGGTCGCGAATAGCCTGACCAGCCAGCTGCTGTCGGCGTTGAAACCGTTGATCGATCGGGGCGGCCTGGCGCGTATCAGCGTGACCAGCCTGCTTTCCGCTTCCGCTCACGGTAAAAAAGCGGTCGATGCCCTCGCGGGGCAGAGCGCCAAATTGCTTAACGGTATTCCGATCGATGAAGATGATTTCTTCGGCCGTCAGCTGGCGTTCAATATGCTGCCGCTGCTGCCCGATCGTGAAGGAAGCGTGCGTGAAGAGCGCCGTATTGTCGATGAGGTCCGCAAAATCCTGCAGGATGATGGCCTGATGATCTCCGCAAACGTTGTTCAGTCGCCGGTGTTTTACGGCCACGCGCAGATGGTGAGTTTTGAAGCGCAGCGTCCGCTGGCCGCCGAAGAGGCGCGCGATGCCTTTAGCCTTGGCGAAGATATCGAACTGTCCGAAGAGGGTGAGTTCCCGACGCAGGTCGGCGATGCTTCCGGTAACGCCCGCCTTTCCGTCGGCTGCGTGCATAACGACTACGGTATGCCTGAGCAGGTACAGTTCTGGTCCGTCGCCGATAACGTCCGTTTTGGCGGCGCGCTGATGGCGGTGAAAATCGCTGAGAAGCTGGTTCAGGAGTATTTGTACTGATGTCTGAGATGGAGCAGCCGCCGGTCTACAAAATCGCGCTGGGCATCGAATACGATGGCAGTAAGTACTACGGCTGGCAGCGGCAGAACGAAGTCCGCAGCGTACAGGAGAAGCTGGAAAAGGCGCTCTCGCAGGTAGCGAACGAGCCTGTTAACGTTTTTTGTGCGGGTCGTACGGATGCCGGCGTTCACGGTACCGGTCAGGTCGTGCATTTTGAAACCCGCGCGCAGCGTCAGGATGCCGCATGGACGCTGGGCGTAAATGCGAATTTGCCCGGCGACATTGCGGTGCGCTGGGTAAAGCCGGTTCCACCGGATTTTCATGCCCGCTTCAGCGCCACGGCGCGTCGCTATCGTTATGTTATCTATAATCATCGTCTGCGGCCGGCGGTATTGAGCCGCGGCGTAACCCATTATTACCTCCCGCTGGATGCGGAGCGGATGCAGCGCGCCGCTCAGTGTCTGCTGGGAGAGAATGATTTCACCTCGTTTCGTGCGGTACAGTGCCAGTCGCGCACGCCGTGGCGCAACGTGATGCATATTAACGTCACCCGTTATGGTGCATATGTGGTGGTGGACATCAAAGCGAATGCCTTTGTACATCATATGGTAAGGAACATTGTCGGCAGTCTGATGGAAGTAGGTGCCGGTAACCAGCCAGAGAGCTGGATTGCAGAACTTCTGGCGGCAAAAGACAGGACGCTTGCCGCCGCAACGGCAAAGGCGGAAGGATTGTATCTGGTGTCGGTGGACTACCCGGCCCACTACGACCTCCCGGTCATGCCGATGGGCCCGCTGTTTCTGGCGGACTAACCGGGTTATTAAGGGCTAACGCAAACTATGGACCTGATTCACTTTTTAATTGATTTTATCCTGCATATTGATGTGCATCTGGCTGAGCTGGTCGCGGAGTACGGCATTTGGGTATACGCGATTTTATTTTTGATTCTGTTCTGCGAAACTGGCCTGGTGGTCACGCCGTTCCTGCCGGGGGATTCGCTGCTGTTTGTGGCAGGCGCGCTCTCCGCGCTGCCGACCAACGATCTCAACGTGCATTTAATGGTGCTGCTGATGGTCATTGCCGCGATTGTTGGCGATGCCTTGAACTACACGATTGGCCGGCTGTTTGGCGAAAAGCTCTTCAGTAATCCCAATTCGAAAATTTTCCGCCGCAGCTACCTGGATAAGACCCATAGCTTCTACGAACGCCACGGCGGTAAGACCATCATCCTGGCCCGTTTCGTGCCGATCGTCAGAACGTTTGCGCCGTTTGTGGCGGGAATGGGGCATATGTCCTATCGTCATTTTGCGATGTATAACGTTGTTGGCGCGCTGCTGTGGGTACTGTTATTTACCTACGCGGGTTATCTGTTCGGCGATTTGCCGATCGTCCAGGAAAACCTTAAGCTGCTGATCGTGGCGATTATCGTCCTGTCCGTATTGCCGGGCGTGATTGAAGTTATCCGCCACAAGCGGGCGGCGGCGAAACAGGCGAAATAACGCGGCGACAATCTTCGGGCGGTATGCCGCCGCCCGAAGAGTGAAGTGTGAGCGGTTCGACCACTTTTTTATCCCATGTTACGGGATGTTATGATTTAATGTGCAACATTCATGGTCTGTAAGGGGCAAAAATGGCATTATGCGCCCCTTGCGACAAAACTGGCATCGACCAGGTTCAGGTAGAAAGGTTATCAATGAGCTGGATTGAACGAATTAAAAGCAATATAACCCCCACCCGTAAGGCAAGTATCCCTGAAGGTGTATGGACCAAGTGCGACAGCTGCGGTCAGGTATTGTACCGCGCAGAGCTGGAGCGCAACCTGGAGGTTTGCCCTAAGTGCGATCACCACATGCGTATGTCGGCGCGCAACCGCCTGCATAGCCTGCTGGACGAAGGTTCCCTCGTGGAGCTGGGAAGCGAGCTCGAGCCGAAAGATGTGCTGAAGTTCCGCGATTCGAAAAAGTATAAAGACCGTCTGGCGTCCGCCCAGAAAGAGACCGGCGAAAAAGACGCGCTGGTGGTCATGAAAGGCACCCTGCATGATATGCCGGTTGTTGCCGCCGCTTTCGAATTCTCCTTTATGGGTGGGTCGATGGGCTCCGTGGTCGGCGCGCGCTTTGTTCGCGCGGTTGAGCAGGCTCTGGAAGACAACTGCCCGCTGATTTGCTTCTCCGCATCCGGCGGCGCCCGTATGCAGGAAGCGCTGATGTCGCTGATGCAGATGGCGAAAACCTCCGCTGCGCTGGCGAAAATGCAGGAGCGCGGCTTGCCGTATATCTCCGTGCTGACCGACCCAACCATGGGCGGCGTGTCTGCGAGCTTTGCGATGCTGGGCGATCTCAACATCGCTGAGCCAAAAGCGCTGATCGGCTTTGCCGGCCCCCGCGTTATCGAGCAGACCGTTCGCGAGAAGCTGCCGCCGGGATTCCAGCGCAGCGAGTTCCTGATTGAGAAAGGGGCGATCGACATGATCGTACGCCGCCCGGAAATGCGTCTGAAGCTGGCCAGCATTCTGGCGAAGCTGATGAACCTTCCGGCGCCAAATCCGGAACCCGCTCACGAAGGTGAGGTGGTGCCACCGGTGCCGGATCAGGAACCAGAGGCCTGATAATGCAGAGGGCAGGCCTGACGGCGCTGCCCTTTTTTTACGCGTAGTTATCCTAACTCTTGCCGGACATCATGGAAAAACAACCTATTCCTCAGGCCACGTCGCCCCTGGCTACGTGGCTTTCTTATCTGGAACATCTGCACAGCAAAACTATCGATCTCGGGCTGGCGCGCGTCAGCGAGGTCGCGCAGCGGATGGCGGTAATGAAACCTGCGCCGTTTGTCTTTACGGTGGCGGGGACCAACGGCAAAGGCACCACCTGCCGTACCCTGGAGTCGGTGCTGATGGCGGCGGGCTATAAGGTTGGCGTTTACAGTTCGCCGCATCTGGTGCGCTACACAGAGCGGGTGCGGGTGCAGGGCGAAGAGCTGGCGGAGCTCGCGCATACGACCTCTTTTGCCGAAATTGAAGCCGCGCGCGGCGAGATCTCCCTGAGCTATTTCGAGTTTGGCACACTCTCCGCGCTGTGGCTGTTTCAGCAGGCGCGGCTGGATGTGGTGATTCTTGAGGTGGGCCTGGGCGGCCGCCTGGATGCGACCAATATCGTCGATGCTGACGTGGCGGTGGTGACCAGTATTGCCCTCGACCATACCGACTGGCTGGGGCCCGATCGCGAAAGCATCGGCCGCGAAAAGGCGGGGATTTTCCGCCCTGGTAAACCGGCTGTCGTCGGCGAACCCGATATGCCGTTGACCATCGCTGAGGTGGCGAGCGATAAAGGGGCGCGGCTCCTGCGCCGTGACGTTGACTGGCAGTATGACGCCCGTGAACAAGGCTGGTCCTTCCGCGATCGTCAGGGGGCGTTAAGCGACCTGCCGCTGCCGCAGGTCCCGCTGCCGAATGCGGCTACGGCGATTGCGGCCTTGCGCGCCAGCGGGCTTAAGGTCAACGAGCAGGCGTTGCGCGATGGCGTTCAAAACGCGATGCTGCCGGGGCGTTTTCAGATAATCAGCGATGCTCCCCGGACGATCCTGGATGTTGCCCATAATCCGCATGCGGCGGCCTATCTCGCCGGGCGTCTCAAAACCTTATCGAAAACGGGGCGCGTGCTGGCGGTTATTGGTATGCTGCATGACAAGGATATCGCAGGAACGCTGGCAAATTTGCAGGCCGAAGTTGACGACTGGTACTGCGCGCCGCTGGAAGGCCCGCGCGGAGCCACGGCGGAGCAGCTGCTGGAACATTTGCGCGCAGGTAAAGTCTATACTAGCGTCGCTGAGGCGTGGCATGCCGCGATGGCGGACGCCGGGCCTGAAGATACGGTGCTGGTGTGTGGTTCATTCCATACGGTGGCGCATGTAATGGAAGAAATAGACGCGGGGAGAATCGGTGGCGAGTAAGTTTCAGAACCGTTTAGTCGGGACGATTGTGCTGGTGGCGCTGGGGGTGATTATCCTGCCAGGGCTGCTGGATGGTCAGAAAAAACATTATCAGGATGAGTTTGCCGCCATTCCTCTGGTGCCAAAACCGGGGGATCGCGATGAGCCGGATATGCTGCCAGCGGCGACCCAGGCGCTGCCTTCTCAGCCTCCTGAAGGGGCGGCGGAAGAGGTGAGGGCCGGCGATGCCGCTGCGCCATCGCTGGATCCGTCGCGTATACCGGTGAACAACAACAGCTTTGATGTGGTGCAGGAGCCGGTTGTGACGCCTAAGCCACAGCCGAAACCTCAGCCGAAGCCTCAGCCTAAGCCGGTAGATAAACCACAGACGCAGCAGGTTGCGGCGCAGACGCCGCCGCCTAAACCGCAGCAGCAGGCTGAAATCCCGGCACCGACCGGCAAAGCGTATGTTGTGCAGCTAGGCGCGCTGAAGAACGCCGATAAGGTTAACGAGATTGTTGGTAAGCTGCGTGCTTCTGGCTTTAAAGTTTACACGTCGCCTTCGACGCCGGTGCAGGGTAAAATCACCCGTATTCTCGTGGGGCCGGATACTTCGAAGGATAAGCTGAAAGGCCAGCTTGGCGAGCTGAAGCAGATTTCAGGACTTAGCGGCGTGGTCATGGGCTACAGCCCGAACTAACTCTCTCTTTTTTAAAGGAGTAGAGGGCCGGAACCCCTGTCTGACGCGCCCTGAAGAGGCGAAAGACAGTATGGCGTTGAATGTTTTTTCAGCGCCATTTTTATTTCTGTAGGGCACGGAAATCCCTACGCAAACGTTTTCTTTTTCTGTTAGAATGCGCCCCGAACCGGACGACAGGGCGTAAAATCGTGGGACGTATATGGTCTGGATTGATTACGCCATAATTGCGGTGATTGGTTTTTCCTCACTGGTTAGCCTGATCCGCGGCTTTGTTCGTGAAGCTTTATCGCTGGTAACCTGGGGATGCGCTTTCTTTGTTGCCAGTCATTACTACACTTACCTGGCTGTCTGGTTCACGGGCTTTGAAGACGAACTGGTCCGAAATGGGATTGCTATCGCGATACTGTTTATCGCAACGCTTATCGTCGGCGCTATCGTTAACTTTGTGATAGGTCAGCTGGTGGAAAAAACCGGCCTGTCGGGAACCGACAGGGTGTTAGGGATCTGCTTTGGCGCCCTGCGCGGGGTGCTAATCGTCTCGGCGATTCTGTTCTTTCTCGATAGCTTTACAGGTATGGCGAAAAGCGAAGACTGGCAAAAGTCTGAGCTTATCCCGCAGTTCAGTTTCGTTATCAGATGGTTCTTTGACTATCTGCAGAGCTCGTCAAGTTTCTTGCCCAAAGCATAAGCGTTGGGATGTAGCTTAACGAGGAAAAGACGTATGTGCGGTATTGTCGGTATCGCCGGTGTTATGCCGGTAAACCAGTCGATTTATGACGCGTTAACGGTGCTTCAGCATCGTGGCCAGGATGCCGCAGGCATCATCACCATTGATGCGAACAACTGTTTCCGTTTGCGTAAGGCGAACGGTCTGGTGAGCGACGTTTTTGAAGCTCGCCATATGCAGCGTATGCAGGGCAATATGGGTATTGGTCACGTTCGTTACCCGACGGCTGGCAGCTCCAGCGCCTCCGAGGCACAGCCTTTCTACGTCAACTCGCCGTACGGCATTACGTTGGCGCACAACGGTAACCTGACTAACGCTCACGAGCTGCGTAAAAAGCTGTTTGAAGAAAAACGCCGCCACATCAACACCACCTCTGATTCCGAAATCCTGCTCAATATCTTCGCCAGCGAGCTGGACAACTTCCGCCACTACCCGCTGGAAGCAGACAACATTTTTGCGGCGATCGCTGCTACCAACCGCCAGATTCGCGGCGCTTACGCCTGCGTGGCAATGATTATCGGTCACGGCATGGTCGCCTTCCGCGACCCGAACGGCATCCGTCCGCTGGTGCTGGGCAAGCGCGATATTGGCGATGGCCGTACCGAGTATATGGTCGCTTCGGAAAGCGTGGCGCTCGATACGCTGGGCTTTGAGTTTCTGCGCGACGTGGCGCCTGGCGAAGCGGTGTATATCACCGAAAAAGGCCAGCTGTTTACTCGCCAGTGCGCGGAAAACCCGGTCAGCAACCCGTGCCTGTTCGAGTACGTCTATTTTGCGCGTCCGGACTCCTTCATCGACAAAATTTCCGTTTACAGCGCCCGCGTCAATATGGGCACGAAGCTGGGCGAGAAAATTGCCCGCGAGTGGGAAGATCTGGATATCGACGTGGTCATTCCTATCCCGGAAACCTCCTGCGATATCGCGCTGGAAATTGCCCGTATTCTCGACAAACCTTACCGCCAGGGGTTTGTTAAAAACCGCTACGTTGGCCGTACCTTTATCATGCCGGGCCAGCAGCTGCGCCGTAAGTCCGTGCGCCGTAAGCTTAACGCCAACCGCGCCGAGTTCCGCGATAAGAACGTGCTGCTGGTGGATGACTCCATCGTGCGCGGCACCACCTCTGAGCAGATTATCGAGATGGCGCGCGAAGCCGGGGCGAAGAAAGTGTATCTGGCCTCCGCTGCGCCGGAAATTCGCTTCCCGAACGTGTATGGCATCGATATGCCGACCGCCAATGAGCTGATTGCTCACGGGCGTGAAGTGGATGAGATTCGCCAGATCATCGGTGCGGATGGCCTGATTTTCCAGGATCTGGACGATCTGATTGACGCGGTGCGCGCGGAGAATCCGGATATTCAGCAGTTTGAATGCTCGGTTTTCAACGGTATCTACGTCACTAAAGATGTCGATCAGCAGTACCTGGACTATCTCGACTCTCTGCGTAACGACGACGCAAAAGCGGTTCAGCTGCAGAATGAGGTTGAAAACTTAGAGATGCATAACGAAGGGTAATCCTCTGTTTTGCTGAGAGCCCGCGGTCTGACGGCCGCGGGCTTTTTTATTTTCTCGCGCCAAATGCAGGTCCGCGGTTGCGTCGGAGACTATAATCCGGCAAAGTCTGCGCCATTGTGTGAAAGGGGCAATCATCGTGAAGCGACTCATTATCGGTATTTCTGGCGCCAGCGGCGCGATTTACGGCGTACGCTTGCTCCAGGTTTTGCGCGAGGTTTCGGATGTTGAAACCCATCTGATTTTAAGCCAGGCCGCGCGCCAGACGCTGGCGCTGGAGACGGATTTCTCCCTGCGCGAGGTGCAGGCGTTAGCAGACGTGGTGCACGATGCCCGCGATATCGCCGCCAGCATCTCTTCCGGCTCTTTTAAAACCGCCGGGATGGTGATTTTGCCATGCTCAATGAAGACCCTCTCGGGCATTGTTCATAGCTATACCGACGGGCTGCTGACCAGGGCGGCGGACGTGGTGCTTAAAGAGCGCCGCCCGCTGGTGCTGTGCGTACGGGAAACGCCGTTCCACCTTGGCCATTTACGGCTGCTGGTTCAGGCGGCGGAAATGGGCGCGGTGATTATGCCGCCGGTTCCGGCGTTTTATCATCGCCCGAAAAACCTGGACGATGTGATTAATCAGACGGTCAATCGCGTGATCGATCAGTTCGATATCTCTCTTCCGCAAGACCTCTTTTCCCGCTGGCAGGGCGCGTAGGGCGCACTAAGATAGTGCGCTTTGTTCACATCTGCCTCCCCGCAGTGCAATTTTGTCGCCTCGATCAAATCCTCAACATTTAATTTGTTTTTTTGCGCTGCGGCACTGCGGTTTATCCGTTATTGCTGGTATCTTCCCTTTTAAGACAAACCTGCAACCTTTATTTAACAAATTTAACGCCATTTCCAGCACGCACTGAGAAAATGGCATAAAACGTGCAAGATTTTGTCGGCAGTACAAATAACAAGATAACGCATCGCATAACAACATCACGACACTTAAGGGTAACCTATGAAGAAGACGGTCCTGGCTCTCTCTTTAATGATGGGAATTTGCAGCGCCTCCAGCGCGTTCGCCGCGCTGCCGCAGAGTATTCGCATTGGCACCGATGCCACCTACGCGCCTTTCTCTTCTAAGGATGCGAAAGGGGATTTCGTGGGTTTTGACATTGATTTGGGCAATGAGCTCTGTTCGCGTATCAAAGTAAAATGTACCTGGGTTGGCAGCGATTTCGACTCCCTGATCCCGTCGCTGAAGGCCAAGAAAATCGACGCCATCATCTCTTCGTTGTCGATTACGGAAAAACGCCAGCAGGAAATTGCGTTTTCTGACAAGCTCTACGCCGCCGACTCCCGCCTGATCGCCGCCAAAGGCTCGCCGATTCAACCGACGCTGGAATCCCTCAAAGGCAAGCATGTTGGCGTACTGCAGGGCTCCACCCAGGAGGCCTATGGTAATGAACGCTGGCGTAGCCACGGCGTGGACGTTGTGGCCTATCAGAACCAGGATTTGATCTACTCAGACCTCTCCGCTGGCCGTCTTGACGCCGCATTGCAGGATGAAGTGGCCGCGAGCGAAGGTTTCCTCAAACAACCCGCCGGTAAAGATTTTGCCTTTGCCGGTCCTTCCGTTAAAGACAAAAAATTCTTCGGTGATGGTACCGGCATCGGCCTGCGTAAGGACGATAGCGAGCTGAAGGCCGCGTTTGATAAAGCGCTGGCCGACATGCGTAAAGACGGCACCTACGACAAAATGGCGAAGAAATACTTCGACTTCAACGTATACGGTGATTAAGACGCCCGGTGGCCCGGACGCCGGGCCATGCGCATCCCTTTCTGTCTGATTTTGGTGCGGCTGTGCTTTTAGTGGATCAATTTGGTGCAGGAAATTGCGCACGCTATGTTAAAAAGTGCATAGTTAAGCGTTTCTGATGCGAAAAAATTTGCTTCCCGGCGCGGAATGTTTTGCCTTACCGGGGCGAATAATGGCACGATAACTGCCGTAAGTACTTCTAATAAATCCGTTAGAATGACAGTCTGTTGAGGATAGTTATGAAAAAACTGGCGTTGTCTCTCTCTTTAGCGCTGGCCCTTTCCAGCGTTTCCACTGTATTCGCAGCCATTCCGCAAAAAGTCCGCATCGGCACCGATCCTACTTATGCTCCGTTCGAATCGAAGAATGCGCAGGGTGAACTGGTGGGTTTTGACATCGATCTGGCAAAAGAGCTCTGTAAGCGTATCAATACGCAATGTACCTTCATTGAGAACCCGCTGGACGCGCTGATCCCGTCTTTAAAAGCGAAGAAAATCGACGCCATTATGTCTTCACTTTCGATCACCGAAAAACGCCAGCAGGAAATTGCCTTCACCGACAAACTGTATGCGGCTGATTCGCGCCTGGTCGTGAAAAAAGGCAGCGATATTACGCCAGACCTCGCGAAGCTGAAAGGCAAGCGCGTTGGCGTTCTGCAGGGCACCACCCAGGAAACCTACGGCAACGAGCACTGGGCGCCAAAAGGTATTGAAATCGTTTCCTATCAGGGACAGGACAATATTTATTCCGACCTGACCGCTGGACGTATCGATGCAGCGTTCCAGGATGAAGTCGCCGCCAGCGAAGGCTTCCTCAAACAGCCTATCGGCAAGGATTATCAGTTCGGCGGTCCGTCGATTAAAGACGAGAAGCTGTTCGGCGTCGGCACCGGTATGGGGCTGCGCAAAGAGGATAACGAACTACGTGAAGCACTGAATAAAGCCTTTGCCGAGATGCGCCAGGATGGCACCTACGACAAGCTGGCGAAGAAATATTTCGATTTTAACGTGTACGGCGACTAACCATCCCGCGTACCCCGTCGCGCGTTATTTTGCGCGCGATGGTTGATGACAGACAGGGCAGACAGCATGCTGTACGGGTTTTCACAGGTTATTTTTCAGGGCGCGCTGGTCACCCTTGAGCTGGCGTTAAGCTCGGTCGTTCTGGCGGTGCTTATCGGTCTGGCGGGCGCCGGGGCGAAACTTTCCAACAATCGTCCGTTGGCGTTGATTTTTGAAGGCTATACCACCTTAATCCGCGGCGTGCCCGATCTGGTGCTGATGCTGCTGATTTTCTACGGGCTACAGATTGCGCTCAACAGCGTAACCGACGCGCTTGGCCTGGCGCAGTTTGATATCGACCCCATGGTGGCGGGGATCATCACGCTGGGCTTTATTTACGGGGCCTACTTCACCGAAACCTTTCGCGGCGCCTTCCTGGCGGTGCCAAAGGGACATATTGAAGCGGCGACGGCCTTCGGCTTTAGCGGTGGGCAAACCTTTCGTCGTATTCTGTTTCCGGCCATGATGCGCTATGCGCTGCCCGGAATCGGCAACAACTGGCAGGTTATCCTCAAAGCGACCGCGCTGGTCTCACTGCTGGGACTGGAAGATGTGGTCAAAGCAACCCAGCTGGCGGGTAAAAGCACCTGGGAGCCGTTCTACTTCGCTATCGTCTGTGGCCTGATTTATCTTGTATTTACAACGGTTTCCAATGGTGTGCTGCTGATGCTCGAACGCCGTTATTCTGTGGGCGTGAAGAGGGCCGACCTGTGATTGATATTATTCAGGAGTACTGGAAATCCCTGCTGTGGACCGACGGCTATCGCTTTACCGGCGTGGCGATTACGCTCTGGCTGCTGATCTCTTCCGTGGTGATGGGCGGCATCCTGGCGGTTTTCCTCGCCATTGGCCGAGTGTCGAGCAATAAATTTATCCAGTTCCCCATCTGGCTGTTCACCTATATCTTTCGCGGCACGCCGCTGTACGTCCAGCTGCTGGTGTTCTATTCCGGAATGTACACGCTGGAGGTCGTCAAAGGCACAGAACTGCTGAACGCCTTCTTTCGCAGCGGCCTGAACTGTACGGTGCTGGCGCTGACGCTGAATACCTGCGCCTACACCACGGAGATTTTCGCCGGGGCGATTCGTTCAGTGCCGGCAGGCGAGATAGAAGCCGCCCGGGCGTACGGTTTTTCTTCGGTTAAAATGTATCGCTGCATTATTTTGCCTTCCGCGCTGCGTATTGCGCTGCCTGCATACAGCAACGAAGTGATTCTGATGCTGCATTCCACCGCGCTGGCTTTTACCGCCACGGTGCCGGATCTGCTGAAAATTGCCCGCGATATTAACTCGGCAACCTACCAGCCGTTTACCGCCTTCGGTATTGCCGCAGTACTGTATTTAATTATCTCGTATGTGTTGATTAGCCTGTTCCGCAGGGCGGAAAAGCGCTGGCTCCAGCATATCAAACCTTCTTCGACGCACTGAGAACGCCATGTCCGACAATAAATTAAATGTAATCGATCTGCATAAACGTTACGGCGAGCATGAAGTACTGAAGGGCGTCTCACTGCGGGCGAAAGCCGGAGACGTGATCAGTATTATTGGCTCATCCGGTTCCGGGAAAAGTACCTTTTTGCGCTGTATTAACTTTCTAGAGAAGCCCAGCGAAGGGACGATCGTTGTTAACGGGCAAAACATTGGCCTGGTTCGCGATAAAGACGGTCAGTTAAAGGTTTCTGATAAAAATCAGCTACGTTTGCTACGTACTCGCCTGACGATGGTATTCCAGCATTTTAACCTGTGGAGCCATATGACGGTGCTGGAAAACGTGATGGAGGCGCCGATTCAGGTGCTGGGCCTGAGTAAACAGGAAGCGCGCGATCGGGCGGTAAAATACCTGGCGAAAGTCGGTATTGATGAGCGCCAGCAGATTAAATATCCGGTTCATCTCTCCGGCGGCCAGCAGCAGCGCGTTTCCATTGCCCGCGCGCTGGCGATGGAGCCCGACGTACTGCTGTTTGATGAACCGACGTCGGCGCTTGACCCTGAACTGGTGGGCGAAGTGCTGCGGATCATGCAGCAGCTGGCGGAAGAGGGGAAAACCATGGTCGTGGTCACCCATGAAATGGGCTTTGCACGCCACGTCTCCTCGCACGTGATCTTCCTGCATCAGGGCAAAATTGAAGAAGAAGGGCATCCTGACGAGGTCTTCGGCAATCCGAAAAGCCAGCGTCTGCAGCAGTTCCTGAAGGGCTCTTTGAAGTAAACACTGTCCAGCCCCCGGCGGAACACTCTCCGTCGGGGCGGTTAACGCTCCAGCCGATACACCCAGTCGTCATAGTCAATGCCGTTCAGATGGTACGCTTTTTCGAGCACCTGAATGCGGATAAAGCCGTTTTTTTCCAGCAGACGGGAAGAGCCCGCGTTACTGCCCAGCACCCAGGCATTTATTGCGTGAACGCCGAGCTGCTGAAATCCGTAGTTGCAAATCGCTTTTAGCGCTTCACTGGCGTAACCCTTCCCCTGAGCCTCAGGCAGGAGAGCGTATCCGACATCCGCTTCGTGCGGATTTTTACCGCTGATGCGCAGGCCAATATCGCCAACCGCCGCGCCGCTGGCGTCGCGCAGTACGAATACGCCCGTGTCAGCGCAGCGTGATGCAAACAGCGTCCGCAGCGCCGGCTCCTCAAGAATCTCGCCCATATAGCGCATCACTTCCGGGTCTCGTCGTAAGCGCAGGAAAAAAGGCCAGTCGGATGAGTGAAACGGAGAGAGGCGCAGGCGCGGAGTGGTGAGTATTCTCATAAAGCAGTCCATAGCGGTGGATTATTCCGCCACCTTAACATCATAAAGCGCCGGAAGGGCAATGCGTCTAAGTAACCGTCGGACAAGCCCGGGGCTGATTTTCGAAGCCGCGAAGATAGCGCAGCACGGTGGTGCTCTCCGGCGTCGCCCTCAGTTGCAGCGCCAGGTTGAGGTTATCCAGAACTGTCGCATGGGCGACCAGCGGTGAGTCTTCGGCAGTATCGCTTAAACCGACCAGCGCGGAATCGACGGATTCAACCCGGGCGTTCAGAGCCGATGCGGATTCCACGAATTACAGATCGGGGAGATCGCCGAGACCTCCCTGATGGCCCCTGAACTATTTCAGCACATCGGCAAGGGCTTCTTCCAGATCGTACCAACGAAAGCCAAATCCGGCGGCTTCCAGGCGTTTAGGCAGCGCGCGCTGGCCGCCGAGTACCAGAACGGAAGATTCTCCCATCAGCAGGCGAATAGCCGCAGCCGGGACGCGGAAAATGGCAGGGCGATTTAGCGCATGCCCCAGCGCGTGGGCGAACTGCTCGTTGCGCACCGGGTAAGGGGAAACCATATTAAACGGCCCCCGCAGATCGTTATCCAGCAGCCAGAGAATACCGTTGACCATGTCGTCGATGTGGATCCACGCCAGATATTGCCTTCCGCTACCAATAGGGCCGCCGAGGCCAAGCTTAAAGGCCGGCGTCATTTTAGCCAGAATGCCGCCACGCGGCGCCAGCACCACGCCGGTACGCAGCAGGCAGACGCGGGTACGATCGCTCTGCGCTTCGCAGGCGATTTGCTCCCAGCGGGCGCAAAGCTTGTGGGTAAACTCGTTGTGCGGCGGCTCCTCTTCGGTTACCACGACTTCACCGAGGTCGCCATAATAGCCGGCGGCGGAGCCGCTAATCAGCACCGCGGGCGGCGTGTCGCTGGCGGTGAACAGCGTGACCAGCTTTTGGGTGGTATCCCAGCGGCTGTGGCAGAGGCGCTGTTTCTGCTCCGCCGTCCAGCGCTTATCGGCGATCGGCTCGCCGGCCAGATTAATGACGGCATCAATGCCGTTGAGGTTCGCCTGATGTTCGAAGTCGCGCCACAGGGTGACGCGGGAATCGAGGCGGCTTTTGGCCTTTTCAGGGCTGCGCGTTGAAACCGTTACGTGATGTCCAAGCTCCAGTAGCCGGGGGATCAGATGGCGGCCAATCAGGCCGGTACCGCCAGTAAGCAGAACGTTCATAGCGCCTCCCTAAGATGCGTCTAGCGCCGCCAGCTCATCGTCATGGATACCGAATCGGCGTAGCGCAGCGCATGCAGTTTATCGATCTCTACTTCAGCATATGTGACCCAGTGATGTTCGCGTGCGATGTCGAGCACATCCTGAGTTAATTTTTCCAGCAGAGAAAAGCGGTTATTCTCAATATGGCTAATAATGCGCTTGGTGATGGTGCGGTAGTTCAGCGCATCGTTAATATCTTCGCTGTTGCGTGATTTTTCCGCCGGGTAGTGGATCGCGACGTTAACCACCACGTCCTGGCGGTTGGCGATCTCTTCCTCTTTAATTCCGATAAAAGTACGCAGGCGCAGGTTCTTAATTCGAATAATGGCGTCTGGTTGAGACATGGCAGGCTTCCTCCGTGTAGTAATTTCCGCAATCATACATCAAAGCTTCCCGGGCGAGCAGGGGGTTAATGGGCTTCTGTTTTCAGAAGCGCTTCAACGGTGGCCGGGCGCTGGCGAATACGTTCAAACCAGTTATGCACCGCCGGGAAATTGGCAAGGTCGATACGCTGGCGCTGATGGGCATTCACCCACGGCCAGCAGGCGATATCGGCGATGCTGTAGTGATTGCCTCCAAGCCAGGGACTCTCGCCAAGGCGCCGATTGAGCACGCCATACAGGCGCTGCGTTTCCACCTGATAGCGCTCAATGGCGTAGGGCACAGCCTGCGGAGCAAAGTGGTTGAAGTGATGATTTTGTCCGAGCATCGGCCCCAACCCACCGACCTGCCAGAATAACCACTGTAGGATGACGTGGCGCTCCCGGAGCTCGCCGCTCAATAATTTTCCAGTTTTTTCAGCTAGATAGAGCAGGATGGCGCCGGATTCAAACAGGCTTAATGGACCACCACCGTCGGCGGGAGCGTGGTCAACGATCGCCGGGATCTTGTTGTTGGGTGAGATCGCGAGAAACTGCGGATGAAACTGTTCCCCCTTGCCGATATCCACCCGGATAAGGCGATACGCCAGCTGCGCTTCTTCGAGGAATAACGTGATTTTGTGGCCATTAGGAGTGGGTGCGTAGTAAAAATCGATCATGAAAATTCCTCGCCGTCACAGGTCGCAAACTTTTCGAGTATAGGTGAACTGGCATCATCCGACAGGTTTGCCGCATCCTGGATGACTTTCGCCAATCGCGTTCACCCTCTGAGAAGTATGTAAGATCCTCAGCGTGGCGGTCAGTGACATCATCTGAAAGACAGGATATGTTGGCGTATCGCCCCATTACATTAGCCATTGAGGATGCTATGAGCCAGCCCGCGATTACCCTGTGGTCCGACGCCGATTTTTTCTCGCCATATGTGATGTCCGTATACGTTGCCCTGCAGGAAAAGAGCCTGCCTTTTACCCTGAAAACCGTCAACCTCGACAGCGGCGAACATTTGCAAAGCGGCTGGAAAGGCTACAGCGCGACGCGTCGCGTACCGCTGCTGGAGATCGGGGAGTTCTTCCTGAGTGAATCCTCCGCAATTACCGAATATCTGGATGAGCGCTTTGCGCCCCCGGAATGGGAGCGACTTTACCCGCATGACCTGCAAAAGCGCGCCCGGGCGCGTCAGGTGCAGGCCTGGCTGCGTAGCGATTTAATGCCGATTCGCGAAGAGCGCTCCACGGACGTGGTCTTTGCCGCAGCAAAGAAACCTCCGCTCAGCGAAGCCGGGAAAAAAAGCGCCGACAAGCTGTTTGAAACGGCTGGCGTTTTGCTGTCCCATGGCGGGCAGAATCTATTTGGCGAATGGTCCATTGCCGATACCGACCTGGCGCTGATGCTTAATCGCCTGGTTCTGAACGGCGATGAGGTTCCCGCCGCGCTGGTGGATTACGCCACCTTCCAGTGGCAGCGGGCGTCGGTTCAGCGCTACGTCGCACTCTCAGCCAAACGCGCGGGCTGATAAGCGCCAGCGGTTCCGTTATCATAGCCGCATCGTAATGCGTGGAGATGAAATGTATGAAGCTGATGTTTGCCTCGGATATCCACGGCTCTCTGCCTGCCGCTGAACGCGTGCTTGCGCTGTTCGCGCGCAGTGGGGCGCAGTGGCTGGTTATCCTCGGCGATGTGCTCAATCACGGGCCGCGTAACGCCCTTCCCGAAGGCTATGCGCCTGCCCAGGTCGCGGAGGCGCTAAATAGCGTGGCGGAGCGGGTGATTGCCGTACGCGGCAACTGCGACAGCGAAGTCGATCAAATGCTGCTGCGGTTCCCCATTACCGCCCCCTGGCAGCAGATTTTGAGCGCGCGAACCCGTCTGTTTCTGACCCACGGGCATCTGTATAGCCCCGAAAATTTGCCTCCTCTCGCCGCTGGCGATGTGCTGGCTTATGGCCATACTCATATTCCGGTTGCCGAGAAACGCGGCGAGATTTTTCTCTTCAATCCCGGCTCGGTCAGCATCCCTAAAGGGGAATTTACCGCCAGCTACGGTCTTCTGAACGAGGGGCAATTGCAGGTTTTAGCACTCGATGATAATCAGGTTATTGCAGAGGTCGCAATTTACCCGTAATTTACCCCTCAACCGTATAGACGCGCCGCAAGAGCGCTTTAAAAAGTAAGGTTTCCTGATGGCGGAACAGAATCATTTGGCAAGCACAGAATGGGTCGATATTGTTAATGAAAACAATGAGGTGATAGCACAGTCCAGCCGCGAACAAATGCGTGCGGAGTGCCTGCGTCATCGGGCGACCTACATTGTTGTTCATGATGGGATGGGCAAAATCCTGGTACAGCGTCGTACCGAAACAAAAGATTTCCAGCCGGGCATGCTGGACGCGACCGCCGGCGGCGTGGTGCAGGCTGACGAGCAAATGCTGGAATCCGCGCGCCGTGAGGCGGAAGAAGAACTCGGTATTGCCGGCGTGCCTTTTGCTGACCACGGACAGTTCTACTACGAAGATAAACACTGCCGCGTCTGGGGCGGCCTGTTTAGCTGCGTATCGCACGGGCCGTTCGCGCTGCAGGAAGAAGAAGTGAGCGAAGTGTGCTGGCTGACGCCGGAAGAGATCACCGCCCGCTGCGATGAGTTCACTCCGGACTCATTAAAAGCGCTGGCGCTGTGGATGACCCGCAATGCGAATAATGAGTCAGCAAAAAGCGAAAAGCAGGAAGAGGCTGAGTAGTTTTCTAACAGCTGTCCCTCATGCATAAACTGGACGCGATGGGCTTTCTGTCGCTCCAGTTTCCCTCCGTAAGACGCTCCAGAAGGGCGCGCCCGGCTTCTATACCAATCTTATGGTGCGGTACCGCCATGGTCGTTAACGGCGGCTGGCAGACCCGGCTCACGTCGCTGTCGCCAAAACCGACGACGGCTAAATCATCCGGTACCTTTATGCGCCGACGCTGACATTCATACAGCGCTCCGCATGCCAGCTCATCGGAAACGCAAACCAGCGCATCCAGCTCCGGCCATGCCAGCAAAAACTCCGGCAGCTGCGAAGCGCCGGTGGAAAAGTTGGCGGGCAGCGCGGCGTTAATTACCCGGTTAGGCGACATGTGATGGCGCAGCATGGCTTTATACCACCCCTGCAAATGCTGCTGAAAAATCCACTGTTCCTGATTGGCGCACAGCAGACCGATATTCTGATAGCCGCGGTGGATAAGCATCTCCGTCAGCTCGAACATCGCCGCCACGTTATCAATGCCGATATTCATGTCGATCGGATCGGCGCGCATTGCGCCCATCTCCACCACCGGAATCGAGGCGTTCTTCAGCCAGTGGCGTACGGTATCGCTGTGTTCAACGCTAAGCAGAATGGCGGCGGCGATGTTAGAGGCCAGCAGCGTTTCCAGCAGCTTTTCTTCCTGCTCCAGACGGTGTAGCGATTCTGCCAGCATGATTTGATACCCTGCCGGCTGTAATACCTGCTGAAGCCCGGCAAACATCGCCGAACAGCCCGCCTCTGCAAGATTTGGCACCACCATCGCGATGGTTCTTGAGGAGGCAGACGCCAGCGCGCTGGCGGCGAGATTAGGCATGTACCCTAGCTCTTGCACCGCCGCTTCGATTTTTTCACGTAGCTTATCGGAAACCTGTTCCGGCGTGCGAAGGGCGCGGGACACGGTCATGGTTCCCACACCAGCCAGCTGAGCAACATCGGCGATCGTGACTTTACCGGTACTACGCCGTTTTCGGGTTAGAGACATACATATTCCTGCTAAACAGACGTTTTTATTATCATCCATTACTTCACGTGTCAGGGAGTATACGCCTTAAACGGGCCTTTTTGCTGCGTTTTGATGGGATGATTACGAATTGATAGCGCTATCACAAATCTGAATGTTCAGCGTTGGTAGCGCTATCTTTGTGATCGTTCTCGCAGATAACTATTGGCTGCTTGCATAAAGTTTGCCCATCTTTTGCTAAAAGAGGCGGGACAAAATGCTCAAGACTTGGCTCTCTGATGCCACCATTGCGCTGCGGCAAAGCGTAGAGACCTGGCCACAGGCGCTGGACATCTGCGCCCGGCCGCTGCTGAAGGCCGACGTTATCCAACCTGCCTACGTGACGGCCATCGTGGAGCAGCACCAGCGGCTCGGGCCGTACTACGTGCTGGCCCCGGGATTGGCGATGCCGCATGCGCGGCCTGAGGAGGGCGCGAAGGGCCTGGGGCTGTCGCTGTTGAAACTGCAACAAGGGGTATCGTTTGGCTCTGAGGAGTTCGACCCGGTTGATATTATCATTATGCTTGCGGCGCCGGATAAACATAGCCATATCGAAATGATTTCTGCCCTGGCGGAATTATTTTCCAGCGATGAAGATATGAATAAATTACATCAGGCAACCAATATTGAGGAGATAAAAACGATCATCGCGCGCTACTGATTCAATTTTATTATCCGGCTTATAACCCATTACGCGCCTGCGTGATGTGGACTTACTCTACCCAAAAAAGGTGATAACAATGAAAATTATGGCAATTTGCGGCTCTGGCCTGGGCAGTAGTTTTATGGTTGAGATGAATATAAAAAAAGTGCTTAAAAAACTCGATATCGAGGCCGAGGTAGAGCACTCCGATCTGTCGTCGGCAACGCCGGGCGCGGCGGATTTATTCGTGATGGCAAAAGACATTGCCGCCAGCGCCAGCGTGCCGGAAAGCCAGCTGGTGGTGATTACCAACATCATCGATATTAACGAACTCGAAGCGCAGCTGCGCGCGTGGTTCGCCAGACAATAATTATTGATAGCGAGGTGGATATGTTTATCCTTGAAACGCTGAATTTTGTTGTTGATATTCTAAAAGTACCCTCGGTGCTGGTCGGTTTAATTGCGTTAATTGGTCTGGTAGCGCAAAAGAAATCTTTCTCCGATGTCGTCAAGGGAACCATTAAAACAATTTTGGGTTTTATTGTTCTTGGCGGCGGCGCGACGGTATTAGTCGGTTCGCTGAATCCGCTGGGGGGCATGTTTGAACATGCTTTTAATATTCAGGGCATTATTCCTAATAATGAGGCGATTGTTTCTATTGCACTGGAAAAATACGGTGCTTCAACCGCGCTGATTATGGCGTTCGGGATGGTAGCGAATATTGTGGTCGCCCGGTTTACGCGTCTGAAGTATATCTTCCTGACCGGTCACCACACTTTCTATATGGCCTGTATGATCGGCGTGATTCTTACCGTGGCGGGTTTCGAAGGCGTCGGGCTGGTCTTCACCGGCTCCCTGATCCTCGGGCTGGTGATGGCGTTCTTCCCGGCGCTGGCCCAGCGCTATATGAAGCGTATTACCGGTACGGATGATATCGCTTTCGGCCATTTCGGCACCCTGGGCTATGTTCTGTCGGGTTGGATCGGTAGCGTCTGCGGTAAAGGATCGCGTTCAACTGAAGAGATGAACCTGCCGAAAAACCTGAGCTTCCTGCGCGACAGCTCCATCTCCATTTCGCTGACCATGATGATCATTTATCTGATTATGGCGGTGAGCGCGGGGCGTGAGTACGTGGAAAGCACTTTTAGCGGAGGCCAGAACTACCTGGTTTACGCCATTATTATGGCGATTACCTTCGCCGCCGGGGTGTTCATCATCCTGCAAGGGGTACGTCTGATCCTCGCGGAAATCGTGCCGGCCTTTACCGGCTTTTCAGAAAAGCTGGTGCCCAACGCCCGTCCGGCGCTGGACTGCCCGGTCGTTTACCCCTACGCGCCCAACGCGGTGCTGATTGGCTTCCTGTTTAGTTTTCTCGGCGGTCTGGTTGGGCTGTTCCTCTGCGGGCAGTTTAAATGGGTGCTGATCCTGCCCGGCGTGGTGCCGCATTTCTTTACCGGCGCGACCGCAGGCGTCTTTGGCAACGCCACAGGCGGGCGGCGCGGGGCGATGATTGGCGCGTTTGCCAACGGCCTGCTGATCACCTTCCTGCCGGTGCTGCTGCTGCCGGTACTGGGGGCGATTGGCTTTGCCAACACCACTTTCTCGGATGCGGATTTCGGCGCTGTGGGTATCGTGCTGGGTAACCTGGCCCGCTACCTGTCGCCGTTTGCGATTACCGGCCTTGTTGTGGCGTTGTTTGTGCTGCTGGTGGCGTACAACGTTTTTGTGAAAAAGAAACCTGTGGGCGGCGGCGCGCAGGAGAACAGCGGAGCGAAATCATGAATGTGCAAGAAGTGACTAACCTGGCGCGGGACATTCGCGTCGCTACCCTGAAATCGCTGACGGACCTCGGTTTCGGCCACTACGGCGGCAGTATGTCGGTCGTGGAGACGCTGGCGGTACTGTACGGCGCGGTGATGAAAATTGATCCCGCGGACCCGGACTGGCCAGAGCGCGACTACTTTGTGTTATCAAAAGGTCATGCCGGCCCGGCGCTATACAGTACGTTAGCGATTAAGGGGTATTTCCCGATGGAGGAGCTGAGTACGCTAAACCAGAACGGTACGCGGCTGCCAAGCCATCCGGACCGGCTGAAAACGCGTGGGGTGGACGCCACTACGGGCTCGCTGGGGCAGGGGATTTCCATCGCCGGCGGCATGGCGCTGTCGCATAAGCTGGCGGGGCGGGCGAATCGCGTGTTCTGTATCGTTGGCGACGGCGAGCTGAATGAAGGCCAGTGTTGGGAAGCCTTTCAGTTTATTGCCCATCACCGTCTGAATAATCTGACCCTGTTTGTTGACTGGAACAAGCTACAGCTTGACGGCAGGCTGGATGAAATCATTTGCGCTTTCAACCTGGAGGATAAATTCCGCGCCTTTGGTTTTGATGTTGTCACCGTCAAAGGTGATGACATCCCCGGGCTGCTGGCCGCGGTTCAACCCGTACCTCCCGCCGATGCGCGCCCGCGCGTGGTTATTCTCGATAGCGTGAAAGGCCAGGGCGTGCCGTATCTCGAGAATCTCAGTAATAACCACCACTTACGCCTGACGGCGGAGATGAAAGAGACGCTAAACGAGACGATTCGCCAACTGGAGGCTGAACATGATTAAGGTTGCACCCGCAGGGCAAAAAGATGCCATAGAGATGCGTAAAGTCTATGCCGGATTCGTCGCGCAGCAAATTGAAGCCAGGAGCCCGATTATCGCGCTGGAAGCGGATCTGATGAGCTCCATGGCGATGGATGGCGTCGCGCGGGAGCATCCGCAGCACGTTATCAACTGCGGCATTATGGAAGCCAACGTGATCGGCACCGCCGCCGGGCTATCGTTGACCGGACGCAAGCCGTTTGTCCATACCTTTACCGCTTTCGCCAGCCGCCGCTGCTTCGACCAGCTGTTTATGTCGCTCGATTATCAGCGGAATAACGTCAAGGTGATCGCCTCTGACGCCGGGGTGACCGCCTGCCATAACGGCGGAACCCATATGTCGTTTGAAGATATGGGGATCGTGCGCGGTCTGGCGCATTCGGTGGTGCTGGAAGTGACCGATGCGGTGATGTTCGACGATCTCCTGCGTCAGCTTATCGATCTCGACGGTTTTTACTGGGTACGCACGATCCGCAAACAGGCGCCGAGCGTGTACGCGCCGGGTTCGACGTTTACGATTGGCAAAGGTAATGTGCTGCGCGAAGGCGATGATATTACCCTGATTGCCAACGGGATCATGGTGGCGGAAGCCCTTGAGGCGGCGCGTCAGCTTGAGCAGGAAGGGGTCAGCGCGGCGGTGATTGATATGTTTACCCTGAAGCCCATCGACCGCATGCTGGTGAAAAATTATGCCGAGAAAACCGGGCGTATCGTGACCTGTGAAAACCACAGTATTCATAACGGACTGGGATCGGCGGTGGCGGAAGTGCTGGTGGAGACCTGCCCGGTTCCGATGCGTCGCGTGGGGGTGAAAGAGCGCTACGGCCAGGTGGGAACGCAGGAGTTTTTGCAGAAGGAGTATGGCCTGACGGCGCATGATATTGTCTCGGCGGCGCGAGAGCTGCTGTAAATAAAAAAGGCGACCATGCGGTCGCCTTTTTTCATGCAGCGGGCAGATTAAGCTTGCTGCTGGGACGACTGAATCGCGGTCAGGGCGATGGTATAGACGATATCGTCAACCAGCGCGCCACGGGACAGGTCGTTCACCGGCTTACGCATCCCTTGCAGCATCGGCCCGATGGAGATCAGGTCGGCAGAACGCTGTACGGCTTTGTAAGTGGTGTTACCGGTGTTCAGGTCCGGGAAGATGAACACGGTAGCGCGGCCGGCAACCGGAGAGTTCGGCGCTTTGGATTTCGCTACGTCAGCCATGACCGCAGCATCGTACTGCAGCGGGCCGTCGATCATCAGGTCAGGACGTTTTTCCTGCGCCAGACGAGTCGCTTCGCGTACTTTCTCTACATCGCTGCCGGCGCCAGAGGTGCCGGTGGAGTAGGAGAGCATGGCCACACGCGGTTCGATGCCGAAGGCAATTGCGGAGTCTGCGGACTGGATAGCGATTTCAGCCAGCTGTTCAGCGGTCGGATCCGGGTTGATCGCGCAGTCGCCGTAAACGTAAACCTGTTCCGGCAGCAGCATGAAGAATACGGAGGAGACCAGAGAGCTGCCCGGCGCAGTTTTGATCAACTGCAGCGGCGGACGGATGGTGTTGGCGGTAGTGTGAACCGCGCCGGATACCAGACCGTCGACTTCGTCCTGCTCGAGCATCAGCGTGCCGAGAACCACGTTGTCTTCCAGCTGCTCGCGGGCAACCGCTTCGGTCATCCCCTTGCTCTTACGCAGCTCGACCAGGCGAGCAACGTAGCTTTCGCGAACCACTTCCGGGTCAACGATTTCAATACCGGCGCCCAGCTCTACGCCCTGAGAGGCGGCCACGCGGGTGATTTCATCCGGGTTACCCAGCAGTACGCAGGTGGCGATACCGCGCTCGGCGCAGATAGCCGCGGCTTTAACGGTACGCGGCTCGTTGCCTTCCGGCAGCACGACGCGCTTGCCAGCTTTACGCGCCAGCTCGGTAAGCTGATAGCGGAAGGCTGGCGGAGAGAGGCGACGGCTGCGCTCGGAAGTCGCGGTCAGCGATTCAATCCAGTCGGCATTGATATAGTTAGCCACGTATTCCTGAACTTTCTCGATGCGCTCGTGATCGTCAACCGGAACTTCCAGGTTGAAGCTCTGCAGGCTCAGAGAGGTCTGCCAGGTGTTGGTGTTAACCATGAATACCGGCAGGCCGGTTGCAAACGCGCGTTCGCACAGTTTGCTGATGCGGGCGTCCATTTCGTAGCCGCCGGTCAGCAGGATAGCGCCGATTTCCACGCCGTTCATCGCGGCCAGGCAGGCGGCGACCAGAACGTCAGGACGGTCCGCGGAAGTGACCAGCAGGGAGCCTGCGCGGAAGTGTTCCAGCATGTGCGGAATGCTACGCGCACAGAAGGTGACGGACTTCACGCGACGGGTATTGATGTCGCCTTCGTTGATGATGGTGGCGTTCAGGTGATGCGCCATATCAATCGCGCGGGTGGCGATCAGATCGAAGCTCCACGGCACCGCGCCCAGAACCGGTAACGGGCTACCGCTCTGCAGCTGAGCTGGATCGATCTTCACGACTTTTGCTTTGGAAGAGTCGTCGAAGATTTCCGACAGGTCAGGGCGAGTACGGCCCTGTTCGTCAACCGGCGCATTCAGCTTGTTGACGATCACGCCGGTGATACTGGTGTTTTTCGCGCCGCCGAAGCTGCTGCGAGTCAGCTCAATGCGCTCTTTCAGCTGTTCAGGAGTATCGGTACCCTGGGACATCACAAAAACGATTTCAGCGTTCAGCGTTTTCGCGATTTCGTAGTTCAGAGACTGGGCAAACTGATGTTTGCGGGTCGGGACCAGACCTTCAACCAGCACCACTTCCGCATCCTGAGCGTTGGCGTGGTAGTTGGCGATGATCTCTTCCATCAGCACGTCTTTCTGGTTGCTGGAGAGCAGCGACTCAACGTGGCTCATCTTCAGCGGTTCTGCGGCCGGAAGGTCGGAGTTCGCGCGAATAATAGTGGTCGTCTGGTCTGGCGCATCGCCACCGGCACGCGGTTGAGCGATAGGTTTAAAGACGCTCAGACGAACGCCTTTACGTTCCATAGCACGGATAACACCGAGGCTGACGCTGGTCAGGCCTACGCTGGTTCCGGTAGGGATCAGCATGATTGTACGGGACACGATATATCCTCTTTCGTTACCGCCAGTATCAGGCGGGATACAAAACTGCACCACCAGCTTCCCGTCATACTTCAAGTTGCATGTGCGTTGGCTTTACTCGCTCACCCCAGTTACGTACTACTCGTACGCTCCTGGGGATTCTCTGCGTCGCCGCCTTCCTGCAACTCGAATTATTTAGGGTTATGGCTGGCGGTGTGGAATCAGGCGGTCAGACGGTTGGCGTCTTGCGCGATGACCAGCTCTTCGTTGGTCGGAATGACGATAGCCGGGCGAGTGCCTTCTTTGTTGATGAAGCCAGACTTGCCGAAACGGGCTGCCAGGTTACGCTCGTGATCAACTTCAAAGCCCAGTACGCCCAGTTTGCCCAGAGACAGTTCGCGAACCATCGCGGCGTTCTCACCGATACCACCGGTGAATACGACGGCGTCCAGACGACCGTCCATTAGCGCGGTGTAGGAGCCGATATATTTCGCCAGGCGGTGGCAGTAAACGTCCATGGCACGTTTAGCGTCAGCTTTTTCCTGGTAGTTGTCTTCAACGTAGCGGCAGTCGCTGGTCACTTCGGTCAAACCGAGCAGACCGGACTCTTTGGTCAGCATTTTGTTGATGGCGTCTACGCTCATGCCCAGGGCATCGTGCAGATGGAAAATGATTGCCGGGTCGATATCGCCAGAACGCGTACCCATAACCAGACCTTCCAGCGGAGTCAGACCCATGGAAGTGTCAACGCATTTACCGTTGCGAATAGCGGAAACGGAACCACCGTTGCCCAGATGGCAGGTGATGATGTTCAGCTCTTCAACCGGTTTGTTCAGAACTTTCGCGGCTTCCTGAGTCACATAGAAGTGGCTGGTGCCGTGCGCGCCGTAGCGACGTACGCCGTGTTCTTTGTACAGGCTGTACGGCAGGGCATAGAGGTAAGATTCTTCCGGCATGGTCTGATGGAACGCGGTGTCGAACACGGCAACGTTCTTGTCTTTCAGATTAGGGAAAGATTTCAGCGCCTCAGCGATACCGATCAGGTGCGCCGGGTTGTGCAGCGGAGCGAAAGAGGCGGAGTCTTTGATTCCCTGAATCACGGAGTCATCGATAACAACGGAGCTGGTGTATTTTTCACCACCGTGAACGATGCGGTGGCCGATTGCGGTCAGCTGAGCAGACAGTTCTGGTTTTTGTGCCAGAATAGTGTTAACGATAAAGTTCAGCGCTTCACTATGAGCAGCGCCAGCGCCTAATTCGGCTTCTTGCTTGCTGCCGTCCATTTTCCATTTGATACGGGCTTCAGGAAGATGGAAACATTCTGCTAAACCAGACAGGTATTCGTCACCGTTGACGGCATCAAGGATAGCGAATTTCAGAGAGGAGCTACCGCAGTTCAGAACCAGTACTAACTTACTCGACATGGAAGTACCTTTTATGATACGTGGCTAAAAAAACGTCAGTGTGTCACAAAGCGTAGCGCAGGATGACATCGACATTTATGATTAACATCATGCCTTGTACTGTTTTCGGGCACGATGAGAGAAGTACATTTGATTTTATGTCATTTTGCATAATTTTCAGCCGGTGGCAGAATATGCGATAATTTGACTAACCTGGTAAAAGGGTCTAACCGCCCCTCAGGTGCGCACAGAATACCTGATTGAGGCCGCCATTGCCAAAATCTTTTGAACGTTGTCATGCACAGTTGGTGTTTTGCACAAATTTTTTAAGTTTTATATGTAAAGTTGAGGTAAGCCATGTCCGGTCCCGAGAATCGCCCTGTGAGTTTTTTTGGCTTGTTTCGCCACGGGCAGCACTATGCAAAGACCTGGCCTCTGGATAAGCGCCTTGCCCCGGTGTTTATTGAAAACCGTATTATTCGCGCCACGCGCTATGCGATTCGCATCATGCCGCCGGTGGCGATTTTCACGCTGTGCTGGCAAATCGCCCTCGGCGGCCAGCTGGGCCCGGCCGTGGCTACCGCGCTGTTCGCGCTGAGTCTGCCGATGCAAGGCTTATGGTGGCTGGGTAAGCGTTCGGTAACGCCGCTGCCGCCATCGATACTGAACTGGTTTTATGAAGTACGGGGTAAACTGCAGGAGGCGGGACAAGCGCTGACGCCGGTTGACGGCAAGCCGGATTATCAGGCTTTAGCTGACACGCTTAAGCGCGCCTTCAAACAACTGGATAAAACTTTCCTTGATGATTTGTAATTGCATCGGGAAAACGCATATAAAAGAAGGCGCATAATTGATGCGCCTTCTTTTTTCACGTCGTAAAAGTGCCACAGGAGTCAAAAATGGAAATGACCAATGCGCAGCGTCTGATTCTGTCGAATCAATACAAAATGATGACGATGCTCGATCCGGACAACGCGGAACGCTATCGCCGCCTGCAGACCATCATTGAGCGTGGATACGGGCTGCAGATGCGTGAGCTGGACCGCGAGTTTGGCCAGCTTACCGAGGAAACGTGTCGTACCATCATTGATATCATGGAGATGTATCACGCGCTGCATGTCTCCTGGACGAACCTGAAGGATGCCAGCGGGATTGACGAGCGTCGGGTCACCTTCCTCGGCTTTGATGTAGCGACCGAAGCCCGCTATCTCGGCTATGTCCGCTTTATGGTTAACGTTGAAGGGCGCTACAGCCACTTTGACGCCGGCACCCACGGCTTTAACGCCCAGACCCCGATGTGGGAAAAATACCAGCGCATGTTGAGCACCTGGCACTCCTGCCCGCGTCAGTACCATTTAAGCAGTAACGAAATTAACCAAATTATCAACGCCTGATGGAGGTTCTCGTGCAGTGTAAAGGTTTCCTGTTTGATCTTGACGGGACATTGGTCGATTCGCTGCCGGTTGTGGAGCGTTCATGGTGCAAATGGGCGGATCGGTTCAGTATCCCTCATGATGAAGTGCTGAACTTCATTCATGGTAAACAGGCGATAACCTCGTTGCGTCATTTTCTCCCCGGCCGCAGCGAAGAGGAGATTCAGGCAGAGTTCACCCTGCTGGAAACGGTAGAAGCAACGGATACGGATGGCGTAACGGCGCTGCCGGGCGCGGTGGCGTTGCTAAGGACGCTCGATCGCGCGGGGATTCCGTGGGCGATCGTGACGTCGGGGTCGATACCCGTCGCTCACGCTCGTCATCGTGCCGCGGGACTGCCTGAGGCGAAGGTTTTTGTTACCGCCGAGCGCGTAAAGCACGGGAAACCCGCACCGGACGCCTACCTGCTGGGGGCCGAACTGTTGGGGCTGGCGCCGGGGGATTGCGCCGTCGTGGAGGATGCGCCTGCCGGTCTGCTCGCCGGGCTGAATGCCGGCTGTCGCACCATCGCGGTCAATGTGCCCGCCGATGCGCCGCGTCTTGATGAAGCGGATTTAGTATTAACGACGCTGGAGAGCCTGCAGGTTGAACGCCTGCCTGACGGCAACGTGAATATTATCCTTAAAGATTAATCTCATGATTTAGCCCCGCGCCGGCGGGGCTTTTTTATGCCAGACTTCTAACTCCATCTTCTGACAAGGATAAGTTGTGAACGGTGAATTGATTTGGGTGTTATCTCTTCTTGCCGTAGCTGTCGTGCTCTTTGCCACCGGAAAAGTGCGCATGGACGCTATCGCATTGCTGGTGATTGTCGCTTTCGTTCTCAGCGACACTTTAACGCTCAGCGAGGCCTTCTCCGGCTTTAGCGATCCTAACGTTATTCTTATTGCCGCGCTTTTTATTATTGGCGATGGGCTGGTGCGCACCGGGGTCGCCACCAAAATGGGCTCCTGGCTGGTGAAGGTTGCCGGGAACAGCGAAACCAAAATGCTGGTCTATTTGATGCTAACCGTTGCCGGATTAGGGGCGTTTATGAGCTCGACCGGCGTGGTGGCCATTTTTATTCCCGTGGTGCTCAGCGTGTCGATGCGCATGAACACCTCCCCTTCGCGGTTGATGATGCCGCTCAGTTTTGCCGGACTTATCAGCGGGATGATGACCCTGGTGGCCACACCGCCCAACCTGGTCGTCAACGGCGAACTTTTACGCGAAGGGCTGCAAGGATTCAGCTTTTTTAGCGTTACGCCGATAGGTCTGGTGGTGTTGGTTCTGGGCGTTTTCTATATGCTGGTGATGCGCTTTATGCTTAAGGGAGACGAAAGCGAACAGGTTAGAGATGGGCGCAAACGCAGCACCTTCCGCGATCTTATCAAAGATTATCATCTCACGGGGCGCGCGCGCCGCCTGGCCATTCGCCCCGGCTCGCCGATGATTGGCCAGCGCCTGGACGACCTGAAGCTACGCGAACGCTACGGGGCGAACGTTATCGGCGTTGAGCGCTGGCGGCGCTTCCGGCGGGTTATCGTTAACGTTAACGGCGTATCGGAGTTCCGCGCTCGCGACGTTTTGCTGATCGATATGTCGGCGTCTGACGTGGATTTACGCCAGTTCTGCGGCGAGCAGATGCTCGAACCGATGGTGCTGCGCGGTGAATATTTTTCCGATCAGGCGCTGGACGTGGGGATGGCGGAAGTCTCTCTGATCCCGGATTCCGAACTGATTGGCAAGTCGGTGCGCGAAATCGCCTTTCGTACCCGTTTCGATTTGAACATCGTGGGGCTGAAACGCGATGGCAAAGCCCTTGACGGCGCGGTGACCGATGAAGCTTTGCAGCTTGGCGATATCATGCTGGTGGTGGGCAACTGGCGGCAGATAGCGCTGCTGGCTAAGCGGGGCCGTGACTTTGTGGTGCTGAATATGCCCATCGAGGTCAACGACGCCTCGCCGGCGCACAGCCAGGCGCCGCACGCGATTTTCTGTCTGGTGCTGATGGTCGCGCTGATGCTGACTGACGAAATTCCGAACCCTATAGCGGCCATTATTGCCTGCCTGCTGATGGGTAAATTCCGCTGTATTAACGCCGAGAGCGCCTATAAAGCTATCCACTGGCCGAGCATTATCTTGATTGTCGGAATGATGCCTTTTGCTCTGGCACTGCAGAAAACCGGCGGCGTGGATCTGGTGGTTCAGGGACTCATGGACGTGGCGGGGAGCAAAGGACCGTACCTGATGCTTGGCTGTCTGTTTGTGATGTGCGCGGCTATCGGCCTGTTTATTTCCAATACCGCCACCGCGGTGCTGATGGCGCCCATTGCGCTGGCCGCGGCAAAGTCGATGGGCGTTTCGCCTTATCCCTTTGCGATGGTGGTCGCCATGGCGGCCTCGGCGGCGTTTATGACCCCGGTATCGTCGCCGGTGAACACCCTGGTGCTGGGGCCGGGGAAATATTCATTCAGCGATTTTGTCAAAATCGGCGTACCGTTCACCCTCCTGGTGATGGTGGTGTGCGTCCTGCTGATCCCGGTGCTGTTTCCGTTCTGATTCAGCGGCGTCCTTCCCCGGTCAGGCTGACGCTGGCCGGGGAACGGTGGGGTTTATAAAGGCGAATCCTGACTAATTTCATCGAGGGAAAGATGGAAGCTCGGGACAAACACCTGCATAAAGTAGTCCATCTCTGCGCTGCGGCGCGATTCCAGCGTTTTCTCAAGGCGGCCTTTGGCCAGCAGAAATTCATTGTTCCCCGCCGATAGCTCTTCCAGACACTTCAGGTAGGCGCAAAGCGCATCTGCCTGCTTGACAAGGGATTTTTCCTCTTCGCTGTAGTGATGTTCATCGATCAGCGGTTCAAAAATGTCGCGCAGTTCATCAGGAACCATATCGACCAGCTTCTGCTGGGCGATTTTTTCGATGGCTTTGTACTCTTGCGCGATCTGCGAATTGAAATATTTTACCGGCGTCGGCAGGTCGCCGGTCAGGACTTCCGAGGCATCGTGATACATCGCCAGCAGCGCGATGCGTTCGGCGTTAACCCGCCCGCCGAATTTACGATTTTTGATCGCCGCCAGCGCATGGGCCACCATCGCGACCTGTAAGCTGTGTTCGGAGACGTTTTCAGTGCGCACATTACGCATCAGTGGCCAGCGGTTGATCAGTTTCAGGCGGGAGAGGTGGGCAAAGAAATGACTCTGACTCATAGGAACCCTTAATCAGTTACGACGTCGGGTGCCATTGTGCGCAGGGATTGCCGCCGGATGCAAATCCCGGCGGCTGGACAGATAAAATCAGAGCTGATGATAGCCGGAAAGGAAACGCCCGAAACGGGTAATTGCCATTTCAAGATCGTCTTCGCGCGGAAGGGTCACAATACGCACGTGGTCCGGCCACGGCCAGTTAAAGGCAGTACCCTGAACCAGCAGGACTTTCTCCTGCAGCAGAAAATCGAGCACCATCTTCTGGTCATCGTGAATATTAAAGCGTTTAGCGTCGATTTTCGGGAACATATACAGCGCGCCTTTCGGCTTAGTGCACGAGACGCCCGGAATGTCGTTAATCAGCTCCCAGGCGCGATTACGCTGTTCATACAAGCGTCCGCCGGGAACAATAAATTCGCTGATGCTCTGATAGCCGCCGAGAGCGGTTTGGATCGCATGCTGGGCCGGGACGTTGGCGCACAGGCGCATAGAGGCCAGCATTTCCAGGCCTTCGATATAGCCTTTTGCGTGTTTCTTCGGCCCGTTCAGCACCATCCAGCCCTGACGGAAGCCGGCAACGCGGTAGGTTTTTGACAGGCCGTTAAAGGTAACGGTGAGCAGATCGGGAGCCAGCGGCGCTATTGAATGGTGCTGCGCTTCATCGTAGAGGATCTTATCGTAGATCTCATCGGCGAAAATAATCAGGTTATGCTGGCGGGCGATCTCGACGATCTCCATCAGCAGCTCTTTTGAGTACACCGCGCCGGTTGGGTTATTCGGGTTGATAATCACGATGCCGCGGGTACGCGGGGTGATTTTCGCGCGGATATCGTCGAGGTCCGGAAACCAGTCGGAGGACTCATCGCAAAGATAATGCACCGCTTTACCGCTGGAAAGCGCGACCGCGGCTGTCCACAGCGGATAATCCGGCGCCGGGACCAGCATTTCATCGCCGCTGTTTAGCAGCGCCTGCATGGCCTGCACGATAAGCTCCGAAACGCCGTTACCAATATAGATATCTTCGACCGTCACATCACGCATACCGCGGGCCTGGTAGTGCTGCATGATGGCCTTACGGGCGGAATAGAGGCCCTTTGAATCGCTGTAGCCCTGCGAGGTAGGGAGGTTGCGGATAACGTCAACGAGGATTTCGTCAGGCGCGTCAAAGCCAAACGGCGCTGGGTTGCCGATGTTCAGCTTCAGGACTTTATTGCCTTCTTCTTCAAGGCGTTTCGCCTCTTTCAGAACCGGGCCGCGGATGTCGTAACAGACGTTATCTAACTTGCTGGATTTTTCGATGGGGGACATGAACCTTGACCTTTTAGCTGTTATCGCCACTCCCTGCCGTGGAAGTCAGCACGGAATAATGTACTCCGCCTCCCCGCTGTTTTGAAGGGTTAACAGGAGAAGATTTTGCTATTCATCGCTTTTTGGTTTAATCAATTTCTCTGGTGGAAAGCGCTTTTGTTTATACATTACACCTTTAATAATTTTATTGATGGTCTTATATTGTGCCTGGTTGTGTTTTGGTGAACGTTTATCTGGTTTGTTGATTTAAAGAGGACCTGCGCTTGTTTTTTGCGCGTTAAACGAATCATTGTCTGGTGAACGTTTAATTCACAATATGCTGAAGGTTGTAACAACTTTGCTAGATATTTTTAATGAAAGTATTTAATAGCTAAGTGAGTTTTATTTTATGCAAGGAATATTCTTAGATTTGTTAATTTAATTAAAGCGCTGACCAGCATTTAAAGTGGCCTGAGATAATACTGATTAACGCTTATAAATATTGTGGTTTTCGGTTAGAATATCGCCGTTAATACCGACATACGGCTATGCCAGGTAGCTTATTTCTTTATTAATACATTGTTATTGCAGGTTTTTGTTCTGCCTGAGCCCAATGGCAAGGTTTGTCGCCGGTGAGGATGCAGACAATGGTCATTGACGGCTATTTTTTGCGTCACATCACAAAAAAATGCGTCGTAATTAAAAGTGCTTAGGCGTACGAGCAAAATATTACTCTGAAATTCCGCGCATTTGCTGCGGATGAGTGCTTTCTAATGCAATAACGTTCGTCCAGTTGTTCATCCGTTCGTCTCTGGCGGGTAACGCGAAGCTTAAGGATTAGCCGGAAGCCTGGAGCACAGCATCAACAAGGCAGGTAAGCATTAGCCGCCTGAATGTGAAGCAAATATGATAAATGAAAATCGTTCGATACTAAATTTAGACCTCGATCTCTTGAGAACCTTTGTTGCCGTCGCCGATCTCAGTACCTTTGCCGCTGCCGCCGTCGCGGTGCGCCGGACCCAGTCAGCGGTTAGCCAGCAGATGCAGCGGCTGGAGCAGCTGGTTGGCAAAGAACTTTTTGCTCGCCACGGGCGCAACAAGCTTCTGACCGAGCAGGGCATTCAGCTGCTGGGCTATGCGCGGAAAATTCTGCGCTTTAATGATGAAGCCTGTATGTCGCTCATGTTTGGCAGCCTGCAGGGAACGCTGACCGTGGGAGCCTCTGATGAGACGGCGGATACCATTTTACCGTGCCTGTTAAACCGGATTGGTAGTTTTTATCCCAGGCTGACGCTAGAAATCAAAGTCCTCAAACACCTTGATATCGTCGATATGCTGAAGAGCGGGGCAATCGATCTTGCGCTGACGACCCGACAAACCAAGGATTCTGACATGCTGACGCTGCGCACGTCGCCAACGCTGTGGTACTGCGCAGCGGATTATGTCCTCCCTCAGGGCGAGTCTGTCCCGCTTGTTTTGCTGGATGCCCCGGATCCGTTTCGGGAAGAGATCGTTGAGGTACTCAACGCCGCCGGCGTTGCGTGGCATCTTTCCCATGCGGCAAGCTCAATGGCGGGGGTGAAGGCGGCGGTGAAAGCCGGGCTTGGCGTGACCGCGCAGCCGGTAGAGATGATGAGCCCCGAATTTCGCGTACCGGGCCGGAGTGACGGTTTACCCGTACTGCCGGATACCCGCTACATGCTGAACTGCAATCCGCAGAAGGCAGGCGAGCTGACGCAGGCCATTTTTCAGTCGCTGAGCGCAGAGTACCAACCGTGGTCCACGCAGCGCGTTTATACTCCCGAAGGGGGAGATAATTCCCTAATTTCCTGAGCGGGAAAAGCTAACAAACATCACAAAAACTGGTAACAAAATGTAAGTGTAAAAACGAACCCCAGACGTGTGAAATTGCCGCTGCGGTTCGTTTTTTTCAAATTTTATTGATTAATAGAAACTTTTGTTGATTTCTTTTGAGCTAAATCAGTAAGTTAGATCCGCTCCTCCTCTCATTTCTCGACTTTTCTCTGCACTTTCAATACTTCCTGCTAATGTTAAAAAACCATCTGGTTTGTTGCTGTTTTCTTGGTTGAATTAACAAAAGCGTGTCGCAGATCAAGAAAATACCCCTCCTTAGGGGGAGGAATCGTGTCTGAATCCTGTCAAAATAGGCGGGCCATTTTGATTTACGGCGGAAACGGACACGATTCAACAACACTAAAGCCGAACAGTATGCAAGGTTATTCCGCATGAAAGGGCATTTAATGTTAATGAAAAAAATCCAATGTAAATTAATGTTGTGAAAACTTTTGTTAAAGTTGACAAAAGGTTAATGAAAGGAGTAAAAAGCCACCGCAACTGGCCTTCCACATCACCCAGGGACGCTTTTTTGCACGGCTATTTTTTTTATTCCTCCCCGTGAAACGCTGTGGCGTTCATCTGCCAGTAAGAGCAGAGGGTTTTAGCGCTACACTTTTTTGGTTAAGCAATGCGTATGTCAACATCCACTGAAGTCATCGCTCATCATTGGGCATTCGCTATATTTCTCATCATCGCTATCGGCCTGTGCTGCCTGATGCTCGTCGGCGGCTGGTACCTTGGCGGACGCGCGCGCGCGCGAAGCAAGAACACGCCGTTTGAATCCGGGATCGACTCCGTCGGTTCGGCTCGCTTACGTCTTTCTGCGAAGTTTTATCTGGTTGCCATGTTCTTCGTTATCTTCGACGTGGAAGCCCTGTATCTCTACGCATGGTCGACTTCTATCCGTGAAAGCGGCTGGGTCGGCTTTGTGGAAGCCGCAATTTTCATTTTAGTGCTACTGGCTGGTCTGGTTTACCTCGTTCGTATCGGCGCACTGGACTGGACGCCTGCGCGCTCCCGTCGCACGCTGGTTAACCCGGAAACAGACAGTCCCACTAACCGTCATACGCAGTAAAAGCGAGGCAATAAGATGGATTATACGCTCACCCGCATCGATCCTAACGGTGAGAACGACCGTTACCCCCTGCAAAAACAGGAGATCGTAACCGACCCCCTGGAGCAAGAAGTCAATAAAAGCGTGTATATGGGGAAACTCGAACACGCCTTGCATGACATGGTGAACTGGGGCCGTAAGAACTCAATCTGGCCTTACAACTTCGGCCTTTCTTGCTGCTACGTGGAAATGGTGACGTCATTCACCGCGGTGCATGACGTTGCGCGCTTTGGTGCAGAAGTATTACGCGCCTCCCCGCGTCAGGCTGACCTGATGGTGGTCGCCGGCACCTGCTTTACCAAAATGGCGCCGGTCATTCAGCGTCTTTATGACCAGATGCTGGAGCCGAAGTGGGTTATCTCGATGGGCGCATGCGCCAACTCCGGCGGAATGTACGATATTTACTCTGTCGTCCAGGGCGTGGATAAGTTTATTCCGGTCGATGTTTACATCCCGGGCTGCCCGCCGCGTCCGGAAGCTTACATGCAGGCGCTGATGCTGCTGCAGGAATCCATTGGTAAAGAACGCCGTCCGCTCTCGTGGGTGGTTGGCGATCAGGGCGTGTACCGCGCCAATATGCAGTCGGAACGCGAGCGTAAACGCGGCGAACGTATTGCAGTGACCAATCTGCGGACTCCGGACGAGATTTAACTTGCGCCTGCGGGCGGGATAAAAACTTCGCAAATCAATCTACTACAGCGCGAAGCCTCGCCGGCAGTCACCACGGACCTTTTGCAATGGTGAACAATATGACCGATTTAACCGCGCATGACGCCGCACCAGCCTGGCAAACCCGCGATCACCTTGATGACCCGGTGATCGGCGAACTGCGCAACCGTTTTGGGCCGGATGCCTTTACCGTTCAGCCAACCCGCACCGGCGTTCCGGTGGTTTGGGTGAAGCGTGAACAGCTGCTTGAGGTGGGTGATTTCCTGAAGAAATTGCCGAAGCCTTACGTGATGCTGTTTGACCTGCACGGCATGGACGAACGTCTGCGCACGCACCGCGACGGTTTACCCGCCGCGGATTTTTCCGTTTTCTATCATCTGATTTCAATAGACCGCAACCGCGACATCATGCTCAAGGTTGCCTTGTCTGAAAACGATCTGCATCTGCCGACCTTCACCAAACTGTTCCCTAACGCCAACTGGTATGAGCGTGAAACCTGGGAGATGTTTGGCGTGACCTTCGATGGTCACCCGAATCTGCGCCGCATCATGATGCCGCCGACCTGGGAAGGCCATCCGCTGCGTAAAGACTACCCGGCGCGCGCCACCGAATTTGACCCGTTTGAGCTGACCAAAGCCAAACAGGATCTGGAAATGGAAGCGCTGACCTTCAAACCGGAAGAGTGGGGCATGAAGCGTGGGACCGAAAACGAGGACTTCATGTTCCTTAACCTCGGCCCGAACCACCCCTCCGCTCACGGTGCGTTCCGTATTATTCTGCAGCTTGATGGCGAAGAGATCATCGACTGCGTGCCAGATATCGGCTACCACCACCGCGGCGCCGAGAAAATGGGCGAGCGCCAGTCCTGGCACAGCTACATTCCGTATACCGACCGTATTGAATATCTCGGCGGCTGCGTTAACGAAATGCCTTATGTGCTGGCGGTTGAGAAACTGGCGGGGATAACCGTGCCGGATCGCGTCAATGTGATCCGCGTGATGCTCTCCGAGCTGTTCCGTATCAACAGCCATCTGCTGTACATCTCCACCTTTATTCAGGACGTCGGGGCGATGACGCCGGTGTTCTTTGCCTTTACCGACCGTCAAAAGATCTACGATCTGGTGGAAGCGATTACCGGTTTCCGTATGCACCCGGCCTGGTTCCGTATCGGCGGCGTCGCGCACGACCTGCCCCGCGGCTGGGATCGCCTGCTGCGCGAATTCCTCGAGTGGATGCCGAAGCGTCTGGATTCCTATGAGAAAGCCGCGCTGCGCAACACCATCCTCATCGGTCGTTCGAAAGGGGTTGCCGCCTACAACGCGAAAGAGGCGCTGGAGTGGGGCACCACCGGCGCGGGCCTGCGCGCGACCGGCATCGGCTTCGACGTACGTAAATGGCGTCCCTATTCTGGCTATGAAAACTTCGACTTTGAGATCCCGACCGGCGGTGGCGTCTCCGACTGCTACACCCGCGTGATGCTGAAAGTGGAAGAGCTGCGCCAGAGCCTGCGCATTCTTCAGCAGTGCCTCGATAACATGCCGGAAGGCCCGTTCAAGGCGGATCATCCGCTGACGACGCCGCCGCCAAAAGAGCGCACGCTGCAGCATATCGAAACCCTGATTACGCACTTCCTGCAGGTTTCCTGGGGCCCGGTCATGCCGGCGCAAGAATCCTTCCAGATGATTGAAGCGACCAAGGGTATTAACAGTTACTACCTGACTAGCGACGGCAGCACCATGAGCTACCGTACCCGCGTGCGCACGCCAAGCTTCGCGCACCTGCAGCAGATCCCGGCCGCTATTCGCGGCAGTCTGGTCTCCGACCTGATTGTCTATCTGGGTAGTATCGATTTTGTTATGTCAGACGTGGACCGCTAATTATGCACGAGAATCAACAACCACAAACCGAGGCTTTTGAGCTGAGTGCGGCAGAGCGTGAGGCGATTGAGCACGAGAAGCACCACTACGAAGACCCGCGTGCGGCGTCCATTGAAGCGCTGAAGATCGTTCAGAAGCAGCGCGGCTGGGTGCCGGACGGCGCAATCTACGCTATCGCCGATGTGCTGGGGATCCCGGCCAGCGACGTAGAAGGCGTTGCGACCTTCTATAGCCAGATTTTCCGCCAGCCGGTGGGCCGTCACGTGATTCGCTACTGCGACAGCGTGGTGTGCCACATCACCGGGTTCCAGGGCATTCAGTCGGCGATTGAGAAGAAGCTGGATATCAAACCGGGTCAAACCACCTTTGATGGCCGCTTCACTCTGCTGCCGACCTGCTGCCTGGGCAACTGCGACAAGGGGCCGACCATGATGATTGATGAGGACACTCACAGTTATCTGACGCCGGAAGCGATTCCTGACCTCCTGGAGCGGTATAAATGAAAACCATTATTCGTACTGCCGAAACCCATCCGTTAACCTGGCGTCTGCGCGACGACAAACAGCCGGTATGGCTGGATGAATACCAGAGTAAAAACGGCTACGCCGGGGCGCGTAAAGCGCTTTCCGGTATGGCGCCGGATGAAATCGTCACTGCGGTAAAAGACGCCGGCCTGAAAGGGCGCGGCGGCGCGGGCTTTTCCACCGGTCTGAAGTGGAGCCTGATGCCGAAAGACGAGTCCATGAACATCCGTTACCTGCTGTGTAACGCTGATGAAATGGAGCCGGGCACCTATAAAGACCGCCTGCTGATGGAACAGCTGCCGCACCTGCTGGTGGAAGGCATGCTGATCTCCGCGTTCGCGCTGAAAGCCTGGCGCGGCTATATCTTCCTGCGCGGCGAATATATCGAAGCGGCGCAGCATCTGCGCCGGGCCATTGCCGAAGCGACCGAAGCGGGCCTGTTGGGTAAAAATATCCTTGGCACCGGTTTTGACTTCGAACTGTTTGTGCACACCGGGGCAGGGCGCTATATCTGCGGTGAAGAAACCGCGTTGATTAACTCCCTCGAAGGCCGCCGCGCCAACCCACGTTCGAAGCCGCCGTTCCCGGCCAGCTCCGGCGTCTGGGGCAAACCGACCTGCGTAAACAACGTTGAAACCCTGTGCAACGTTCCGGCGATTCTGGCCAACGGCGTCGAGTGGTATCAGAACATTTCGACCAGTAAAGACGCCGGCACCAAGCTGATGGGTTTCTCCGGCCGCGTGAAGAATCCGGGCGTCTGGGAGCTGCCGTTCGGCACCACCGCGCGCGAGATCCTCGAAGAGTACGCGGGCGGCATGCGCGATGGCCTGAAGTTCAAAGCCTGGCAGCCGGGCGGCGCGGGCACCGACTTCCTGACCGAAGCGCATCTCGACCTGCCGATGGAGTTCGAAAGCATTGGTAAAGCGGGCAGCCGTCTGGGCACCGCGCTGGCGATGGCGGTTGACCATGAGATTGGCATGGTGCCGCTGGTACGCAACCTGGAAGAGTTCTTTGCCCGTGAGTCCTGCGGCTGGTGTACGCCTTGCCGTGACGGTCTGCCGTGGAGCGTGAAAATTCTGCGCGCTCTCGAGCGCGGCGAAGGCCAGCCGGGGGATATCGAGACGCTTGAGCAACTGTGTCGATTCCTCGGTCCGGGTAAAACCTTCTGCGCGCACGCGCCGGGTGCGGTTGAGCCCCTACAGAGCGCGATTAAATATTTCCGCGAAGAATTCGAAGCTGGCATTAAACAGCAGTTCAGCAATACCCATGCAATCAACGGGATTCAGCCGAACCTGCTTAAGACGCGCTGGTAATCTAAAGGTTTTTTTATTTTGGAAGCACGCTAATGGCTACGATTCATGTAGACGGCAAAGAGTACGAGGTCAATGGAGCGGACAACCTGCTAGAAGCTTGTCTCTCTTTGGGCCTTGATATTCCCTATTTTTGCTGGCATCCGGCGCTGGGAAGCGTTGGTGCTTGCCGCCAGTGTGCGGTGAAGCAATATCAGAACGCGGAAGACACGCGTGGCCGCCTGGTGATGTCCTGTATGACACCGGCATCCGACGGCACTTTTATTTCCATCGACGACGCAGAAGCGAAGCAGTTCCGCGAAAGCGTAGTTGAGTGGCTGATGACCAACCACCCGCACGACTGTCCGGTGTGCGAAGAGGGCGGCAACTGCCACTTACAGGATATGACCGTAATGACCGGTCATAGCTTCCGTCGCTACCGCTTTACCAAGCGTACTCACCGCAACCAGGATCTGGGGCCGTTCATCTCTCACGAAATGAACCGTTGCATCGCCTGCTACCGCTGCGTTCGCTACTACAAAGACTATGCCGACGGTACCGACCTGGGCGTCTACGGCGCTCACGACAACGTCTACTTTGGCCGCCCGGAAGACGGTACGCTGGAAAGCGAGTTCTCCGGTAACCTGGTGGAAGTCTGTCCGACCGGCGTCTTTACCGATAAAACGCACTCCGAGCGCTATAACCGTAAGTGGGACATGCAGTTTGCGCCAAGCATCTGCCAGCAGTGTTCCATCGGCTGTAACATCAGCCCCGGCGAGCGCTACGGCGAACTGCGTCGTATAGAAAACCGTTATAACGGTACCGTTAACCGTTACTTCCTCTGCGACCGCGGTCGTTTCGGCTATGGCTATGTCAATCTGAAAGATCGTCCGCGTCAGCCGGTTCAGCGCCGCGGTGACGATCTGATCACCCTCAACGCCGAACAGGCGATGCAGGGGGCGGCAGATATTCTGCGCCAATCGAAGAAGGTGATTGGTATCGGCTCCCCGCGCGCCAGCATTGAAAGCAACTTTGCGCTGCGCGAGCTGGTCGGTGCCGAAAACTTCTATACCGGCATCGCGAAGGGCGAACAAGTGCGCCTGCAGATGATGCTGAAAGTGCTGCGCGAAGGCGGTATTCATACCCCGGCGCTGCGCGAGATCGAATCCTACGATGCGGTGCTGATCCTCGGTGAGGACATTACCCAGACCGGCGCGCGTATCGCGCTGGCGGTGCGTCAGGCGGTGAAAGGCAAAGCGCGTGAAATGGCGGCGGCGCAGAAAGTCGCCGATTGGCAGATCGCCGCGATCCTTAATATCGGCCAGCGCGCGAAGCATCCCCTGTTCGTGACCAATATCGACGACACGCGTCTTGATGATATCGCCGCATGGACCTACCGCGCGCCGGTGGAAGATCAGGCGCGTCTTGGCTTCGCCATCGCCCACGCGCTGGACGATAGCGCGCCGGCGGTTGAAGGACTGAGCAGCGAGCTGAAAGGCAAAATCGACGTGATCGTTCAGGCGTTAGCCGGAGCGAAAAAACCGCTGATTGTTTCCGGAACCAACGCCGGCAGCATCGAGGTGATTCAGGCCGCCGCCAACGTGGCGAAAGCCCTGAAAGGCCGCGGTGCTGACGTTGGCGTGACCATGGTCGCCCGGGCAGTGAACAGCGTAGGCCTTGGGATGATCGGCGGCGGCTCGCTTGAAGAGGCGCTGAGCGAACTGGAGACCGGTAACGCCGATGCGGTTATCGTGCTCGAAAACGACCTGCACCGCCACGCTTCAGCCGCCCGCGTTGACGCGGCGCTGGCGAAAGCGCCGCTGGTAATGGTGGTTGACCATCAGCGTACGGCAATTATGGAAAAAGCGCATCTGGTGCTCTCCGCGGCAAGCTTCGCGGAAAGCGACGGTACCGTGGTCAACAACGAAGGTCGCGCCCAGCGCTTCTTCCAGGTTTACGACCCGGCCTACTACGACGCGAAAACCGTGATGCTGGAAAGCTGGCGCTGGCTGCACTCATTGCACAGCACCGTTAACAACCGCCAGGTTGACTGGACGCAGCTGGACCACGTGATTGACGCCGCCATTGCCGCGCTACCGCAGCTGGCCGGTATCAAAGACGCCGCGCCGGATGCGACCTTCCGCATTCGCGGTCAGAAGCTGGCCCGTGAACCGCACCGCTATAGCGGTCGTACGGCGATGCGCGCCAACATCAGCGTGCATGAACCCCGTCAGCCGCAGGATAAAGACACCATGTTTGCCTTCTCCATGGAAGGGAACAACCAGCCGTCCGCGCCGCGCTCGCAAATTCCCTTTGCCTGGGCTCCGGGCTGGAACTCCCCGCAGGCGTGGAACAAGTTCCAGGATGAAGTGGGCGGTAAACTGCGCCACGGCGATCCGGGCGTGCGTCTGATTGAAGCCTCCGCCAGTGGTCTTGAGTACTTTACCGCGGTACCGGCAAGCTTCCAGGCTGAAGAAGGGAAATGGCGTATCGCGCCTTACTACCATCTGTTCGGCAGCGACGAGCTGTCGCAGCGTGCGCCGGTATTCCAGAGCCGCATGCCGCAGCCGTACGTTAAGCTGAACCCGGCAGATGCCGCGAAGCTTGGCGTGAACGAAGGGGCGATGGTTTCCTTCAGCGTTGATGGCCAGGCGCTTAGCCTGCCGCTGGTAATCTCGGCCGGGCTGACGGCAGGGCAGGTTGGCTTACCGATGGGCATGCCAGGGATTGCGCCGGTGCTGACCGGAGCGCGTATTGATACTCTGCAGGAGGCGAAAGCATGAGTTGGTTAACTCCCGATCTCATCGACATTCTGTTAGGCATCCTTAAAGCGGTGGTGATTCTGCTGGTGGTGGTGACCTGCGGCGCGTTTATGAGCTTTGGCGAACGTCGTCTGCTGGGGCTGTTCCAGAATCGTTACGGGCCTAACCGCGTGGGCTGGGGCGGTTCGCTGCAGCTCGTCGCCGACATGATCAAAATGTTCTTTAAAGAGGACTGGGTTCCGCGCTTCTCGGATCGCGTGATCTTTACTCTGGCGCCGGTTATTGCCTTTACTTCGCTGCTGCTGGCCTTCGCCATTGTGCCGGTCAGCCCGACGTGGGTGGTGGCCGATCTGAACATCGGGATCCTGTTCTTCCTGATGATGGCAGGTCTGGCGGTCTATGCGGTGCTGTTCGCCGGCTGGTCGAGCAACAACAAATACTCGCTGCTTGGCGCGATGCGTGCTTCTGCCCAGACCCTGAGCTACGAAGTGTTCCTCGGGCTTTCCCTGATGGGCGTGGTGGCGCAGGCCGGTTCATTCAACATGACCGATATCGTCAACAACCAGGCGCATCTGTGGAACGTCATCCCTCAGTTCTTTGGCTTCGTGACCTTTGCGATTGCGGGCGTAGCGGTATGTCACCGTCACCCGTTTGACCAACCGGAAGCGGAACAGGAGCTGGCTGACGGTTATCACATCGAATACTCCGGCATGAAGTTCGGTCTGTTCTTCGTCGGTGAATATATTGGGATTGTTACCGTATCGGCGCTGATTGTGACGCTGTTCTTCGGCGGCTGGAATGGCCCATGGTTACCTCCTTTCATCTGGTTCGCGCTGAAAACCGCGTTCTTTATGATGATGTTCATTTTGATCCGCGCATCATTACCGCGTCCGCGCTATGACCAGGTAATGTCCTTTGGCTGGAAGGTATGCCTGCCGTTAACGCTGATCAACCTGTTGGTAACGGCGGCTGTCATTCTCTGGCAGGCGCAATAAGGGGTGAATTGACCATGACCTTAAAAGAATTATTGGTAGGGTTTGGCACCCAGGTCCGCAGTATCTGCATGATCGGGATGCACGCCTTTGCCAAACGAGAAACTCGGATGTACCCGGAAGAGCCGGTATATCTGCCGCCGCGCTACCGTGGCCGCATCGTGCTGACGCGCGATCCGGACGGCGAAGAGCGCTGTGTTGCCTGTAACCTGTGTGCGGTAGCCTGTCCGGTAGGCTGTATCTCTCTGCAAAAAGCGGAGACCAAAGATGGCCGCTGGTACCCGGAGTTTTTCCGCATCAACTTCTCGCGCTGCATTTTCTGCGGCCTGTGCGAAGAAGCGTGCCCGACCACGGCGATTCAGTTGACCCCGGACTTTGAGCTGGGCGAATACAAACGTCAGGATCTGGTGTACGAAAAAGAGGATCTGCTGATTTCCGGTCCGGGTAAATACCCGGAATATAACTTCTACCGGATGGCGGGTATGGCAATCGACGGCAAAGATAAGGGCGAAGCAGAGAACGAAGCTAAGCCTATCGACGTCAAGAGCCTGTTACCGTAAGGAGAGGGCAATGGAATTCGCTTTTTATATCTGTGGCCTGATAGCCATCCTCGCAACCCTGCGGGTGATCACCCATACCAATCCGGTGCACGCGCTGCTGTACCTGATCATTTCGCTGTTGGCGATCGCCGGGGTGTTCTTCTCCTTAGGGGCCTATTTCGCCGGTGCGCTGGAAATTATCGTCTACGCCGGGGCCATCATGGTGCTGTTCGTGTTCGTGGTGATGATGCTCAACCTGGGCGGCAGCGAAATTGAGCAGGAGCGTCAGTGGCTGAAACCTGGGATCTGGATCGGTCCGGCCGTTCTCGCAGCGGTACTGCTTGTGGTTATCGTTTACGCCATCCTTGGTATTAACGATCAGGGTATCGACGGCGCGGCGATTAACGCCAAAGAGGTCGGTATTGCGCTGTTTGGTCCGTACGTTCTGGCGGTGGAGCTGGCCTCCATGCTGCTGCTCGCGGGCCTGGTTGTTGCCTTCCATATCGGCCGTGAAGAGCGCGTCGGGGAAGTGCTGAGCAACCGTCCGAACGACAGCGATAAAAGAAAAACGGAGGAACACGCATGATCCCCTTAACACATGGACTGATCCTCGCCTCTGTCCTGTTTGTCCTCGGCCTGACGGGGCTGGTTATCCGCCGCAATCTGCTGTTTATGCTGATTAGCCTGGAGATCATGATCAATGCCGCGGCGCTGGCTTTCGTGGTTGCAGGGAGCTACTGGGGCCAGACCGATGGCCAGATAATGTATATCCTCGCCATCACCCTCGCCGCCGCGGAAGCGAGTATCGGCCTGGCGCTGCTGCTGCAGCTCCATCGTCGTCGCCAGAACCTGAACATCGATTCAGTAAGTGAGTTGCGCGGATGAACATGCTTGCCTTAACCATTCTTTTGCCATTGATTGGCTTTGTTTTGCTGGCCTTCTCCCGTGGCCGCTGGTCGGAAAACTTATCCGCCACCGTGGGGGTAGGCTCGGTAGGCCTGGCGGCGCTGGTCACGGCCTTTGTCGGCGTTGACTTCTTCGCCAACGGCAAACAGGCGGTCAGCGTGCCGCTGTGGACCTGGATGTCGGTGGGCGACTTCAACGTCGGCTTCAACCTGGTGCTGGACGGTCTCTCTCTGACCATGCTGTCCGTGGTGACCGGCGTCGGCTTCCTGATCCACATGTTCGCCTCCTGGTACATGCGCGGCGAAGAGGGCTACTCCCGCTTCTTCGCCTATACCAACCTGTTTATCGCCAGCATGGTGGTTCTGGTGCTCGCTGATAACCTGCTGCTGATGTATCTCGGCTGGGAAGGCGTGGGCCTGTGCTCCTATCTGCTGATCGGCTTCTACTACACCGATCCGAAGAACGGCGCGGCTGCGATGAAAGCCTTTGTGGTGACCCGCGTCGGCGACGTGTTCCTGGCGTTCGCGCTGTTCATTCTCTACAACGAGCTGGGCACCCTGAACTTCCGCGAAATGGTCGAACTGGCGCCTGCACATTTCGAAGCCGGTAATAACATGCTGTGGTGGGCAACTCTGATGCTGCTGGGCGGCGCGGTGGGTAAATCTGCGCAGCTGCCGTTGCAGACCTGGCTTGCGGACGCGATGGCCGGTCCAACCCCGGTCTCCGCGCTGATCCACGCCGCCACCATGGTGACCGCCGGCGTCTACTTGATTGCGCGTACCCATGGCCTGTTCCTGATGACCCCGGAAATTCTGCATCTGGTGGGTATCGTCGGAGCGGTAACGCTGGTGCTGGCAGGCTTCGCCGCGCTGGTGCAGACCGATATCAAACGCGTGCTCGCGTATTCCACTATGAGCCAGATTGGCTACATGTTCCTCGCGCTCGGCGTGCAGGCGTGGGATGCGGCGATTTTCCATCTGATGACCCATGCGTTCTTTAAAGCGCTGCTGTTCCTGTCGTCCGGTTCGGTGATTCTGGCCTGCCACCACGAACAGAATATCTTCAAGATGGGCGGTCTGCGTAAGTCTATTCCGCTGGTATACGTCTGCTTCCTGGTGGGGGGAGCGGCGCTGTCCGCGCTGCCGCTGGTGACGGCAGGCTTCTTCAGTAAGGATGAGATTCTGGCGGGCGCGATGGCGAAAGGTCATCTGAATCTGATGGTTGCCGGCCTGGTCGGGGCGTTTATGACCTCCCTGTACACCTTCCGTATGATTTTCATCGTGTTCCACGGCAAAGAACAAATTCACGCTCACGCAGGGAAGGGGATTACCCATCATCTGCCGCTGATTGTGCTGCTGGTGCTCTCGACCTTCGTTGGCGCGCTGATTGTGCCGCCGCTGGAAGGCGTACTGCCGCAGACCACCGAGCTTGAACACGGACGCGTCATGACGCTGGAAATTGCCTCCGGGGTGATTGCTATCGCCGGTATTCTGATTGCCGCCTGGCTGTGGCTGGGTAAACGCACGCTGGTGACGTCGATTGCCAACAGCGCGCCGGGTCGTCTGCTCGGTACCTGGTGGTACAACGCCTGGGGCTTTGACTGGCTGTATGACAAAGTGTTCGTTAAGCCGTTCCTCGGCGTGGCGTGGCTGTTGAAGAGCGACCCGCTGAATGCCCTGATGAACATTCCGGCGATCCTTTCCCGTTTCGCAGGCAAAGGCCTGGTGGTGAGCGAGAATGGCTATCTGCGCTGGTACGTGGCTTCAATGGGCATTGGCGCTGTCGTGGTGCTGGCGCTGCTGATGGTATTGCGTTGAGTTTGAGGATTGTGGGCGTTGTCGGTTAACCCGACTTACAAGCAGTAGGCCCGGCAAGCATAGCGCTGCCGGGCAATAACACCCGCAATCCGAAGTGAATTTTCTGTGAGAATTCGTTGAAAATCGGTCCTGAACGGGACTTTAACAAGGAATAAAGATCGCCATGTTATTACCCTGGCTAATATTAATTCCCTTCATCGGCGGCTTCCTGTGCTGGCAGACTGAACGCTTTGGCGTGAAGATGCCGCGCTGGATCGCGCTGATCACTATGGGATTGACGTTTCTGCTTGGCCTGCAGTTGTGGATGCAGGGCGGCTATTCTCTCACGCAATCTACCGGTATTCCGCAGTGGCAGTCGGAATTCGTGATGCCGTGGATCCCGCGATTCGGGATTAGCATTCATCTGGCTATCGACGGTCTGTCGCTGCTGATGGTGGTGCTGACCGGGCTGCTCGGCGTGCTGGCGGTGCTCTGTTCATGGCGCGAAATCGAGAAATATCAGGGGTTTTTCCATCTTAACCTGATGTGGATCCTGGGCGGCGTGATCGGCGTATTCCTGGCTATCGACCTGTTCCTGTTCTTCTTCTTCTGGGAAATGATGCTGGTGCCGATGTACTTCCTGATCGCGCTGTGGGGCCATAAGGCTTCCGACGGTAAAACGCGTATCACGGCGGCAACCAAGTTCTTCATTTATACCCAGGCGAGCGGTCTGGTGATGCTGATATCCATCCTGGCGCTGGCGTTTGTTCACTTCAACGCTACCGGCGTATGGACCTTCAACTATGAAGAGCTGCTGAAGACGCCGATGTCCCACGGCGTGGAATACCTGCTGATGCTGGGCTTCTTTATCGCTTTCGCGGTAAAAATGCCGGTGGTTCCGCTGCACGGCTGGCTGCCGGATGCGCACTCTCAGGCGCCGACCGCGGGTTCCGTTGACCTCGCGGGGATCCTGTTGAAAACCGCGGCCTACGGCCTGCTGCGCTTTGCGCTGCCGCTGTTCCCGAACGCTTCCGCCGAATTTGCCCCCATCGCAATGTGGCTGGGCGTCATCGGTATCTTCTACGGCGCGTGGATGGCCTTCAGCCAGTACGATATCAAGCGTCTGATTGCTTACACCTCCGTTTCCCACATGGGCTTCGTGCTGATTGCTATCTACACCGGCAGCCAGCTGGCTTATCAGGGCGCGGTGATTCAGATGATTGCTCACGGTCTGTCCGCTGCCGGCCTGTTTATTCTTTGCGGTCAGCTTTACGAGCGTCTGCATACGCGCGATATGCGTCAGATGGGCGGTCTGTGGAGCAAGATCAAGTGGCTGCCTGCGCTGTCGATGTTCTTTGCGGTCGCGACCCTCGGGATGCCGGGTACCGGTAACTTCGTCGGCGAATTTATGATTCTGTTCGGCAGCTATAAAACCGTGCCGGTGATTACCGTTATTTCGACCTTTGGTCTGGTGTTCGCTTCCGTGTACTCGCTGTCGATGCTGCATCGCGCGTACTTTGGTAAAGCAAAAAGCGAAATCGCCGCGAAAGCGCTGCCGGGAATGTCCCTGCGTGAACTGTCGATCATCCTGCTGCTGGTCGTTCTGCTGGTGCTGCTGGGCTTCTTCCCGCAGCCGATTCTGGACACCTCGCACTCTGCGATGAGCAACATTCAGCAGTGGTTTGTTAATTCTGTTTCTACTACAAGGCCGTAATTCGCCATGACAATAACTCCACAACAACTGATCGCACTGCTACCGCTGCTGATCGTCGGCTTGACGGTGGTGGTTGTGATGCTCTCCATTGCGTGGCGACGCAATCATTTCCTCAATGCCACGCTGTCGGTTCTCGGCCTGAACGCCGCGCTGATATCACTCTGGTTCGTGGGTCAGAACGGAGCGATGGACGTCACGCCGCTGATTCGCGTTGACGGTTACGCGATGCTCTATACCGGGCTGGTGCTGCTGGCGAGCCTCGCCACCTGTACTTTCGCCTACCCGTGGCTTGAGGGTTACAAGGACAACAAAGAAGAGTTCTATCTTCTGGTGCTGATCGCCGCGCTGGGCGGTATTCTGCTGGCGGGCGCTAACCATCTGGCAGCGCTGTTCCTCGGCATTGAGCTGATTTCGCTGCCGCTGTTCGGCCTGGTGGGCTACGCCTTCCGCCAGAAACGTTCGCTGGAAGCCAGTATCAAATACACGATTCTGTCCGCCGTTGCCTCTTCGTTTCTGCTGTTCGGTATGGCGCTGGTGTATGCCAACTCCGGTAACCTCTCCTTCCTGGCGCTCGGTAAGAGCCTGACGGATGGCATGCTGCATGAGCCGCTGCTGCTGGCTGGTCTCGGTCTGATGATTGTCGGTCTCGGCTTTAAGCTGTCGCTGGTGCCGTTCCATCTGTGGACGCCGGACGTATACCAGGGCGCGCCTGCTCCGGTTTCCACCTTCCTGGCGACCGCCAGTAAAATCGCCATCTTTGGCGTGGTCATGCGCCTGTTCCTCTATATGCCGGTGGGCGACAGCGAGGCGGTACGCGTGGTGCTGGGCCTGATCGCCTTTGCTTCGATTATCTTCGGGAACCTGATGGCCCTGAGCCAGACCAATATTAAACGTCTGCTGGGCTACTCTTCCATTTCTCATCTTGGCTATCTGCTGGTGGCGCTGATTGCTCTGCAGAGCGGTGAGATGTCGATGGAAGCGGTGGGCGTTTACCTGGCAGGGTACCTGTTCAGCAGCCTCGGCGCGTTCGGCGTGGTGAGCCTGATGTCCAGCCCGTACCGCGGCCCGGATGCCGATTCGCTCTACTCCTACCGCGGCCTGTTCTGGCATCGTCCGATTCTGTCGGCGGTAATGACGGTGATGATGCTGTCTCTTGCCGGTATTCCGATGACGCTGGGCTTTATTGGTAAGTTCTACGTGCTGGCGGTGGGTGTGCATGCGCACCTGTGGTGGCTGGTCGGCGCGGTAGTGGTGGGTTCAGCGATTGGCCTCTACTACTACCTGCGCGTGGCGGTGAGCCTCTATCTGAGCGCGCCGGAGAAACTGAATCGCGATGCGCCGTCTAACTGGCAGTACAGCGCCGGAGGCATCGTGGTGCTCATCTCCGCGCTGCTGGTGCTGGTGCTGGGCGTTTGGCCGCAGCCGCTCATCAGCATCGTACAATTGGCTACGCCGCTGATGTAATGCTATCTGTCGGTAGAGAAAAGGATCGCTTCGGCGGTCCTTTTTTTATCTTCACGAAAGCGATGAGCACTTTCTTTGCTCTTTTTCGTATTATTCATGCTTTTTATCATATTAATCTCACTTTACGTTTCCACTCCTCCTCTTATTTTCCGTACTATTATTACTGCGCACACTATTGTGTTTTATAGATGGAGAAAGTGAATGAAAACAAGACGTAAGCATTTGACTGTCGGGGAGGTTCAGCGTTTGGTTGAAGCGGCCAGGTGGGGAGCAAACCCGGAGCGCGATGTCTGTTTACTGTGGATGTGTTTTAATCATGGTTGTCGAGTGAGCGAAATTCGTCATTGGAAGCTCTCTGATATCGATATTCAAAGTGGGGTCATTTATATTCGTCGACTGAAGAACGGCTTTTCAACCACTCATCCTATTTATAAACAAGAGGTAAAGGTACTCAAAGAATGGTTGCGCGTGCGTAATAATTATCCCGGAAATAATTCTGGCTGGCTCTTTCTGTCACGAAATGGTCAGCCTTTATCCCGGCAGAGAATATACCAGATGATGAAGAATCTGAGCCTCGTCGCCCAACTGGAAATCAACGCGCATCCGCATATGCTGCGCCACGCATGCGGTTTCGCGCTGGCTAATAAGGGGGTGGATACGCGATTAATTCAGGACTTTCTTGGACATCGGAATATTCAGCACACGGTTATCTATACAGCCAGTAATGATGCGAGGTTTAGAGAGGTTTGGTAAACGGAATAGTCATTTTGTATCAAACTGACTCCTATGCTATCCACAGGTAGTAACAATGTCAATTCATGATTAACAATATTTTTTACTATTATTTTCATATGGTTATATTAAGTATAGGTGTCATTTATTTTTTAATTGTTTTAATTGGCTTTATGTATGGTTTGTTCCACCTCTCATTCTTTAGCTTTTTATCGTGTTGATTGGGATTTTTCCTGAAAAATATGAAATAAAAAACGCCTTCCCTGGCAATTTATATTCTAATTAATTGAGGTGGTCATATTGATACATAATGACCACTTCGAAATATTATATCCATTTTATGGGTCAATGTTTTGTTGCGTTATTAATATCAAACGTAAATAAAAGGATGCGCAGGGTATTGCGCTTATAAGTTAATGCATTGACTGCATTGGAAAGGATAAATCATGAAAAAAACATTACTTGCTGCTGTTGTCGCTGGTTGCGCGGCGTTCTCTGGTGCTGCGCTGGCGGATGACGGTCAGGTGAAGTTTATCGGCGATATTATTGATGCGGGCTGCGACGTGGTGAACGACCTGTCCAACCCGCTGGAAGTTCAGATGGGGCAGATTGCCAAGACCTCGTTTAGCGGTACGGGGTCTACTGCGGCTGAACAGAATTTCGCGATCAAACTGGAAAACTGCCCGACTACCGTCACCAAAGCATCGGTACTGTTCTCCGGCGCTAACGTCAACGGCGATAATGAAAAACTGCAGCTGACCGGAGCGGGTACCGATCCTGACGTTGCCGAAGGCGTGGCCCTGCAGCTGGTTGATGCCAGCAAAAACGCGACGCTGCCGCTCTATACGCGTTCTACCAGCCTGACCATCCCCGCTACCGGCAATATCGATCTGCCGTTCCGCGTCCGTTATATCCAGACTGAGACCGCCATCGTTGCCGGTAAGGCTAACGGTACAGCCAACTTTACAATCAGCTATAACTAATTTTCCTTCTATATGACAGTGTTAGCGAGCCCTATGTGGCTCGCTTTTCCAGGGAGCTGGAGATGCAAAAATACCTGAAAGTGCTAATAGCTGGATGGCTGTTGGTTGGTGCTGCGGCACATGCGGGCGTAGTGACCGGCGGCACTCGTCTGATTTATCCCGGCGGTAAAAAAGAGTCCTCATTGAGCGTAACCAATAATGATGCTACGCCTTATCTCATTCAAAGCTGGGTTGAAAGTAATAAGGGCGCAGCCCCTTTTCTGTTAACGCCGCCTTTATTTCGCCTTGAGGGCGAACAGCAGACCCGACTTCGGGTAATTTACAGCGGTGGCTTACCGGAAAATAAAGAAAGTATGTTCTGGATGAACATCAAAGCGATTCCCTCTTCTCAGGCTAAAGCCGGCGCAAATACCTTACAGATCGCTATCAAAACGCGCATCAAATTAATTTATCGACCTAAATCCGTTCAGGGAACGCCTGAGATGGTGACGGAGCAGCTTCGCTGGACGCGCAGCGGCAATACGCTACAGGTCATGAATCCCACCGCCTTTTATATGAATTTTGCCGAGGTCAAAGTGGGGGGCGCCGAAGTTAAAGAGGCCAATTGGGTGGGGCCGGGGGAAACGGCGCGCTTTCAACTGCCGGGCGTCAGTGCGGGCGCTTTGCAGTGGAAACTGATTAACGATTATGGCGGTACCGGCGAACTGCACCACGCGAATTTGTAAAGGCTTTCAGGCCAGGGAGTTCCAGAGAAAATGAAAAATAATCATAATAAATGGCGGCTGAACCGGATAGCCAGCGCTCTGGCCGTTGCGCTGCTACCGCTGTGCGATGAGGTCCTGGCGCGGGATGTTTTTAACCCTGCCCTGCTGGAAATGGACGGCCCTCATACGGGCGTCAGGGATTTATCCGCTTACGAGCAGGCTGGCGGTCAGTTGCCCGGCACCTATCGGGTTGATATTTATCTTAATAACGAATTTATGGATACTCGCGATGTGGCTTTTCAGCAGAGCAAAGTCCTGGGAACGGCGGAACTTCAGCCTTGCCTGACGGTAGACGATCTGGCCGAATGGGGCGTACGCGTCTCCCAATTTCCAGAGCTGGGCCGCAGGTTACCCGGATGCGCGGATATCAGCGTGATACCGCAGGCAAAATCCGATTTTCGCTTCAGCCAGCAGCGCCTGCTATTGAGCTTCCCGCAGGCGGCGGTAACCAGCGCCGCACGCGGTTGGGTGGATCCGAAACAGTGGGATGACGGAGTGCCGGCACTCCTGCTGAATTACTCCTTTAGCGGGGCAAATAACTGGTCACGTCAGAACGATACGCCGGACAGCGATAACCAATACGTTAACCTGCGCCCCGGTATCAACGTCGGGCCGTGGCGTTTACGTAACTATACCACCTGGGCGCGCAGCAGCAGCGGGGGAGAGTCCAGTAATAGTTGGGACACGGTTTATACCTATGCGCAGCGCAACATCAAATCGCTACAGGGAGTGATGACGCTGGGCGATAGCAGCACGGACGCCGATGTTTTTGAGGGTGTTCCCTTCCGCGGGGCGATGCTGGCTTCCGATGACGATATGCTGCCGGAAAGCCTGCGCGGCTATGCGCCCGTCGTTCGCGGGATTGCGCGCACTAATGCTCAGGTCATTATTCGCCAGAACGGCTATGAGATTTACCAGACCTACGTTGCGCCTGGCGCTTTTGAAATCACCGATATGTACCCGACCGGCGGCTCGGGTGATTTAGCCGTCACTATCAAAGAGGCGGACGGCAGCGAGCAGAACCTGATCGTGCCTTATGCGTCGCTCCCTGTTCTGCAGCGTGAAGGGCGTCTGAAATATAGCGTGACCTCCGGCGTGTATCGCGCCTACGACAACAGCATTGACGAAACGCCCATCACTCAGGCGACGGCAATCTACGGCTTGCCCTGGGGGTTAACCCTGTACGGCGGCGGTCAGTTTAGCAGTAAGTACCAGTCGGTGGCGCTGGGGATGGGGAAAAACCTCGGTGAATTGGGCGCCGTATCAACCGATATTATCCAGGCCTGGTCGACCCGACAGGATAAAGATAAAGAGAGCGGACAGTCGGTACGTCTCCGTTATAGCAAAGACCTCCCGGGGCTGGGAACTAACGTAAGCCTGGCGGGATATCGCTATGCGACCAGCGGTTACTGGGATATGCAGGAAGTGCTGGATACCTATCGGGATGACAACTACACGCCTTCTATTGAACGGCGGCGTAATCGGGGAGAAGTGACTATCAGCCAGAGCCTTGGCGAAGAAATGGGGTCGCTGTCGCTGAGCTATATTCGCGAGGATTACTGGAATACCGGCCGCACCATGGAGTCAGTGGGCGTCGGATACAACAACAGCTGGCGCGGCATCAGCTATAGCATGAACTACAGCTATAACCGCAATACTACCGACCAGAACACCGGTAAGCGTAATGACGAAGACCACCTCTTTGCCCTGAGCATCAGCGTGCCTTTGGGGGAATGGCTACCGAAGCCGGTTTATGCCAACTACTCCCTGAACAGCAGCAAAAATGGCTCCACCAGCAACAATCTGGGCCTCTCCGGCACCTTGCTGGAGCGTAATAACCTGAGCTGGAGCGTGCAGGAAGGCTACACCAGCCAGGGAAGAGGGGAGAGCGGCAGCGTCAATGCGGACTGGCGCGCAACCTATGCTGAACTTACCGGCGGCTACAGTCATGATAAATACAGCCATCGGCTGAACTACGCCCTGCGCGGCGGAGCGTTGGTACATGAAAATGGCCTGACGCTGGGGCAGCCTTTCGGCGAAACCGTCGCTTTAATCAAGGCGCCCGGTGCCGCAGGCGTCGGCGTGAATAGCCAGACAGGGGTCAGAACCGACTGGCGAGGCTATACCGTTGTGCCTTACGCCTCGCCGTATCGTAAGAATATCCTGACGCTTGATACTACGACGATGCCGGACAATGTCGACCTCGAGTTGGCGGCGCAGACGGTCGTGCCTACCCGCGGGGCGGTGGTTCGCGCAAATTATGCCACCAGCGTGGGTAACCGGGTACTGATGACGGTACGCCAGGAGAACGGGCAACCCCTGCCTTTCGGAGCCATGGTCAGCGTCCCCGGGGCGGCATCCTCTGAGCAGGCGTTTATCGTTGGTGATGGCGGACAGGTCTACCTGACCGGACTGGAATCTAACGGCGTACTCAACGTTAAGTGGGGCTCCGGGGCGCAAGAACGCTGCCAGATTCACTATGCGCTGCCGTCAGCAAAAGAACTTACCGGCATTATTGTGGCCCAGGCGCAATGCCGATAATTGAAAGGATGCAGAAACGATGAAACGATTTTCATGGGGAATATTAGCGGGCCTGACGGCGCTGGCGATCGCGCCGCAGGCGATGGCGGCAACCGGATGGTGTCAGAATACCGGTAATGGCGGGGCGCCTTTTCAGGACAGCTTTTCATTTATTGAAAGCTTTACTAATCCCTCACAAAATCAGGCCGGAATGGAGTTTCCCCGTTTGTACCACTGGAGTACCGGGGGAACTTACAAGGCAAAATGTGACTGTGATAGCGCCAGCGGGGTGACGTATTTTAAAGCCACGGTGCCAGGCCTTACCGCGACGCAAAGCCGCAACGGATTAAATTATTACCAGTTAAATAAATATCTGGAAATTGCCACCGAGTTATTTATTGCCGGTGGGGTGAATAAATATATACCTACGCCGATCGAGGATAAAAGTAATCAGAATAACCAGAGCTTTGCCTGTAACCCCGGCGGCGCGATTTTTGATACAGGGTCGCTGGGATACATTTCGCTTTATTTTACCCGGCCTTTTGTTGGCCAGGTGACGATCCCTCCGACGGTTATTCTGAGTGTCTACGGGACGCGAAAAACGGGTAGCTACAGCGGTATTCCCCTGACGCAAATTTCAATGAGCGGGTCGGTAACGGTTCCGCAGTCCTGCGAGATTAATACCGGCAAACCGATTAATATTGATTTTGAGGATATTGCCGCCAACCATTTTAAAACTGCGGGCCAGATGCCGAAGGACTTCTCTCCACATGTTGTTAATATGACGGTGGCTTGTACCAATATATCCGCTGGGGTAAAAATCGCGCTGTCGTTCCAGGGAATGGCGGATACTAACGATAGTACTGCGCTGGCAACCACCAATCGTGATATTGCGGTGCGCATTGAAAATATTACCGGCGTCAAAATACCCGTTATTTCAGGTTTACTGTCGGTTAATTTTAATTACCCGAATCAGACCGGGGATACGACTATGAAAATTTATCCGATTAATACCACCGGGAATTTACCCAGCGGCGGTGGCTTTACCGCCACGGCAACCATTCAGGCAGAAATTGAATAGCAGGAGTCGATAATGAAAAAGGCGCTATGGTTGGCATTGCTGCTGCCTGTTTTTTCATCCTGGGGCGGCATCCCTCTGAACGTGAAGGGTAATATTTATTATCTCCCCTGTGACGTCAGTACCGATACGAAGTATCAAGAGGTTAATTTTGGCCCGCTCCTGAATATTGACTTTCAAACGGCCGGTAACGCTTCAGAGTGGAAATCTTTTTATCTGAATGTCGAAAACTGCCCGGCGGGGACAACAAAAGCCACGGTAAAATTTGACGGCGTTATCGACGGGGATGATGCCAGACATTTTGCCAATATGGCCGCCAGCGACGCGGCGCAGAATATTGCACTGGAAATCACCAGTAGCGATCATTCTACTATCTATAAAAATCAGGACCAGATGAGTATTGCTATCGACGGCAGTACCGGGAAAGGCGTATTCCCGCTTGCTGCCCGCTTATATTCGACCCGGGGTGGAGCAACGGTGGGTAAATTTGAGTCTATTGTACAGCTGACTTTTACCTATCAATAATTTTATAAGCTAAATGGATGAAAAGGAAGAACGTATGCAGGAAGATACGGAATATCTGAGCGTCAAGGACGTTGAGCGTCTGGTGCTTGCCGCACATTATTGCGCGCACCCCGAGAGAAATAGCTGCATGATCCAGATGTGTTTTTTGCACGGTTGTCGGATTAACGAAATTACCGCCTTGACCTTGCGGGATGTCGACCTTCCGGGGAAACGAATTTATATTCGCCGGGCGCGTCATGGTATCTCTGGGTATCATCCCTTACAACCTAAAGAGATTATCTCATTACAGCGCTGGCTGCTGGCCAGAGAGTGTTACCCGGCCCATAACGATTTGCTGTTTATCTCTTCCCGGGGTAATCAGATAACTCGCCAGCGTTTTTATCAAATTATTCGTGAGTGCTGCGAGCTGGCGAAGCTGAAGCAAAATATTCATCCCCGGATGCTGCGCCATGCGTGCGGCTATGAGCTGGGAAAAAAAGGAATTGATGACGACTCGATCCTGGATTACCTGGGCTATCGCAATTTAAAATCTATTCTGCGTTATAACAGCTATGCTGAAGAGTAATGGCTGGCGTATTCGCGACGTCTCTCTGCCGCGGTACGCCGCTTTTTTATTCTACGGTATATGTCATGAAATCTTCCGCCAGCACGGTAGACGGAAATACCTCTCTGCACTCTGCCAGCAGACGCTGGCAGCCTTCAGCGTCATAGCGAGAGCTAAAGTGGGTGGCGATAAGCGTGCCGACGCCCGCATCGTGCGCCAGCGCCGCCGTTTGCTGACTGGTTGAATGCCCGCGGCTGTTTGCTTTTTCCGCCATCGCCTGTTCGAGCGTCACCTCGTGAACCATGATATCCACGCCCTGGGCCAGTTCCCGCGCCGCCTCGCAGGGGGCGGTATCGCCGAAAATAGCCAGCTTCTTACCCGGCGTTGCCGGGCCGAGGTAGCGGCTGCCGTCAATCCGCCGTCCATCTTCCAGCTCAACCGTTAATCCCTGTTTTAAGCGCTGAAATAACGGACCGGGAGGCACGCCTTCGGCGATAAGCTGCACGGCGTCAAGGGTGCCCGGCTTATCATGCTGTTCGATACGATAGCCATAGCATTCGACCGGATGGTTGAGCGGCCAGGCGGTGACCCGGAAGCCGGCTTCATCGAGCACCAGCCCCGGCCCGACTTCGATAATCGTCAGCGGGTAATCGGTCCAGGAGCCGCTGAGGCGCAGCGCGGTTTCCACGAACGCTTTAAGTCCTTTCGGTCCATACAGCGTCAGCGGCAGAGAATTACCCTGCATCGAGCGGCTGCACAGCAGGCCGGGGAGACCGAAGAGATGATCGCCATGTAAATGCGTAATAAAAATCTTATTCAGCTTGCCGGGATGATAAGGGGTGCGCAGAAACTGATGCTGCGTTCCTTCCCCGCAGTCGAACAGCCACATCTCAGCCATTGTTGGCTGTTGCAAATTCAGCACTATCGACGTCATATTACGCGTACGGGTAGGCACGCCAGCGGATGTCCCCAAAAAGAGTAATTCCATCGTCCAGTGTCCTTAGGGCGAGAGTCAAAAAACAAAGTATACCCGTCATACTTCAAGTTGCATGTGTGTTGGCTGCACTCGTTCACCCCAGTCACTTACTCATGTAAGCTCCTGGGGATTCACTCGCTGGCCGCCTTCATGCCACTTGAATTATTTAGGGTTAAAATTAATTAAGGAAGCGCAGATGATTACATGGCAGGATCTTCACCACGGTGAACTGACCGTCCCACAGCTCTACGCCGTGCTGAAATTACGCTGTGCGGTGTTCGTTGTCGAACAAACCTGCGCCTATCAGGACGTCGACGGCGACGATTTGGTGGGGGAAAATCGCCATCTTCTCGGCTGGCGCGGCGATGAGCTGGTAGCCTACGCGCGCATTCTCAAGAGCGATGATGAGTTTGAACCGGTGGTGATTGGCCGGGTGATTGTCAGCCAGGCGGTGCGCGGCGAGAAGCTGGGCTATCAGCTGATGGAACAGGCGCTGGCCAGCTGCCGGCAACACTGGCCGCAAAAGGCTATTTATCTTGGCGCCCAGGCGCACCTGCAAAAATTCTACGCCAGCTTCGGTTTTGTGCCGGTGACCGAGGTTTACGACGAGGACGGCATTGACCATATCGGCATGGCGTTCGAAATCGCCACCCACTAACCGCCGCGCTAATTAAAAGCCGCTCCCTCATCGTGGGTACTGCTATTCCTCAGTAGTACCCCGTATAATGTGGGGTTTTTACTCCGTGGAGGTTTGCGTGCTGTCTGTATCCACCGCGCTGGAAAGCCTGTATCGCTGCCTGGATGAAGCATTCCCGCCATCGCCCGGCACGCGAATTTTCGATGTCCCCTTCGCGCTAAATGACGCATTTGATCCGCTTTTGTGGTGCACGCATCAGCCGCAGTGGCCGCAGTTCTACTGGCAGCAGCGCAGCGGCGATGAAGAACTGGCCGCGCTGGGGGCGGTGCAAATCTTTGCTTCCCTTGAGCTGGCGCACGCTTTTTTGCGCCAGCAGGGGCGTGACGATCTGCGAATTTGTGGCCTTAATGCTTTTCATCCTCAGCAGGGCCTGTTGATCTTGCCGAGGCTGGAGTGGCGTCGGCTGGGCGGCAGCGCCACGCTGCGCCTGGTATTATATAGCGAGACCTCGCTACGCGATGATGCCCGTGCGGCACGTGAATTTCTCGATTCGCTGGTGGCGAAACAGGCGCAGGCTACCGAGATGCCCTCTCTGCTGAGCGAACAGCATTTCCCGGCTTATCCGCAGTGGCGAGAGCTGATTGCGCAGGCGACGCAGGCGATAGCGGCGGGGGAGATGGAAAAAGTGGTGCTGGCTCGCGCCACCGATTTGCACTTCGCCGCCCCGTTAAACGCCGGAGCGATTATGGCGG
>NZ_ALNJ01000141.1:0-1121 GCF_000293135.1 Klebsiella sp. OBRC7 | reverse complement strand
ATAAAACGGCTCGATGACAGCGGTCATATTCTGCCATGGCAGAATCTGCTCCATGCGGGAGAGGAAAATCTCTTTTCGGGTCTGACGGCGCTTAGTGCTGAATTCACTATCGGCGAAGGTGAGTTGATGGCTCATGATGTCCCTCTGGGATGCGCTCCGGATGAATATGATGATCTCATATCAGGAACTTGTTCGCACCTTCCCTAACAATCTGCAATAAAATCAATACAGCTAAGATGATATGAAGCACACGTAGAAATGGTGTGTCTTTGTGAGGGAGAGCATTGATCCTACCCACCATTAGTGGACACGCAACTAAGTGAGTAAACTCTCAACCAGAGGTGATTACTCATGACAAAACCAGCATCAAACAGCAAAACGGCCCGTAAACAGTACACCCCCGAATTCCGCGATGAAGCCCTGAAACTGGCTGAGCGTATTGGTGTCGCTGCCGCCGCCCGTGAACTCAGTCTGTATGAATCCCAGCTCTACAACTGGCGCAGTAAGCTGAAAAATGCACATTCATCTTCCGAACGTGAACAGGAAATGTCCGTCGAAATTGCCCGCCTTAAGCGACAACTGGCTGAACGGGATGAAGAACTGGCCATTCTCCAAAAGGCCGCGACATACTTCGCGAAGCGCCTGAAATGAAGTATGTCTTCATCGAAAAGCATCAGGCTGAGTTCAGCATCAAAGCCATGTGCCGGGTGCTTCGGGTTGCCCGAAGCGGCTGGTATGTCTGGCTCAGACGTCGCCATCAACCCGGTCCACGCCAGCAGTACCGGCTCATCTGTGATACTGCTGTCAGTCAGGCATTCACTGAGGCAAAGCAGCGTTATGGTGCGCCGCGCCTTGCTGATGAGTTACCGGAGTACAACATCAAAACCATCGCCGCCAGCCTGCGCCGTCAGGGATTACGGGCAAAAGCCAGCCGGAAGTTCAGCCCGGTCAGCTACCGTCAACACGGTATGCCGGTATCGGAAAACCTGCTGAAGCAGGACTTTATCGCCAGTGGCCCGAATCAGAAGTGGGCAGGCGATATCACGTATCTTCACACAGATGAAGGCTGGCTGTATCTGGCGGTGGTGATTGACCTGTGGTCCCGTGCCGTTATTGGCTGG
>NZ_ALNJ01000140.1:0-248619 GCF_000293135.1 Klebsiella sp. OBRC7 | reverse complement strand
ATGTTCACTCAGAGACTTGGTATTCATTTTTCGTCCGAGGACGTTAAGAATCCATGTCACTTTGAGTGCCCACACAGATTGTCTGATAAATTGTTAAAGAGCAGTGCAACGCGGCTTTCGCTCACCGTTGCGAGGTGGCGTATATTACGCTTTCCTCTTTCAGAGTCAACCCGTTATTTCAGGATTTTTTCTCTTCAACCGACCGGGTTGTTTGTGAAGTGATTCACATCTGCCGTGTCAGTGGGAGCGCATTATAGGGAGTTATTCGGCGGTGACAAGCGGTAAAATGCAATTTTATTTCAACCGCTCACCTTTTATACATAACGCTTATTTTTGCTGCTTTTTGATAGCATCCGGCAGGTCTGCCAGGCTATTAATTACCCAATCAGCGGCACTTTCGGCTTCTGGGGTCACCGGCTTGCCGGTGCGCACTAATACTTTCGTGCCGACATTGGCCGCCAGAGCTGCCTGCATATCTTCGACTTTATCGCCAACCATAAAGGAAGCCGCCATATCAATATGCAGATAGTCGCGCGCCGAAATCAGCATACCCGGATGCGGCTTGCGGCAGTCGCAGGTCTGGCGAAACTCTTCAACGGTTCCCTGCGGGTGGTGCGGACAATAATAGATGCCATCCAGATCAACGCCGCGATCGGCCAGCGACCAGTCCATCCACTCCGTCAGCGTTTCAAACTGCTCTTCAGTAAACTTACCCCGGGCGATACCGGACTGGTTGGTCACCAGCACCAGCGCGTAGCCCATCTCCTTTAATTGACGCATTGCGTCAATGACGCCATCGATAAATTCAAAGTTGTCGATTTCATGGACATAGCCGTGATCGACATTAATCGTGCCATCACGGTCAAGAAAAATTGCGGGTACTGACATTGCCACCGGTTTGCTCCTGATAAAGGCTAATGCGCGTAGTATCGCATGTTTCCGGACGCAAGAAAGTGCTCATTATACAGAGTCAGATTGATTTAGACGTCTGGATGCCTTAACATCCATTTCATTGACAGGCATCGCCTGGACACGGCAGAAGAAAATGCCACGGCAAACGGCTAAACGATAATAAATAACTGATGATTAAACTTTCGAATATTACCAAAGTGTTCCAGCAGGGAAATCGCAGCATACAGGCGCTGAACGATGTCAGCCTGCATGTCCCCGCCGGGCAAATTTATGGCGTCATCGGCGCTTCCGGCGCGGGTAAAAGTACGTTAATCCGCTGCGTTAACCTGCTCGAACGTCCAACGCAGGGCAGCGTACAGGTGGGCGGCCAGGAACTAACGGCGCTGTCAGAAAAAGAGCTCACTCGCGCCCGTCGCCAGATAGGCATGATCTTCCAGCACTTTAACCTGCTTGCCTCACGCACCGTATTCGGCAACGTGGCGTTGCCTCTGGAGCTCGACAATACGCCGAAAGATGAAATCAAGCGCCGGGTGACCGAGCTGCTCGATCTCGTCGGTCTGGGGGATAAACACGATAGCTATCCGGCAAATCTCTCCGGCGGTCAAAAACAGCGCGTGGCCATCGCCCGTGCGCTAGCGAGCAATCCAAAAGTCCTGCTCTGCGACGAAGCCACCAGCGCTCTGGACCCGGCCACTACGCGTTCAATTCTGGAACTGCTGAAAGATATCAACCGTCGCCTGGGCCTGACGATTTTGCTGATTACCCATGAAATGGATGTCGTCAAACGCATCTGTGATTGCGTTGCCGTTATCAGCAACGGCCAGCTGATTGAACAGGATACGGTGAGCGAGGTCTTCTCTCATCCCAAAACCCCGCTGGCGCAACAGTTTATTCAGTCAACGCTGCACCTTGATATCCCGGATGATTATCAGGCCCGCCTTAAACCTGAAGCGCTTCCCGATAGCGTGCCCATGCTGCGCATGGAGTTTACGGGTCACTCCGTTGATGCCCCGCTTCTTTCTGAGACTGCCCGTCGTTTTAATGTGAATAACAACATTATTAGCGCGCAGATGGATTACGCGGGCGGCGTGAAGTTCGGCATTATGCTCACTGAGATGCACGGCACGCAGGAAGATACCCAGGCCGCAATCGCCTGGCTACAGGAACACCATGTAAAAGTAGAGGTACTGGGATATGTCTGAACCAATGATTTGGCTGCTGGTTCGCGGCGTATGGGAAACGCTGGCCATGACGTTTGTCTCCGGCTTCTTCGGTTTTGTTCTCGGCCTGCCGGTCGGCGTGCTGCTGTACGTCACCCGTCCGGGGCAAATTGTCGCTAATGCGAAGCTCTACCGCACGCTTTCGGCGGTGGTGAATATTTTCCGCTCGATTCCTTTTATTATCCTGCTGGTATGGATGATCCCATTCACTCGCGTGATCGTTGGCACGTCGATTGGCCTGCAGGCGGCTATCGTTCCGCTGACGGTCGGCGCCGCACCGTTTATCGCCCGTATGGTGGAAAACGCCCTGCTGGAGATCCCCACCGGCCTTATCGAAGCATCCCGCGCCATGGGCGCAACGCCGATGCAGATCGTGCGTAAGGTTCTGCTGCCGGAAGCGCTGCCGGGCCTGGTGAATGCGGCAACCATCACGCTCATTACGCTGGTCGGCTATTCCGCGATGGGCGGCGCCGTGGGTGCCGGTGGTCTCGGGCAGATTGGCTATCAGTACGGTTATATAGGCTACAATGCAACGGTAATGAATACCGTACTGGTGCTGCTGGTTATTCTGGTGTACTTAATCCAATTCTCAGGCGATCGTATCGTCCGGGCTGTGACTCACAAATAACATTACACACAATACAGAATCTTACAGGAAGGAAATAACATGGCCTTTAATTTCAAAACCTTTGCGGCAGTCGGCGCGTTAATCGGTTCTCTGGCTCTGGTGGGTTGCGGTCAGGACGAAAAAGATCCTAACCATATTAAAGTCGGCGTTATCGTCGGTGCGGAGCAGCAGGTTGCGGAAGTCGCGCAGAAAGTAGCAAAAGAAAAATACGGCCTTGATGTCGAACTGGTGACCTTCAACGACTACGTTCTGCCGAACGAAGCGCTGAGCAAAGGCGATATCGACGTTAACGCCTTCCAGCATAAACCGTATCTTGACCAGCAAATCAAAGACCGCGGCTACAAGCTGGTTTCCGTAGGTAACTCTTTTGTTTACCCAATTGCGGGTTATTCGAAAAAAATCAAATCGCTGGACGAACTGCAGCCGGGCTCTCAGGTCGCGATTCCTAACGATCCCACCAACCTTGGCCGCTCTCTGCTGCTGCTGCAACAGGTTGGCCTGATCAAACTGAAAGAAGGCGTTGGTCTGCTGCCAACCTCTCTGGATATTATTGAAAACCCGAAAAACCTGAAAATTGTTGAGCTGGAAGCCCCGCAGCTGCCGCGCTCTCTGGATGATGCGCAAATCGCTCTGGCGGTTATCAATACCACCTATGCCAGCCAGATTGGCTTAACGCCGGCAAAAGACGGTATTTTCGTGGAAGGTAAAGAGTCTCCGTACGTGAACCTGATTGTCGCTCGCGAAGACAACAAAGATGCGGAAAATGTTAAGAAATTTGTTCAGGCCTATCAGAGTGATGAAGTTTACGAAGCGGCTAACAAAATCTTTAACGGCGGTGCGGTGAAAGGCTGGTAATCTTTTCTCAGCGTAATATCATTCAGGACGGGCTTTATGCCCGTCTTGTCATTTATGCAAGCACCTGATTCAATAGCGCCCTGTTTTATTATTTATTGAGGAAATACTATGCGTGCTTTACCGGTCTGTTTGTTAGCACTCATGTTAAGCGGTTGTTCTATGCTAAGCAGATCTCCCGTCGAGCCTGTACAAAGCACCGTAACCCCGCCTGCCAAATCGGAACCGGCAAAACCGAAAGCGACGCGTCCGGCCCCGGTAAGAATCTATACCGATGCAACAGAATTGGTGGGTAAACCTTTCCGCGAACTCGGCGAAGTCACCGGTGAATCCTGCCAGGCCTCGAATCAAGACTCTCCACCCAATATCCCGACGGCCCGCAAGCGTATGCAGATTAACGCTGCAAAAATGAAAGCCAATGCCGTGCTGCTGCACCGCTGCGAAGTGACCAGCGGAACTCCAGGCTGCTACCGCCAGGCCGTCTGCCTTGGCTCAGCGCTTAACGTTACGGCGCAATGAGTGATTTTCAGTTTGCGCAGATAGGCGTTATTCGCTCGCCCTATAAAGAAAAATTTGCCGTCCCCCGCCAGCCTGGGCTGGTTAAAAACGGCGGCGGCGAATTACATCTTCTGCCCCCCTATAACCAGGCCGATGCCGTGCGCGGCCTGGAAAACTTCAGCCATCTGTGGATCCTGTTTGTGTTTCATCAGACCATGGAAGGCGGCTGGCGCCCGACCGTGCGCCCTCCCCGCCTCGGCGGTAATGCGCGGATGGGCGTTTTCGCCACCCGCTCGACCTTTCGTCCTAATCCAATCGGTATGTCGCTGGTCGAGCTAAAAGGTATTCGCTGCCAGAAAGAACACGTCGTTCTGGAACTCGGTAGTGTGGACCTGGTGGATGGTACGCCGGTCGTGGACATCAAACCTTACCTGCCCTTTGCCGAAGCGCTGCCGGAAGCCAGCGCGAGCTACGCGCAGCAGGCACCGCAGGCGGAAGTGGCGGTGAGCTTCACGCCAGAAACAGAAGTCCGGCTTTTAGAACTGGAAAAGCGCTATCCCCGACTTAAGGTGTTTATTAGCGAAGTTCTGGCGCAAGATCCGCGCCCGGCATATCGTAAAGAAGAAGACCCGGGAAAGACCTACGCCGTCTGGCTGCTGGATTTTAACGTGCGCTGGCGGGTGATTTCGTCCGGTTTTGAAGTCTTTTCTCTCGAACCACGCTAATTTTATTTTCCTCTCTTTTGGCATCTTTGCCACACTGGTAAACTAAACCACTTTTTTGTGTCAGGCTGGCTCCCAGCCTGTATCGATCGTCCAAATGGAACCGTAACAACATGCGTACTAGCCAATACCTGCTCTCCACTCTGAAGGAGACACCTGCCGACGCCGAGGTTATCAGCCATCAGCTGATGCTGCGCGCCGGGATGATCCGCAAGCTGGCCTCCGGGTTATATACCTGGCTGCCGACCGGCGTGCGCGTCCTGAAAAAAGTCGAAAACATCGTGCGTGAAGAGATGAACAACGCCGGTGCAATCGAGGTGTTAATGCCGGTAGTTCAGCCCTCTGAGCTGTGGCAAGAGAGTGGCCGCTGGGAACAGTACGGCCCGGAACTGCTGCGTATTGCTGACCGTGGCGAACGTCCGTTCGTACTCGGCCCGACTCATGAAGAAGTGATCACCGACCTGATTCGTAACGAGCTGAGCTCCTACAAACAGCTGCCGCTGAACTTCTATCAGATCCAAACCAAGTTCCGTGACGAAGTGCGCCCGCGTTTCGGCGTGATGCGTTCCCGTGAATTCCTGATGAAAGATGCTTACTCTTTCCATACCTCTCAGGAATCTCTGCAGGAAACCTACGACGCGATGTACGCCGCGTACAGCAAAATTTTCAGCCGTATGGGCCTGGATTTCCGCGCGGTACAGGCTGACACCGGTTCTATCGGCGGTAGTGCATCCCACGAATTCCAGGTGCTGGCGCAGAGCGGCGAAGATGACGTGATCTTCTCTGACTCTTCCGACTACGCGGCCAACATCGAGTTCGCCGAAGCCGTTGCGCCGAAAGAGCCGCGCGCTGCCGCTACTCAGGAAATGACCCTGGTCGATACGCCGAACGCCAAAACCATCGCCGAGCTGGTTGAGCAGTTCAATCTGCCGATTGAGAAAACGGTGAAAACCCTGCTGGTCAAAGCGGTAGAAGACAGCAAGTCTCCGCTGATTGCCCTGCTGGTTCGCGGCGATCATGAGCTGAACGAAGTTAAAGCGGAAAAACTGCCGCAGGTCGCCAGCCCGCTGACCTTCGCTACCGAAGAAGAGATCCGCGCGCTGGTGCAGGCAGGTCCCGGTTCTCTGGGTCCGGTTAATATGCCCATTCCGGTGATTATTGACCGTACCGTTGCCGCAATGAGCGATTTCGCCGCGGGCGCGAACATCGACGGGAAACACTACTTCGGCATCAACTGGGATCGCGACGTCGCCACCCCTGAAGTGGCTGATATCCGTAACGTCGTGGCGGGTGACCCGAGCCCGGACGGTAAAGGTACGCTGCTGATTAAACGCGGTATCGAAGTGGGCCACATCTTCCAGCTGGGTACCAAGTACTCTGAAGCGATGAAAGCCTCCGTACAGGGCGAAGATGGCCGTAACCAGATCCTGACGATGGGCTGCTACGGTATCGGTGTGACGCGCGTGGTGGCGGCCGCCATTGAGCAGAACTTTGACGATCGCGGGATTCTGTGGCCGGAAGCTATCGCACCGTTCCAGGTTGCGATTCTGCCGATGAACATGCATAAATCCTACCGCGTGCAGGAGCTGGCCGAGAAACTGTACGCAGAGCTGAGCGCGCTGGGTATCGACGTGCTGATGGACGACCGTAAAGAGCGTCCGGGCGTGATGTTCGCCGATATGGAGCTTATCGGTATTCCGCACACCATCGTGCTGGGCGACCGTAACCTCGACAACGACGATATCGAATATAAATATCGTCGCAGCGGCGAGAAGCAGCTGATTAAAACCGGTGATATCGTGAATTACCTGGTTAACGCTATCAAAGGTTAATGATCATCTTTGAATGCAAAAAGGCCTCGCGTTTGCGAGGCCTTTCTTTTTCCACAGGTAACCATTACTGATTACAGTCTTTACCTGGAATAAATTTAATATTTTTATCCGCCATCAGCGTTTTTACCATCTCGCCGTTGTCCGGATTCGCTTCCAGCGCAAAGTGCCCCTCGACCACCAGCAGCACCGGGCGAGTATCCGTTCCGCGCGCCGCGGCATAATCACGCTCGAGCTGCGCGTTATTCGCGACCGCCACTCGCTTGCCGGTTGCGCAATCGGTAAAGGTCGCGGCATCCGCCATATAGAAGTACATTCCGCGCATCGCCATTGGCGTGATGGGCAGGCTGGCTTTGACTGACTCAAGCGTATAGTTCAGCGTAGACTCGATGGGATTACCGTCGCGATCGAGCATTTCCAGCTTGTCGCCCTTCGCCCGATAGTAAGACTTCTCGCCTTTGCTGTCGGTCAGCACCAGCTTATCGGCCGTGCGCGCCCAGGTGCCATAGGAAGCAAAGGAGGAAGGCTCACGACTGACGCCCTGATACCGCTCATTCATCACCCAGGTACCGTCTTTCTCAAGAAAGAGCGAAGTTTCGATACCTTCGCAGTCGGCGCACGGCAGCACGCCGCGCCAGCTCTGCTGCATCGGCTTTAGTTCTTCCATCGGCGCCGGTTGTAGCGTGTCCATCTCCGCGCGATGGTTACAGCCGAATAGGGCAAAAAGCGAGCACGCCGCCACGACTGAAAATACGATTTTCTTCACTGTAAATTCCTTATTATCCATTCCACCGGTTCGCCATGCCTTTAATGACGAACTTTCCCACGCAGCGCCTTAACTGAGGATTTTTGCGCCTTTGAGGCAAGCCGGCGCTCTTTTGACGCTCTGGTCGGTCGCGTCTCCCGGCGGCACTTCTGCACTGCAGTTAATTCTTGTATTAAGGCAACCAGACGCGCAATCGCCGCTTCGCGATTCATCTCCTGGCTGCGATATTTCTGAGCCTTAATGATAACCACACCCTCGGCAGAAATTAAGTGATGGCTGGAGGTAAGCAGACGTTCCTTATAATACTCAGGCAAGCTCGATGCCTTAATATCAAAGCGTAAATGGATAGCCGTCGATGCTTTATTGACATGCTGACCGCCCGCCCCCTGGGCGCGTATCCCGGAAAGCGAGACCTCGTCATCCGCAATCGCCACGCTGCGGCTAATCGTAATCATGCGGATGTTTGCCAGGCCGTTAAATGAATTTCCAGATTATTCTTAGCGTCAGATAGCCAGATAGCGCCATCCTGGATAGTCGCCTGTAGCGACATTGTCCGATCGGCAAAAGCACTGAGCTGCGCCAGCTGAGTATCATCTAAATACCATACGGTTAGCTTTGAAAACTGTGCCATTTTGCTTTTATTTTGCTGCCACCAGATTTCTGCCGCCCGGCTATTATAGGCAAACAGCGCCACCTCTTGCGCCCGCGAGCAGGCTTTTTTAATCCGCCGTTCGTCCGGCAGCCCCAGTTCGATCCACAGATCAACGCCCAGATGATCGTTTAGCAGCCAGAGTTCAGCTTCATCATCGGAAGACAAACCGCGGGTAAACTGCAGACGCTCGTCGGCGTATTTCATCCACGCCAGCAGGCGCAGCATCATGCGCTCCTGGGTTTCTGACGGATGCTGGGCAAGCGTCAAACTGGCATCCAGAAACTGGTTGCGGTCCAGGTCGGCCACGTTCACCGTCGCTTTATAAATCGTCGCTTTCAGCGCCATGAGGAAACTCCTGATAAAAATGGCGTTCATTGTAGCGAAACTGGCGGCAAAAGGCTGTCAGCAATCGCAGGATCCCCTTTCATCCTGCTGATATTGCTTAAATGACTATGGTATAGTCACCTTGCTAAACAGAGTTTATCTTCGTAGGCTTAAACTTACATCCCACGGTTAAGTCAGAACGCTGACAGGAGGGCATGTGGACAAATATTGTGAGTTAATACGCAAGCGGTATGCGGAAATAGCCAGCGGGGACCTTGGATATATCCCGGATGCGCTAGGTTGCGTGTTGAAAGTATTGAATGAGGTTGCGGCGGATCAGGCCCTTGCTGAGTCAGTCAGGGAAAAGGCCGCATATGCGGCGGCAAACTTACTGGTGAGCGATTATGTCAATGAATGATACTTATCAACCCATCAATTGCGATGATTATGACAACCTCGAACTTGCCTGTCAGCACCATCTGGTCCTGGCGCTGGAGCTCAAAGATGGCGAACAGCTGCAAGCGAAGGCCAACGATCTTATCTCGCGAAAAAATATCGAGTATCTCGTCGTGGAGCTCGCCGGCGACGTCCGCGAACTGCGCCTGGATAAAATCGCCAGCTTCAGCCATCCGGAAATCGGTACGGTAGTGGTCAGCGAGTCCTGAAGCAAAACGGGTGGCTCAGCCGCCCGTTTTCATCCACATCATCTGCACGCCTTCACCTTCCTGAACTTTCCCATCGACGGTAATAAACAGACCATCGGCTGCGGCGATAAGCGTTTCGCCGTAAAACAGCAGCGGCGTGGTATCGCGCCGCCAGGGAGCAACGTTGAGCTCCTGCCAGATTTTCTTCAGCTTGCGGCCGCCCTGGCGACCGACGATATGCAGATTACCGCTGGCGCGAAAACGAATAGTGACCGCTTCATCCTGGCGCGGGCCGCGTAACGGGCCGCCGGCCAGGAGCTTCAGTTCGCCAAGACCGTCGGGTAACGGCAGCGGTCTGGCAATATCGCGCCATGCCAGCACCTTCTCGCTCTGTCCGGGGAGATATTTCACCCAGTGCAGCCGTTGCTGATAGCGACGAACGGCGAAATGGCCAAGGCGCAGACAGGGATACGCATCCTCGCGCGCCATCGCCACTTCGCGCCAGATACGCTCCGGCATCTCGCGCGAAGGCATCGGCGCATTGAGCCCAGCCAGCCAGCGGCGCAGCAGCGCGGCCCGACGCGGCGCGCTCATGGCCGCCAACGGTTCGATAGTCAACCCGCCATCCTCCGCCACCAGCGTTGCCAGCTCCGCCGCCAGCATTTCATCCAGCAGCTGTTCCTGCTCGCCGCACAGGTTGGCGCTGCGCGCTACGGCCTCGGCGAAGTGCGGCCAGCGAGCGTTAAGTAGCGGAACAATTCGCAGGCGGAGAAAATTGCGATCGTAGGCGTCGTCCTGGTTACTTTCGTCTTCAATCCAGCTGAGCTGATGGGCTATCGCCCACCGGTGCAGGGAGTCGCGGCTTTCGTTAAGCAGCGGACGCAGCAGTTTCGTCCCGGCAAAATCGGACTCGCCGGCCATCGCCGAAAGCCCGGTTGGGCCGCTCCCCCGCTTAAGCGCCAACAGAAAGGTTTCACACTGGTCGTCAAGATGCTGTGCCGTCACCAGCACTTCGCCGGGCATCAGCGCCGAACGGAAAGCCTGATAGCGCGCCTGACGCGCGTGGGCCTCAATCCCCAGCCCCTCATCGGCGAGCGCCACCCGTTCAACCAAAAGCGGTACCTGCCACTGCTGGCATATTTGTCGGCAGTGCGCCACCCAATCGTCGGCGTTCGCGCTGAGGCCGTGGTGAATATGCATCGCCCGCAGCTGAACGGTAGGATCCTGTTCGCGCCAGCGAACCAGGCGATACAGGAGCACGCTCGAATCCAGCCCGCCGCTAAAGGCCACTAAAAAATGGCGGTGCGGCTGTAGCGTTTGCGCCATGTCTGGGATCATCATCATGAGAGTATTAACTGAGGAAAGCGTGTCCGGCACGTTACCCGGCAGAACACGCCCTGACAAGAATTACTGCTGATAAATCTCCAGCGGTAGCCCGTCCGGATCGTTAAAAAAGGTGAATCGTTTACCGGTGAAGGGGTCGATACGAACGCCTTCACAGGCCACGCCGTGGGCCTCAAGATGCGCAACGGCAGCATCGACATCATCAACGCTAAACGCCAGATGGCGCAGCCCGCAGGCTTCGGGGCGGCTCGGACGCGCAGGAGGAAACGGGAATGAAAAGAGTTCAATGACATATTCGCCATTCAGCGCCAGATCGCCCTTCCATGAATCACGCTCCTGGCGATAGAACTCGCCCTGCAGGGTGAACCCCAGAATGTCGCAGTAGAAGGCTTTACTCTTCGCATAATCCGTCGCAATGATGGCGATATGGTGAACCCGTTTTAAACCCAGCATGGTACAACTCCTCCAGTTGAAGCCAACAACGTTACTCGTTCAGTTCGTGAGTGCGCAAGCGCTTAGTCATTTTTTAAGACTCGAACCCAGTACACGCCGTCTTCATCGCGTTTCGCGCCGTGGATATCGGTTTCGAAACCCGGATAGTGGCGGCCGATGGAGCACAGCATGAGCAGGAAATTGAGCACCGCGCGGCTCTCTTCGGCGATCATCTCACCGGGCATCAGCAGCGGCACGCCGGGCGGGTACGGTAGAATCATATTCGCTGAAATACGCCCGACCAGATTCTCCAGTTCAATGGTTTCCACTTCGCCTTTAATCTGCCGCTGCCAGGCCTGATGCGGCGTCATTTTCATCTCCGGCAGGACGTCGAAAGCGCTAAGCATCAGCTGCGAGAGCTGGTGCTGGCGAATCAGACGATGAATACCCTGGGCCAGATCCTGAATACGCATGTTGCGGTAAAAATCCGGATCTTCGGCGTACAGATCCGGCAGCATGTTTTTCACCCGTAAATTGAGATCGTAAGCGCGTTTGAACTCGGTCAATCCGCGCAGTAGCCCCATCGCTCGGGTTTTATCTATACCGATACTGAACAGGAACAGCAGGTTGTACGGCCCGGTTTTTTCTACCACCACGCCACGCTCATCAAGGAACTTCGCCACCAGCGCGGCCGGAATGCCTTCGCTATCCATGTTGCCCTGCTCGTCCATACCGGGCGTCAGAATGGTGACTTTCACCGGATCGAGGAACATATGGTCGTCATCGGCGTCCTGAAAGCCATGCCACCTTTCTCCGGGTGAAACCGGCCAGCACTGCGCTTCCTCCACCTCTTCCGGCTGCCAGATATCAAAAAACCAGCCGTCAGACTCTTCGCGCAACCGCTGCACCTCTTTGCGAAAATCCAGCGCCCGCTCAATCGAACGCTGAATCAGTCGTCTGCCGGAGTTGCCGCGTAGCATGGCGGCAGCAGTCTCAATGGAGGCAACGATCGGGTAGCTCGGGGAGGTCGAGGTGTGCATCATAAAGGCTTCATTGAAGGTATCCTCATCATAGCTGCCTTTAATATGAATCAGCGAAGCCTGCGATAGCGCGGCCAGCATTTTATGCGTCGACTGCGTTTCAAAGATCACTTTCCCCGCAATGCGATCGCCGCTCATCCCGCTTTTACCCTGATAGATCGGATGAAAATGGGTATAGGGCACCCAGGCGGAATCAAAGTGGATTGACGGTACGTCGAGGGTCTCTTTGATCCAGGTGGTGTTATACAGCAGTCCGTCATAGGTGGAGTTGGTGATCACCGCATGCACAGGCCACCCGGCGCCGCCTGTCGCATTAACCTTTTGCTGAATACTGTCGCGGGTAAATTCGCGCTTGGGTATGCCGCCGAGGATCCCTAGCGCATTGCGCGTCGGCTTTAGCCACAGCGGCACCACGTCGCTCATCATCAGTAAATGAGCCAACGATTTATGGCAGTTGCGATCGATAAGCAGGGTGCTGCCCGCCGGAGCGGAATACATACCGACAATCTTATTCGACGTCGAGGTTCCGTTGGTCACCATATAGCTCTGTTCGGCGCCGAATGCGCGGGCAATATACTCTTCCGCCTCCAGATGCGGACCGCTATGATCGAGCAGCGATCCCAGCTCCGTCACGGAAATAGAGACGTCGGCCTTTAGGGTATTCCCGCCAAAGAAATCGTAAAACAGACAGCCCACCGGGCTTTTTTGATATGCCGAGCCGCCCATATGCCCGGGGGTACAGAAAGTATATTTCCCCTCCTGCACATAGTTGAACAAGGCTTTGGTAAACGGCGGGGTTATGTTGTCGAGGTATTCGCGGGTGTATTGACCGATGCGGGTAGCGATCTCTTCCGCCAGCCCCAGCGCGTATTCAAAGAACCATAGCGTCATGCGCAGGTCCTGGCTGCTGACGTCCATCGTCGAATGGGCGTTGATAAATGCGTACAGCGGCAGATATTCATTTAAGCAATTAATATCGCTGCACAGATCAACGCTGTATTCATCCCAGTCAAAAATAACCCCGCAGATCCGCGGATTATGCTCGATAAATTGCAAAAGATCGGCGCTATTTTGCGGCCAGATGGTCTGGAAACCTTGCCGTTGCAGGGCGGCTTCCAGTTCTTTGATCGGTTCGTCTTTATAATAGACGCCGTGGGGACCCATGATCGCAATGATATTCACGCTTTCCTCCTGAATTTACCTGAGGAAAGCATCATATCACCCCGCCAGCGCTAAGCACTGGCGGATTTATCTCTATTACAGCGCTTTCCACGCATCGCCCCAGGCAATGCCTGCGCCGGGCTCATAGTAGGTCGGCGCCACGTTGCACCACGCCCCTTCAGGTAGCGGTTTACACTGATACAGCGCGCCGTGGTTATTAACGATATCGCCCGCTTTCCAGGTCTGGGTACTGCTCCAGGAAGGATAGCTGATGGTGTCGCTGTCTTTGCCATCGGTCGTTTCATCCGCAGCAGCAGCTTTAGCCTTCACGTTCAGGGTGTACGTTGCCGTGCTGGACAAGGTCCCGTCGCTTACCGTCAGGCTCACCACATATTGTGCATCGCGATCTTTTTCCGGAGCGGTAAAGGTGATAACGGCTTTATCCTGTCCGCTGATAGTCTGGCCGTCCTGCGACATCCAGGTATAGGTGAGCTTATCGCCATTCGCATCGGTAGAGCCCTCCGCGCTCAGGGAAACCCTGGCACCCGCTTCGATAGCGCCAATCGGACCGGCGATACGCGCAACCGGCGCCACGTTAGTTTCCTGCGCAGGCGTGGTATCGTCAGGCGTCGCCGGGGTGGTATCCTCGGCCTGGCCGGTATCGTCGATGATATTGACGTTGAAGTGGCTCTGGACGCACTTCGCATAGTCACCTTGTTTAAAGGCGCTATACGGCGTCTGGTAGCCCACCAGCTGGCAGGCGTTAGTCTTGCCGTCAGCGGTGTCCGGGCTCCATCCCCAATCCTCTTCCCAGTAAATCGGTAACGCGCCCGCGCCGCCTTCATCGAACTGCTTCATATTCTTACAGCCGAGCACTTCATCATCAGCAATCGGCACTTTCAGGTAGTTTGCGAACTCTTTGTAGTAGGCAATACGGTTCAGAGACTGCGCGTTCTCCTCCGCCCCGCCGCACTCGACGCCGCCGTTGATAATTTGAATGGTGACCCCAAAGCCTTCAACCAGGCCACTCGCTTTATCATGATCGTTTGGTACCCAGGTTCCGTCGATGACGTGCAGCATAGAGGGCTTCGGCGGCTGCGGGTAAACGAAGAAGAACACCGCGCTCGCCAGGTTCATCCAGGTATCCGCCACCCGCTCCGGTTTATCCAGCAGTGGACGAACGTCGCCATCGTACATGGCATCGGAGAACGGGCCGTAGTTGTAGTTATAGGAGAGCTGTTTTGCACCGCGGCCAAAATAGCTCAGGTAGTCGCCGTCTTTATCTTTACCGCAGGGCCAGGTCTGCCCCTGCCAGATATCCGGGTTACACTCCCCGTTGTAGCCGCCTTTCTGACCTTCAACCCAGCCCACTTCACGGAGATAAACCAGCGCCTGGCGCCACTCGGGAATATCGCGCCAGCTTTCGTGGCCGCCGGTTTCCTGAGCAAAGTGGGCAAACATGGTTGCCAGAGATTTACGGCATATGGCATCGCTATCGCGTCCGTCGGTATAGGTCCCGCAAACCGCAGGGAATTTACCAATAGCTTTCAGAAAGTTAGAGTAGGTATATTCTGCCGCACGCATCGGGAACAGATACTCCCAATCCTTTTCGGACAAGATGCTTTCCACACGCTTCACGTTTGCCGGGTTGGTCGCCAGACCCGGCTCGATTTTTTCAACTTCGCTATTCGGCAGCGTTTGAATCGATGATTTTACCGATGCCATAAGCGGAAAGTCGGTTAAGGCTTTTTCTCTCGCGGCCAGGTCACTCGCCTTGATGGTTGTCGCTTCCGTTGCGCCAAGCAACGGTGTGGCCTGTGCGGCCCCCAGGCTTAACATGATCCCTGCGGCCACGGCGCTTAATGCGACGGTTTTATGCAATGCCATAGTATTTCTCCTTATCCTTGTTAACGGCCTGCCAGGTCGCAATCCCTGGCAGTTGCTGCAGTTTTAAGGGAGATCGGCATCATCGGCTAATCACATTAGCTCTTATTCATCTCATCTCGTCTCAGTAAACAACACATAAAAAAAGGGCCGGAAAAACCGGCCCTTAGGGATAAAAAATGAGTCAGATAATCAGGCGTAGCCGTAGCTCATCAGACGCTGATAGCGACGGTTCAGCAGATCTTCTTCGCTCAGAACATCGAGGTCAGCCAGATCGGCCAGCAGCTGCGCTTTCAGAGAGGCGGCCATGACTTCCGGATTACGATGCGCGCCGCCCAGCGGCTCAGGAATGATGGAGTCGATCAGCTTCAGCTCTTTCAGACGCGGGGCAACAATCCCCATCGCCTCGGCGGCCAGCGGCGCTTTGTCGGCGCTTTTCCACAAAATTGAGGCACAGCCTTCCGGGGAGATAACGGAATAGGTGCTGTACTGCAGCATATTCACTTTATCGCCCACGCCGATTGCCAGCGCGCCGCCAGAACCACCTTCACCGATAACGGTGCAGATAACCGGGACGCTCAGGCGCGACATTTCACGCAGGTTGCGGGCAATCGCTTCAGACTGGCCGCGCTCTTCCGCACCGACGCCCGGATAGGCGCCCGGGGTGTCGATGAAGGTGATGATCGGCATTTTAAAGCGCTCGGCCATTTCCATCAGGCGCAGCGCCTTACGATAGCCTTCCGGCGCCGGCATACCGAAGTTGCGGCGAATTTTCTCTTTGGTTTCGCGCCCTTTCTGGTGGCCGATAATCATTACCGGACGCCCGTCCAGACGCGCAATCCCGCCGACGATAGCTTTATCGTCAGCATAGGCACGGTCACCGGCCAGTTCGTCGAATTCGTCGAAAGCCAGGCGGACATAATCCAGGGTGTACGGGCGACGTGGATGGCGCGCCAGTTGCGCAACCTGCCATGCACCAAGATCGGCGAAGATCTTGCGCGTCAGCTCTACGCTCTTTTCACGCAGGCGATGCACTTCTTCATCGATATTAATATCCAGTTTCTCATCCTGGCGGCTAACCGCAGTCAGAGAATCGATTTTCGCTTCCAGCTCTGCAATCGGCTGTTCAAAATCAAGGAAATTCAGACTCATAGTATTCCTGTATTAGTCAAACTCCAGTTCCACCTGCTCCGAGCCGATAAGGCCACGCAGATCGTTAAGTAAACGATCGCTCGGAGAGACGCGCCATGTTGCGCCAAAACGCAACCGCGCGCGTGCATCCGCCCTCTGATAATAGAGGTGTACTGGAATAGTTCCCGAACGGTGGGGTTCCAGAGACTGACGGAGTCGGTTTAAAAGCTGGTCATCAATTTGCCTGTCCGTCAGCGAGATAGCAAGCCCGCGAGCATATTTTTCCCGGGCTTCGTCAATGTCCATGACTTCACGAGCGGTCATTTTAAGCCCCCCGCTGAAGTCATCAAAGCTGACCTGTCCGCTGACGATAAGTATGCGGTCTTTTTCCAGCAGCTGCTGGTATTTATCCAGGGCGTCGGTGAACAACATCACCTCCAGACGCCCGGAACGGTCATCCAGCGTGCAGATGCCGATACGATTGCCGCGCTTGGTGACCATGACCCGCGCGGCAATAACGAGCCCGGCCGCCGTGGTCACTTTACCACGATCGGTCGGATGCATGTCTTTGAGTCGTACGCCGCCTACGTAGCGCTCGATCTCTTTCAAGTACTGGTTAATCGGATGCCCGGTCAGATACAGCCCCAGGGTCTCCCTTTCGCCATCAAGCACCACCTGTTCCGGCCACGGCTGGCAGCTGGCGTAGGACTGTTCGATTTGCTCCGGCTCTTCTGCCAGCACGCCAAACATATCCGCCTGGCCGATGGCTTCGGCTTTGGCGTGCTGATCGGCGGCCTTCAGCGCATCGCCCAGTGAATTCATTAATGCCGCGCGATGCGGCCCGAGGCGGTCGAACGCCCCGGACATAATCAGTTTTTCCAGCACCCGGCGGTTGAGCTTTTTAATATCCGTACGCGCGCAGAGATCGAACAGTTCGCGGAAATAGCCGCCCTGATTACGGGCTTCAATGATCGCTTCTATCGGACCTTCGCCGACGCCTTTGATGGCACCGATACCATAAACGATTTCACCATCGTCGTTAACGTGAAAATGGTACAGGCCGGAGTTAATATCCGGCGGCAGGATTTTCAGCCCCATCCGCCAGCACTCATCCACCAGGCCGACGACTTTCTCGGTGTTATCCATATCCGCGGTCATCACCGCCGCCATAAATTCAGCCGGATAGTGCGCCTTCAGCCACAGCGTCTGATAGGACACTAAAGCATAAGCGGCGGAGTGCGATTTGTTAAATCCATAACCGGCGAATTTCTCCACCAGGTCAAAGATTTTAATCGCCAGTTCGCCGTCAACGCCGCGCTTTCTCGCCCCTTCTTCAAAGGTGCCGCGCTGCTTGGCCATCTCTTCCGGCTTTTTCTTACCCATTGCACGACGCAGCATATCCGCACCGCCGAGGGTATAGCCGGAAAGCTCCTGGGCAATCTGCATGACCTGTTCCTGGTACAGGATGATGCCATAAGTTGGCTCCAGCACCGGTTTCAGGCATTCGTGCTGCCACTGCACGTCCGGATACGATATCTCTTCGCGACCGTGCTTACGGTCGATAAAGTTATCCACCATCCCCGACTGCAGCGGCCCCGGACGGAACAGGGCCACCAGAGCGATCATATCTTCGAAGCAGTCAGGCTGCAGACGCTTGATCAGATCCTTCATACCGCGCGATTCAAGCTGGAAAACGGCGGTGGTTTCCGAACGCTGCAGCATGTCGAAGCTTTTTTTATCGTCCAGCGGGATAGCGGCGATATCCAGCGGCCCCTCGCCGTTCTTCTCGCGACGGGCGTTGATCATCTCCAGCGCCCAGTTAATGATGGTGAGCGTACGCAGACCGAGGAAGTCGAACTTCACCAGCCCGGCATATTCAACGTCGTTCTTATCAAACTGGGTAACCGGATGCTGGCCCGCTTCATCGCAGTACAGCGGGGCAAAATCGGTTATTTTGGTGGGCGCAATCACCACCCCGCCCGCATGTTTACCGGCGTTACGGGTGACCCCTTCGAGCTTACGCGCCATGTCGATCAGCGCTTTAACCTCTTCGTCCGCCTCGTAAATCTCCGGCAGCTGCGGCTCGGCTTCAAACGCTTTCGCCAGCGTCATACCCGGATCGGGCGGTACCAGCTTGGAAATGCGGTCCACAAAGCCGTACGGGTGGCCCAGCACGCGGCCAACATCGCGGATAACCGCTTTCGCCGCCATGGTGCCGAAGGTGATAATCTGCGAGACCGCATCGCGACCGTACATGTCCGCGACGTGTTCAATCACCTGGTCGCGCTTCTCCATACAGAAGTCAACGTCGAAGTCGGGCATGGAGACACGTTCCGGGTTAAGGAAGCGTTCGAACAGCAGGTCGAACTCCAGCGGATCGAGGTCAGTAATTTTCAGCGCATAGGCCACCAGCGATCCGGCGCCGGAACCACGTCCCGGCCCTACCGGCACGCCGTTATCCTTCGACCACTGAATAAACTCCATAACGATCAGGAAGTAGCCCGGGAACCCCATCTGGTTAATCACCTGCAGCTCAATATCCAGGCGTTCATCATATTCAGGACGGCGTTTAGCCCGCTCATCCGGATCGGGGAACAGGAATTCCAGACGCTCTTCCAGCCCCTCTTTGGATTTCTTAACCAGATAATCTTCGGTGGTCATATCCCCCGTCGGAAACTGCGGCAGGAAGTACTCGCCAAGGCGCACGGTCACGTTACAGCGTTTGGCGATCTCCACGGTGTTTTGCAGCGCTTCGGGAATATCGGAAAAGAGCTCGCACATCTCCTCTTCGCTGCGCATATACTGCTGCGGCGAGTAGTTGCGCGGACGCTTGGGATCGTCGAGAGTAAAGCCGTCGTGGATAGCCACGCGGATTTCATGGGCGTCGAAGTCGCCCGGCTCAAGGAAGCGAACATCATTGGTCGCCACCACCGGTAGGCCGCGGGTTTCCGCCAGTTCTACCGCTGCATGCAGGTAGGGCTCTTCATCCTGACGGCCTGTGCGAATGAGCTCAAGGAAGTAGCAATCAGGGAAATGTTGTTCATAAAAATCAACGCACTGATCCACCAGCGCCATGTTTCCGCGCAGCAGGCTACGACCCACGTCGCCCATACGCCCGCCGGAGAGCAAAATCAGCCCTTCTTTTAATTCGATCAGCCAGTCGCGATCGATAATCGGGCCTGCCGCGCCGTAGCCGCGCTGATAGGCTCTGGAGATCAGCAGCGTCAGGTTTTGATAGCCGGTATTATTCGCAGCCAGTACCGTCAGCTGGCTCAGTTCATCGCCAAGCAGATCGCTCTGGACGTGGAAATCGGCCCCGACGATGGGTTTAATTCCGGCACCGTGCCCTGCTCCGTAGAACTTCACCAGCCCGCAGAGGTTGGTAAAATCAGTGATCGCCAGCGCAGGCATGCCGAGCGCGGCCGCCTTTTTTACCAACGGTCCGGTTTTCGCCAGACCATCGATCATGGAATAGTCGCTGTGCACCCGCAGGTGTACGAAACGTGGTTCAGCCATCTTCAGATTCCGCGTTACTTAATTGCTTGCGTGTCAGTTCAGGACGCCAGGCCCAGCGCGCGTTTCACCGGGCCAAAGCTGCGCCGGTATTGCTCGATTACGCCATGTTCCAGCAGCTTTTGCAGATGAAAAGCGGTGGGATAACCTTTATGTTGCGCAAAGCCGTACTGCGGGAACTCCCGGTCCAGTACGGCCATTTCAGCATCGCGCGTCACTTTAGCCAGAATAGACGCGGCGCTGATTTCCGCCACTCGGCTGTCGCCTTTGACGACCGCCAGTGACGGCACCGGCAGCGGCGGACAGCGGTTACCATCAATAAGAACAAACTCAGGGGAAACGCGCAAACCGGCAACGGCGCGCTGCATGGCCAGCATGGTCGCGTGCAAAATATTCAGCTCATCGATTTCATGCGGCTCAGCGCGACCGAGGCTCCAGCACAGCGCTTTTTCTTTGATCTCGTCAAATAGCGCAAGGCGGCGTTTTTCGCTTAGCTTTTTTGAGTCGTTAAGACCGACGATCGGCTTTGCCGGATCGAGAATAACCGCGGCGGTCACCACCGCGCCAACCAGCGGGCCGCGTCCGACTTCATCGACTCCCGCAACCAGATGGGTATGCGGATATACGAATTCCATCATTTTGCTAACTCCAGTACGGCATCCGCCGCCTGCTCATCAGCGTTGCAGCGGATCTGCTGATGCAGCGCGCGGAAGGTTTCATGCATATCGTGGCTGGTTTTTCCATCGGCCAGCAGCGGCTTCAGCGCCTCGGCCAGCGCCTGCGGCCGGCATTCATCCTGCAGCAGTTCTTTAACCAGTTCGCGCCCGGCCAGTAAATTCGGCAACGACACATAGTCGGTCTTCACCAGCCGTTTCGCCAGCCAGAAGGTAAACGGCTTCATCCGATAGCCGACAACCATCGGACACTTAGCCAGCATACACTCCAGCGCAGCCGTGCCGGAGGCCAGCAGCGCGGCATCGCTGGCGATCATCGCATCGCGCGCCCGGCCGTCGAGCAGGTGTACGGCAAGATCCGGCGCCGTTTCCGCTTTGATGCGCTCGAACTGTTCCCGCCGCTTTGCGTTGACCAGCGGGACAACCACTTCCAGGTCGGGATAATGGTCTCGCAGGAGCTGCGCCGTTTTCAGAAAATCAGCGCTGAGCATCTCAACTTCCGCTCCGCGGCTTCCCGGCAGCAGCGCCAGGCAATGCACGTTACGATCGATCCCCAGACGGTCGCGCGCCGCGCCTTTGTCCGGGTCCAGCGGCATCGCATCCGCCATCGTGTGGCCGATAAACCGGCAGGGAACGTTGAATTTGTCATAAAACGCTTTTTCGAAAGGCAGAAATGCCAGTACCAGATCGGTGGATCTGCCAATTTTGAAAACGCGTTTTTGCCGCCATGCCCACACCGAGGGGCTGACGTAATGGATGGTTTTGATACCCTGCTTCTTCAGATTACCTTCGAGGGTGATATTGAAGTCAGGCGCATCAATGCCGACGAATACGTCTGGCTTGAGCTCGGTCAATCGACGGGTGAGATCGGCGCGAATATGCAGCAGACGGCGCAGGCGACCCAGCACTTCCACAATGCCCATCACCGCCAGCTCTTCCATCTCATACCAGGCTTCGCAGCCTTCCGCCTGCATCAACGGCCCGGCAACGCCGACAAAGCGGGCATCAGGTATGCGGGCTTTGAGCGCGCGGATAAGACCGGCACCAAGAATATCGCCGGAGGTTTCTCCGGCGACCAGGGCAATCGTCAGGGGACGCAATTCAGCCATTAACGAATCAGGCCGCGCGTGGAGCGGGCAAAAAAGTCGGTAAAGGTCTGCACTTCGGGATACTGCGCCGCCAGCTCGGCAATTTCAGCTTTCGCTTCGTCCAGCGTTTTACCGCTGCGGTACAGCAGCTTATACGCGTTACGAATCGCAGTGATCGCCTCACGGCTGAAGCCGCGGCGTTTCAGCCCTTCGATGTTGACGCCAAACGGCGTCGCGTGGTTGCCCTGCGCAATCACGAACGGCGGAACGTCCTGCGCTACGCCGGAGCAGCCGCCCACCATCACGTGTGCGCCAATAATGCAGAACTGATGCACGGCGGTCATGCCGCCGATGATAACAAAATCATCCAGCGAAACGTGGCCTGCAAGGGTCGCGTTATTGGCCAGAATACAGCGGTCGCCCAGCGTACAATCGTGCGCCACGTGGGCGTTGATCATCAGCAGGTTATCGCTGCCCACCTTCGTTAATCCACCGCCCTGTACTGTGCCACGATGAATGGTGACGCTTTCGCGGATGCGGTTGCGATCGCCAATTTCCACGCGGGTCGGTTCACCAGCATATTTCAGATCCTGGTTAACTTCGCCGATGGAAGCGAACTGATAGATCTCGTTATCGCGGCCAATTTTGGTATGGCCGTTGATGACAACGTGAGATTTCAGTACGGTACCTTCGCCAATTTCGACGTTAGCACCAACAATACAAAACGGGCCAACGTGGACGTTAGCGCCAATAACGGCGCCTTCTTCTACAATGGCGGAAGGATGAATAAAGGCGGTTTTATCAATCACGTATCAGGCCTCCCGGCTACGGGCACACATCATCGTTGCTTCGCAAACCACTTTTCCGTCAACGGTTGCAACGCCTTTAAAGCGAGTCAGACCGCGGCGGGTTTTTTCAAAAGTGACTTCCATAATCATCTGATCGCCAGGCACGACCGGACGTTTGAAACGCGCTTCGTCGATGCCGGCAAAATAATACAGCTCGCCCGGTTCCAGTTTTCCAACGCTTTTGAATGCCAGAATGCCGGTGGCCTGAGCCATAGCTTCGAGAATCAATACGCCCGGTAAAATCGGCTTACCAGGGAAATGCCCCTGGAAAAATGGCTCATTTACAGAAACATTTTTAACTGCGCGTAGAAAACGACCTTCTTCAAAATCCAGCACGCGATCGACCAGCAGGAACGGGTATCGGTGAGGCAGAAGTTCCAGAATCTCTTCAATGTGCAGAGTATGAGTGTCAGTAGTCAAAATACTCTTCCTGTCTAAATATCCTAAAAGGCAATAATAACACGGCCTGCGGCAATCTCATGAATGCAACAGGCCGAAAATTCAATGTGGCTGGATGCAGCACTAATCTTGTTGATTAACCTTGCGCTCAATGGCTTTGAGGCGCTTGCTCATATCATCAATATTCAGTACCAGCGCAGCAGTCTTACGCCAGACCTTATTCGGCTGCAGCGGGATACCTGAAGAGTAAACCCCTGGCTCGGTGATAGGACGCATAACCATTCCCATCCCCGTGACGGTGACTTTATCGCAGATTTCCATATGACCGTTGATCACGCTGGCTCCGCCAATCATGCAGTAGCGGCCGATCTTCAGGCTACCCGCCATGATGACGCCGCCAGCAACCGCGGTGTTGTCGCCAATCACCACGTTGTGCGCAATTTGACACTGGTTATCAATAATCACGCCGTTACCGATGACGGTGTCGTCCAGCGCACCACGGTCGATGGTCGTACAGGCGCCAATCTCCACGCGATCGCCAATAATCACGCGACCCAGCTGTGGGATCTTAACCCAGTTGCCGCGATCGTTCGCGTAGCCGAAGCCATCAGCGCCAATCACCGTGCTGGACTGGATCAGGCAATTCTCGCCGATCTCAATGTCGTGGTAAACGGTGACGTTGGCCCATAAACGCGAGCCGGCACCTATTTTCGTATTTTTCCCAACGAAGCAGCCCGCGCCGATAACCACGTTATCACCGAGGATGACGCCCGATTCAATCACGGCGTTTGGGCCAATCGCCACGTGGGTACCCAGCTTCGCCGTCGCATCGATGACCGCGCTGGGCGCGATATCCTGCGCCGGCTGCGGCGTGGTATCAAGAATTTGAGCCATGCGTGCGTAGGTCAGGTAGGGATTACGCACTACCAGCGCGGCGCGATGAGCAAAAGGTAAATCATCCTGCGTCATCACGACGGCAGATGCCTGGCAAGCGGCCAGGTGTTCACGGTACTTAGGATTTACCATGAAAGTAATATCGCCCGCTTGTGCGGACTGCATGGACGCAACGCCGGTGATGACGATATCGCCATCACCGTGTAATTCTGCATCCAACTGCTGGGCTAAATCAGCCAGTCGAATTGAAGGCATTACTTATTTAACCTGTTTCAGCACATCAGCAGTGATGTCTTTTACATCGCTGCTGTTGTATGCAACGGCATTAGAGTCAACAACCAGATCGATGCTCTGATCTTTAGCCACGCTCTGTACAGCGCTCTGAATACGAGTCACCAGCTTGCCGCGCTCTTCGTTAGAACGACGTGCACGATCCTGTTCGAAGGACTGCGCTTTCTGGGAGAAAGTCTGGCGCTGAGCCATCACGTCTTTTTCCAGTTTGGTACGGTCAGAGCCCGCTTTCATGGACTGCAGACGCTGCATTTTAGACTGCAGGTCGCCTTCCATACGCTGCAGCTCGCTCGCGCGGCCTTTAAACTCGTTTTCCAGCGTGTTAGAAACGCCTGTTTTCTGGGCAACCTGTTGGAAGAGGCTGTTCATGTTAACCATTGCAATTTTATCTGCCGCCTGAGCGGAAGTTACCATTGCTAAACCCAGACCTGCAGCTAATAACCACTTTTTCACAATTAACTCCTTACCATCCCATGAGTACCCAGGGGTACCGTTATTTGCGTGGCCAGGCGATAATCTCAGTTATCGCCAATAGTCAGCGCTATACTGCAACTGCACTTACATTCCATTGTAGCCAATACCATTACCAGGTTTTACCGATGTTAAACTGGAACTGTTCGGCTTTGTCTCCATCGTACTTTTTAAACGGCTGAGCGTAGGAGAATACCAACGGCCCTAACGGCGACATCCACTGTACTGCGATACCCGCAGACATACGGATATTGCTTGGATCGCTGTAGTCCGGGTAACCACCATATGCGGCTGAATCCCAGTGAGTATCCCACACGGTACCCATATCCCAGAAGACGGAAGTACGTACCGAGTTCGCATATTTATCGCTAATAAACGGCGTCGGGGTGATCAGCTCAAGGCTGGCAACCGCCATGGCGTTACCGCCCACCGCATCATTGGATTTACACGGTGCGGACTCGCTGCTCTTACATTCGTTATCGTAGCTGCTGTCGTCGTCATGACGGCTGCTGGCCGGGAAATAAACCGCTTTCGGACCGATAGTATTGGACTGGAAGCCACGCACGGTGCTTGAACCACCGGCATAGAAGTTCTCATAGAACGGCATCTCTTTACCGCCCAGACCATCGCCATAACCAAAGCGGGTACGACCCAACATCACCCATTTATGATCGTCATCGATCGGTACATAGGTCGCGGTATCGAGCGTCGCTTTGTAGTATTCGTTATCCGATCCCGGAATCGTCACTTTACCGTTCAGGTTGACGCGTGAGCCTTCGGTCGGGAAGAAGCCACGGTCGAGCTTGTTATACGTCCAGCCGTAGTTGAAGGTGAAGTCGTCAGCGCTGAACGAGTTTCTGTCGTTGGTGTTGTCCGGATACTGCCCCATCGAATTCAGATAACGCCACATGGATACCTGAGGCTGCATGTTGGACAGCTTGTTATGCACATAGCCCAGGCCCGCGCGCAGCGTATTGTATTCGTTAACCGGGAAGCCCAGCGTGATGTCTGTACCATAGCTTTTATTGGTATAGTCAGACAGGTCCGCATCGTTAGCGTCGAAGTCGTTATAGAAAACACGACCGCCGAGGCTGACGCCATCCACGGTAAAGTACGGGTTCGTTACCGACAGTTCAGTATAGGTCTGATAGTCGTTTTTGGTGCCGTTAATCCCAACGGAATAGCCGGTACCGAGCCAGTTATCCTGCTGAACGCCGGCCTGGAAGCTGACGCCGCTTTCCGTACCGTAACCAACGCCGAAGTTAAAGCTACCGGTGTTACGCTCTTTAACCTTATAGACCACGTCAACCTGATCCGGGCTACCCGGAACGCGCTGCGTATCGGTATCAACCGTTTCAAAGTAGCCTAAACGGTTCAGACGATCTTTACCCTGATCGACCAGGTCGCTGCCCAGCCAGGCGCCTTCCATCTGACGCATTTCGCGACGCAGAACGGCATCTTTCGAGGTATCGTTGCCTTCGAAGCGAATTTTACGCACGTAGTAGCGATTACCCGCATCGACGTTCACGTGCAGCTTCACGGTCTTATCGCTATCGTTGATTTCCGGCTGGGACTGAACGCGCGGATAGGCATAGCCGTAGCGACCGAGGAGTTTCTTAATGTCATTCTCCATTTTGGTCACTTTGGTGCCGTTATACAGCTCGCCCGGCTCCACTTTGGTCAGCGCTTCGATTTCAGCCGAATGCCCCGCCAGATCACCCGTCACCTGGACACCGGAAAGCTTGTACTGATCGCCTTCGGTAATGTTGATGGTGATGTAGATACCTTTTTTATCCGGCGTCAGGCTAACCTGCGTGGAGTCAATGTTGAAACGAGCATAGCCGCGATCCAGATAGTAGCTGCGCAGCGTTTCAAGATCTCCCGCCAGCTTCTGTTTCTGATATTTACGATCGCCCACCACGTTCCACCACGGCACTTCATCGCGCAGCTGGAAGGTAGAAATGAGTTCATCGGTGCTGAATGCGTGGTTGCCGACGATATTAATCTGCTGGATTTTCGCCGAGACGCCTTCCTGGAATACCAGCTTCAGGTCGACACGGTTACGCGGCAGCGGCGTCACGACAGCTTTAACGCTGGCGCTGTACTTACCGACGCTGTAGTAGAAATCCTCCAGCCCCTTTTCGATATCAGCCAGCGTGGTGCGATCGAGGGATTCCCCTACGCGTACGCCGGATGCCTCAAGGTTTTGCTTGAGCATGTCATCTTTCACCGACTTGTTACCGGAGAAAGTGATGCTGGCAATCGTTGGACGCTCTTTCACCTGCACCAGCAGGGTATCACCATCGCGCAGTACGCGGACGTCCTCAAAGTTGCCGGTGGCAAACAGAACACGGATGGTGTTACTGATATCATCATCGGTTACGGTATCGCCAGGACGCACTGGCATACTGAGGAGGGCCGCACCAACAGCGACTCGCTGAAGGCCTTCGAAATGAATGTCCTTCACCACGAACCCGTCAGCACCGTATACGGTTGCGCTGCTAAACAGCAGCGACGCTATGAGCAACTTTTTCATCGCCATCGTTATTATGCGTTCTTCCTAACAAACTCTCTTACAACCGAGAGAAATCATTGAAAAGTGCAAGCCCCATTAACAGCACCAGCAATATTGAGCCAATGCGATAACTAAAGTCTTGAACTCGCTCGGATACCGGCCCGCCTTTCAGCTTTTCAATCGCCAAAAACAGCAGATGTCCCCCGTCGAGAACGGGAAGCGGGAACAGGTTGATTATGCCGAGGTTCACGCTGATCAGCGCAAGGAACATCAGATAGTAAATCAACCCAAATTCCGCTGACATCCCAGCCCCCTGGGCGATAGAAATCGGCCCGCTGAGGTTGTTCAGTTTGACATCACCGGTTATCAATTTGCCCAGCATTCGGACCGTTAACGACATCAGCTGCCAGGTTTTATCCGTGGCTTCAGCGATGGCGGCAAACGGCCCGTACTGACGCACTGTCTTATATTCATCAGGCAGCGGGATGACCTTAGGTACGACCCCTGCAAACCCCTCTGCTTTGCCTTTGGTAGACTTCGTATCCGGCGTCAAGGTCACCGACAGGGGGCTACCCTGCCGCTCGATGTCCAGAACTAATGCCCTACCCGGATTATCACGCACCAGATTAACAAACGTCATCCACTGCGCTAACGGTTGACCATCGACTTTAACGATCCTGTCGCCCGCTTGCAAACCCGCCTTCTGCGCCGCCGAGTCAGATTGTACTTCAGCCAGGACGGTATCAATCTGCGCGCTGCGAGGCTGAATGCCCAACGAGGCAACCGGATCTTGTTTATCCGGCTCAAACGCCCAGTGCTGCAGATCGAGGATTTTATCCTGACGTTGATTGGTCCCGAAAGGGGCGACCGTAACTATTGTTTGCCGATCGCCTATCTTCGCCACCAGCGCCATACGTACTGCATCCCAATCAGGCGTTTCGATGCCATCTATCGCTTTAAGTTCCGTTCCTTTTGCAATTTGTGCTTGCGCGGCGATGGAGTTGGGCGTTATGTCGCCAACGACCGGACGCACGCCTGGCACGCCGATAATAAACACCAGCCAGTAGGCAAAAATGGCAAAAAGGAAGTTCGCGATTGGCCCCGCGGCAATAACGGCGGCGCGCTGCCCGACGGTTTTGTTGTTAAACGCGGAGTGACGCATCTCTGGCGCCACGGGCTCAACGCGTTCGTCAAGCATTTTGACATAACCGCCCAGCGGAATAAGGGCGATAATAAATTCCGTTCCTTGCTTGTCAAAACGGCGCCACAGCGCTTTGCCAAAGCCGATTGAGAAACGCTCAACGCGGATACCGCAGCGGCGAGCAACCCAGAAATGGCCAAACTCATGGACGGTGATCAACACGCCCAGCGCAATAATAAAAGCAGCCAAATTCCAGAGAACGCTCAGCATAAAACCTTCCGTCAAATCGTCCTGAAAACCAACAAGAGTAGGCAAGCAAACACGGGCACCGCGGCCGTCAGGCTATCGATACGATCGAGGATACCGCCGTGACCGGGAATCAGATTTCCGCTATCTTTAATGCCAGCTTCGCGTTTAAACATGCTTTCGGTCAGGTCGCCCAGTACCGAAGCCAGGGCCGCGACAATAGAACACACCAGCAGCACCATCGGCGTGACATTCAGATGGGCCCACCAGCCGTAAGCCCAGGAGATAACCGCTGCCGTTAATAGACCACCGAAAAAACCCTGCCAGGTTTTACCCGGAGAAACCTTCGGCGCCAGCTTATGCTTACCGAACATTTTTCCGAACATGTAAGCGCCGGAATCCGCGCCCCAGACCAGAATCATCACGTACAGCAACCACAGCGCACCGCTATAATGGTCATCGGTGTAATGCCAGGCCCGAATCGCCAGCATGCCCCAAAAAAACGGCACGATGGTCAGGACGCCAAAAATCAGACGGAGCGTTTTTGAATTGCGCCAGAAAGCCGCTGAAGCGGGGTAAGTCAGCACTAAAAGCAGCGCGACGACCCACCAGCCTAATGACGCCCATAGCGCGCCCTCAACCAGCGGTTGATGAACGTCATAATGGTATTCCGGCATCAGGAATAGCATCAGCGCCAGCAGCAGACCGCAAAGCACTGACAGCCAGACTCGCTGGGTAGTTGAAGTGAAACCGCTAAATTGCCCCCACTCCCACGCGGCGAGCATACAGACGACTAGCGTAACGATGGCAAAACCCGCGGGCGGCAGTAAAAAAAGCGCCGCAATAACAACGGGTATTAAGACGAAAGCAGAAATCAGGCGATACTTCAGCAAAAGTGACCCCCATCAGGCATTGTTGCCGCCCGGCTCAGTGCCGCCGAAGCGACGCTCTCGATTAACAAAGGCATGGAGTGCACCTTCAAAGTCCTGTTCAGCGAAATCGGGCCAAAGAACATCCGTAAAGTAAAGTTCGGCATAGGCAATTTGCCAAATCAAAAAATTACTAATGCGATGCTCTCCCCCGGTCCTAATAACTAAATCTACGGGAGCCAGTTCATGCATGCAGACCTGCTGGCTCAGCATCTCTTCTGTGATTTGCTCGGGCTGAAGCACCCCGTCTTGCACCTGTTTGGCCAGATGACGAACGCCCTGGACAATATCCCAGCGGCCGCCGTAGTTCGCCGCAATATTCAGGGTCAAACCGGTGTTGTTCTCAGTCAGCGCCTCCGCTTTGCGAATACGCTCCTGGAGACGCGCATTGAAGCGCGTGGTCTCGCCGATAATACGCAGGCGCACATTATGTCGGTGCAGACTTTTCACTTCGCTATCCAGCGCCCAGACAAACAGCTCCATCAGCGCGCTGACTTCCTGCGCCGGGCGATTCCAGTTTTCACTGCTGAACGCGTATAACGTCAACGCTTCAATACCATTATTCGCCGCGAAAGAGACGGCGCGGCGAACAGATTTAGCGCCGGCTTTATGGCCAAAGGCGCGGATCTTTCCTTGCCGTTTTGCCCAACGCCCGTTGCCATCCATAATTATGGCCACATGACGGCAGCCATGCGCAGGCAACATTTCGCTGACAGTTTGATTAGCAGACAACATAACGCGTTTTAAGTCCATAATAAGGATTAGCTAAGCTACTAAACACGGGCCACCGGTCAGCGCTGGATACGCATTTTTATCCGGTGCCGGAGCTACGGCCAATCGCAGAGAACAACCAAAAGCTTTACGCAAAAAAGCCGTGTCTTGCCACGGCCACCGTAATCTTTCACACCAAAATGCAACGATCGGATGGCGCAGACTATATCACTGAAGCACAGCGCCCACAAATATCACAACGCGTATCAGAATTTGCGCCACGCCGTCAGGAGCTGACCTGCGCTTACCCGGGCCATCGCATCAATAGCCAGCACTTCATCAATACTTTGCGGCTCATTTAACGCCTGTTGATCCAGCACCGCCTGATTTATCGCCGCAATATCGGTAAAGCGAATATCCCCGTTCAGAAACGCCGCGACCGAAACTTCATTCGCCGCATTCAGCGCCGTGGTCGCCGCCTGACCGACATCAAAAGCCTCCATGGCCAGCTTCAGACAGGGGTAACGGCCGTAATCCGGTGCCGAGAAGCTCAGAGTGCTCAACTGACAGAAATCCAGCGGTTTCACCCCAGAATTAAGGCGTTTTGGCCAGCCCATCGTGTGGGCAATCGGCGTACGCATATCCGGCTCGCCGAGCTGCGCCAGGACGCTGCCATCCTGATATCGTACCATCGAGTGAATCACCGATTGTGGATGAATCAGGACTTCCATCTGCTGCGCCGAGGCGTTGAACAGCCAGCGGGCTTCGATATACTCCAGCCCTTTGTTCATCATGGTGGCCGAATCGACAGATATTTTGCGCCCCATCGACCAGTTTGGATGCTTGCATGCCCGATCGGGAGTCATTGCCGCCAGTTCAGAAATCGCCGTTTCCCGGAAGGGACCGCCGGAGCCGGTGAGCAGAATCGACGCCACGCCGTTCTGGGTTAAATCAGCGTATCCCAGATTATGTTGAATTGTTTCCGGCATACTCTGAAAAATCGCATTATGCTCACTATCAACCGGTAACAATCGTGCGCCGTACTGCTGCACGGCCTCCATAAACAGACGGCCACAGGTCACCAGCGACTCTTTGTTCGCCAGCAGCACCGTTTTACCCGCACGAATGGCTGAGAGCGTCGGCACCAGGCCTGCTGCGCCGACTATCGCCGCCATCACCTGCTCAACCTCGTCCAGCGCCGCCACTTCTGCCGCCGCCTGCTGGCCGCTCATGACTTCCGTTCGGCAGCCCTGCTCGCGCAGTTGCGCACGCAGCAGCTCCGCGCTGTGCGCATCGTCCATTACCGCGTAACGAGGGGAGAATTCCAGACATTGTTCAACCATACGGTCGACATTTTTCCCGGCGACCAGCGCGGTGATAGAAAAGCTATCAGGATTATGGCGCACCACATCCAGCGTGCTGCAGCCGATAGAACCGGTCGAACCAAGAATGGTTAATTGCTTCATGAGGCGTCCAGAATAATGAAGACAGGATAAAAAGCAAAACGCCGCCAGCAAACCCTTATGCATCAATTATCGGTTGACAGAGCGGAGGCGCAAGGCCTTTGACATGGCGCCAAAGGCTACAAGGCCAGCCGTCTAAACGCAATCCCGAAAATTGAGCGTACGGTCTCCTGTACGGCGTTTCAGATTTTACGCAGGCCGATCGTCAGACCTGCGTGTCGGCAGAGAATCAGAACTGCATCAGTTCCGCTTCTTTATCCGCCAGCGCCGCATCAACTTTCTTGATAGCAGCATCAGTCATTTTCTGCACATCTTCCTGAGAGCGGCGATCGTCATCTTCGCTGATCTCTTTCTCTTTCAGCAGCGCTTTGACTTTGTCGTTGGCATCGCGACGAACGTTACGTACGGCAACGCGCGCCTGTTCAGCTTCGCCACGCACGATTTTGGTCAGATCTTTACGACGCTCTTCGGTCAGCGGCGGCAGCGGAACGCGGATATCGCTGCCCGCAGAGCTTGGGTTCAGACCGAGGTCGGAAGCCATAATCGCTTTTTCAACGGCCGGGCTCATGGAGCGATCGAAGACGTTGATCTTCAGCGTGCGGGAGTCTTCTACCGTTACGCTAGCCAGCTGACGCAGCGGAGTCGGCGTGCCGTAGTATTCCACGATAATGCCATCCAGCAGGCTGGGAGAAGCACGACCCGTGCGTATTTTGCTGATTTGGGTTTTGAACGCTTCAACGCATTTGTCCATGCGTACTTCAGCATCTTTTCTGATATCGCTAATCACGTTACGAATCCTTGAAAACTTGTCTCAGACAGACCAGACGGTCGCCCACTGCAAAAGTGAGCTAAGTATAGTCATGTTTATGCTCAGCGTCTTTCAGGCTGCGGGTCAGCCGCAGCATTCCATCCACAGAGCATGTTGAAAACCATCGGGTCAAAAAACCCGAAAAAGTAAGGCCGAATATTACCCGCATTTGACGCTAACGGGAATTACTCAGTAATTAATGTGCCTTCTTTTTCACCCATCACCACTCGGCGCAGCGCGCCAGGCTTATTCATATTGAATACGCGAATCGGCAGTTTGTGGTCACGCGCCAGGGTAAAGGCCGCAAGATCCATCACTTTCAGCTCTTTATCCAGTACTTCGCTGTAGGTCAGCTGATCGTACATCGTTGCGGAAGGATCTTTGGCCGGGTCGGCGGTAAATACACCGTCGACTTTGGTGGCTTTCAGTACCACATCGGCTTCAATTTCAATGCCGCGCAGGCAGGCAGCGGAATCGGTGGTAAAGAATGGGTTGCCGGTACCCGCGGAAAGAATCACCACGCGGTTGTTACGCAGCAGGCTGATAGCTTCCGCCCAGCTGTAGTTATCACACACGCCATTCAGCGGAATCGCTGACATCAGGCGGGCGTTCACATAGGCGCGATGAAGTGCATCACGCATTGCAAGGCCATTCATGACCGTTGCCAGCATGCCCATGTGGTCGCCCACAACGCGGTTCATGCCCGCTTTCGCCAGACCAGCACCACGGAAAAGGTTACCGCCACCAATCACTACGCCAACCTGAATACCCAGCTCAACCAGTTCTTTGATTTCCTGAGCCATGCGGTCAAGTATGCTCGCATCAATACCGAAGCCTTCTGAACCTTGCAGAGCTTCGCCACTTAACTTAAGCAGAATACGTTTGTAGACGGGTTTTGCATTGGTAGCCATGTTTCTTTCCTGAGACTGTCAACGAATGAGATGAGTTAATTCTGGCGACATTGTACGTCGCTTTTCAGCGTACCCACTATAGCGGTTGGCTGAATTTACACATTAGGCGCAAAAAGAAGCCGCCCTCAGGCGGCTCCTTTTGAAAATTAAGACTGCTTGGACATCGCAGCAACTTCTGCTGCAAAGTCAGTCTCAACTTTCTCAATGCCTTCGCCCACTTCAAAGCGGATGAAGCCAGTCACGTCAGCGTTGTGCTCTTTCAGCAGCTGAGCAACAGATTTGCTCGGGTCCATAACGAACGGCTGGCCGGTCAGAGAAACTTCGCCGGTGAATTTCTTCATGCGGCCTTCAACCATTTTTTCTGCGATTTCTTTCGGCTTGCCAGACTGCATGGCGATGTCCAGCTGAACCTGGTACTCTTTTTCGACCACTTCAGCGGAAACGTCTTCCGGCTTAACGAATTCAGGCTTGCTTGCAGCGATGTGCATAGCCAGCTGTTTAACCAGCTCTTCGCTCGCGCCTTTAGCGGCAACCAGAACACCGATACGCGCGCCGTGCTGGTAAGAGCCCAGAACTTCGCCTTCCAGGGAAGAAACGCGACGGATGTTGATGTTCTCACCGATTTTAGCAACCAGCGCAACGCGTTCTTCTTCGAACTGTGCTTTCAGAACTTCAACGTCGGTGATTTTGCCTGCAACAGCTGCATCCAGAACTTTGTTTGCAAATGCCTGGAAGCCACCATCTTTAGCCACGAAGTCAGTCTGGCAGTTAACTTCCAGAATGATGCCGTAGGTGCCATCGATTTTAGTGATGATCACGCCGTCAGCGGCAACGTTGCCCGCTTTTTTCGCTGCTTTAATAGCACCGGATTTACGCATGTTTTCGATTGCCAGCTCGATGTCGCCGTTCGCTTCAGTCAGCGCTTTTTTGCAATCCATCATGCCTGCGCCAGTACGCTCGCGCAGCTCTTTTACCAGGGATGCGGTAATTTCAGCCATTCTTTATTCCTCGGGAGATATGATCGGCCCGGTTCCAGGAACCAGACAGATTTGAAAGTGAAAAAGGGGCCGCTAAGAGGCCCCTATTTATACACGGTACTAAATAAGGGTATGCCTTATTATTCAGCTTCTACGAAGCTTTCTTCCGCCTGAGAAGCCAGATCCTGAGAACGGCCTTCACGAACGGTAGCAGCAACAGCGCTCAGGTACAGGCTAACTGCACGGATTGCGTCGTCGTTACCCGGGATAACGAAGTCAACGCCGTCCGGATCGGAGTTAGTATCAACGATAGCAAATACCGGAATACCCAGGTTGTTTGCTTCTTTGATTGCGATGTGCTCGTGGTCAGCGTCGATAACGAACAGCGCGTCCGGCAGGCCGCCCATGTCTTTGATACCGCCCAGGCTGTTTTCCAGCTTGTCCAGCTCACGAGTGCGCATCAGCGCTTCTTTCTTGGTCAGCTTGTCGAAAGTACCGTCCTGGGACTGAGTTTCCAGGTCTTTCAGACGTTTGATAGACTGACGAACGGTTTTCCAGTTAGTCAGCATACCGCCCAGCCAGCGATGGTTCACGAAGAACTGGTCGCAGCTGTTAGCAGCGTCTTTTACCGCTTCGCTTGCAGCGCGCTTAGTACCAACGAAAAGGATTTTGCCTTTGCGAGAAGAGATCTTGTTCAGTTCAGCCAGAGCTTCGTTGAACATCGGTACAGTTTTCTCAAGGTTGATGATGTGAACTTTGTTACGCGCGCCGAAGATGAAAGGCTTCATTTTCGGGTTCCAGTAACGGGTCTGGTGACCAAAGTGAACACCAGCCTTGAGCATGTCGCGCATGGAAACAGTTGCCATGTTTAAAACCTCTATAGATAAAAGTTGGGGTTATGCCTCCACGTATCCCATATTACCGACCCCAAAGGGCACCCCGGAATATGTGCCGATACGTGTGTGTTGTTACACAAAGTGAGATTTGTCGCTTCAGTCCATCTTGTGTATCTGAGAATGGAACAGAAGTCCGGCGCGCTTTATACCACAAAACAGGACCAGACACCAACTGTTGTTGACGTCGCGTGCTGCTAATGATTCTCAATTTGGCAGCAGGACGCCCGGACTGTTAACATTGTTCAGACATAATCTATTATTGTCGAAAAAATCGACACTGCTGGACACAATCCATGGCTATTTCTATCAAGACATCTGAAGACATCGAAAAAATGCGCGTTGCCGGCCGCCTGGCCGCTGAAGTGCTGGAAATGATCGAACCCTACGTAAAACCGGGCGTCAGCACCGGCGAACTGGATCGCATCTGCAACGATTATATCGTTAACGAACAAAAAGCCGTATCCGCCTGCCTGGGCTACCACGGCTTCCCGAAATCCGTCTGCATCTCTATTAATGAAGTGGTGTGCCACGGGATCCCGGACGATGGCAAGCTGCTGAAAGATGGCGATATCGTCAACATTGACGTCACCGTCATTAAAGATGATTTCCACGGTGATACCTCGAAGATGTTTATCGTCGGTAAACCGACCATTCTGGGCGAGCGCCTGTGCCGCATTACCCAGGAAAGCCTCTATCTGGCCCTGAAAATGGTCAAACCGGGCGTTAATCTGCGCGCTATCGGCGCGGCTATCCAGAAATACGTTGAAGCCGAAGGTTTCTCCGTCGTGCGCGAGTACTGCGGCCACGGTATCGGCCGCGGTTTCCATGAAGAACCGCAGGTGCTGCATTACGACTCCCCGGAAACCAACGTGGTGCTCAAACCCGGCATGACCTTTACCATTGAACCGATGGTCAACGCGGGTAAAAAAGAGATCCGCAGTATGAAAGACGGCTGGACGGTAAAAACCAAAGACCGGAGCTTGTCTGCGCAGTATGAGCATACTATTGTGGTGACAGACAGCGGCTGCGAAATACTGACGTTACGCAAGGATGACACCATCCCGGCGATAATCTCGCACAACGAATGATGAAAAGCCGGCGCCAGCCGGCTTTTTTATGACGAGCACCCTGTGGGCCGCCGCAAGCGACGTTAAAAATCGCTCCCGGCGATTTTTTATGGGTGATAGTTTTTTATTATGGTGGCGCGATGAGCAACTCTTTATCTGATACTGTCTCCCCTGCCCTGGCCGACCAGCCGGCGAATCCGGGCCGCTGGCCGCAGAGCGACTTCAACTGCGCGGCTATCAAGGCGCACATCGACGCTTTTCAGCGCTGGCTGGGCGAAGCATTTGACCACGGCATCGCCGCAGAGAGATTGATTGAGGCGCGCACCGAATTTATCGATCAGCTGCTTCAGCGGTTATGGGTCGAGTACGGGTTCGGGTCGATGAACGACATCGCGCTGGTCGCCGTCGGCGGTTACGGCCGCGGCGAACTGCACCCGCTTTCCGATATCGACCTGCTTATCCTGAGCCGTAAAAAGCTGCCCGATGAGCAGGCGCAGAAGGTCGGCGAGCTGCTGACGCTGCTGTGGGATATCAAGCTGGAAGTCGGCCACAGCGTGCGCACCCTCGAAGAGTGCCTGCTGGAGGGGCTGTCGGACCTCAGCGTCGCCACTAACCTGATTGAATCGCGTCTGCTTATTGGCGACGTTGCGCTGTTCCTTGAACTGCAAAAACACATATTCAGCGACGGCTTCTGGCCATCGGAAAAGTTCTTTGCGGCAAAAGTCGAAGAGCAGAATGTACGCCATCAGCGCTATCACGGGACCAGCTATAACCTCGAGCCGGACGTGAAAAGCAGCCCCGGCGGCTTGCGCGATATTCACACCCTGCAGTGGATCGCGCGCCGCCATTTCGGCGCCACCTCGCTTGATGAAATGGTCGGCTTCGGTTTCCTGACCGAAGCCGAGCGCAACGAGCTTAACGAATGCCTGCATCAGCTGTGGCGCATTCGCTTTGCGCTGCATCTGGAGCTCAACCGCTACGATAATCGCCTGCTGTTCGACAGGCAGTTCAGCGTCGCCCGTCGCCTGCGTTACGAAGGCGAAAGCAACCAGCCGATTGAGCATATGATGAAGGATTTCTTTCGCGTCACCCGCCGGGTGAGCGAGCTGAACCAAATGCTGATCCAGCTGTTCGAAGAGGCGATTCTGGCGCTCACCGAGGATGAGAAGCCGCGGCCGATTGATGATGATTTTCAGCTGCGCGGCACGCTAATCGATCTGCGCGATGACACGCTGTTCATCCGCGAACCGCAGGCGATTCTGCGCATGTTCTTTATGATGGTGCGTAACAGCAGCATTACCGGCATCTACTCCACCACGCTTCGCCACCTGCGCCACGCCCGTCGTCATCTGACGCAGCCGCTTTGCTATATTCCGGAAGCGCGGACCCTGTTCCTCAGCATGCTGCGCCATCAGGGCGCGGTCAGCCGGGGGCTGCTGCCGATGCACCGCCATAGCGTGCTATGGGCCTATATGCCGCAATGGTCGCATATTGTCGGTCAGATGCAGTTTGACCTGTTTCACGCCTATACCGTTGATGAACACACGATCCGCGTGCTGCTTAAGCTTGAGAGCTTCGCCAAAGAAGAGACCCGCAGCCGCCATCCGCTGTGCGTTGAACTTTGGCCGCGCCTGACGCATCCGGAGCTGATCCTTATCGCCGCCCTCTTCCACGATATCGCGAAAGGACGCGGCGGCGACCATTCTATTCTCGGCGCGCAGGACGTGCTGAAATTCGCCGAGCTTCACGGTCTTAACTCGCGCGAAACCCAGCTGGTGGCGTGGCTAGTGCGTCATCATCTGCTGATGTCGGTCACCGCCCAGCGTCGCGATATTCAGGATCCGGAAGTGATCAAGCAGTTTGCCGAAGAGGTGCAAACGGAGAACCGTCTGCACTACCTGGTCTGCCTGACCGTCGCCGATATCTGCGCCACCAACGAAAACCTGTGGAACAGTTGGAAGCAGAGCCTGCTGCGCGAACTCTATTTCGCCACCGAAAAACAGCTGCGCCGGGGGATGCAAAACACGCCGGATATGCGCGAGCGGGTGCGTCACCACCAGCTACAGGCGCTGGCGCTGCTGCGGATGGAAAATATTAATGAACAGGCGCTGCACCAAATCTGGAACCGCTGCCGCGCCAACTACTTTGTGCGCCATACGCCAAACCAGCTCGCCTGGCATGCGCGCAATCTGCTGCGGCACGATCTCAGCAAGCCGATGATCCTGCTCAGTTCCCACGCCTCGCGCGGGGGCACCGAGATCTTCATCTGGAGTCCGGATCGTCCTTACCTCTTCGCCGCCGTTTGCGGCGAGCTGGATCGACGTAATCTTAGCGTTCACGATGCGCAGATCTTCACCACTCGCGACGGCATGGCGATGGATACCTTTATTGTCCTTGAGCCGGACGGCAGCCCGCTTTCCGCCGACAGGCACGAAATGATCCGCTTGGGCCTGGAACAGACCATCAGCCAGCGCAGCTGGCAGCCGCCGGCGCCCCGTCGTCAGGCGGCGAAGCTGAGGCATTTTTCCGTGCCGACGGAGGTGAATTTCCTGCCGACGCATACCGACCGGAAATCCTTTCTTGAGCTGATTGCTCTCGACCAGCCGGGTCTGTTAGCGCGCGTCGGCCAGGTGTTTGCCGACCTCGGAATTTCGCTCCACGGCGCGCGAATTACGACAATTGGTGAGCGAGTAGAAGATTTATTTATAATCGCCACCGCAGACCGGCGCGCCCTTAATAATGAGCTACAGCAAGAAGTGCAACAACGGTTGACAGAGGCCCTCAATCCAAACGATAAAGGGTAACGTATTTTTTTAAGTAAATGGAAAGAGTAAACAATGCAGCAATTACAGAACGTTATTGAGTCCGCTTTTGAGCGTCGCGCCGACATCACGCCGGCAAACGTGGATACCGTAACCCGCGAAGCGGTTAACCAGGTGATTTCTCTGCTTGATTCCGGCGCGCTGCGTGTCGCTGAAAAAGTTGACGGCCAGTGGATCACCCATCAGTGGCTGAAGAAAGCGGTTCTGCTCTCTTTCCGTATTAACGATAACCAGGTTATCGATGGTGCGGAAAGCCGCTACTTCGATAAAGTCCCTATGAAGTTCGCGGATTATGATGAAGCGCGTTTCCAGAAAGAAGGTTTCCGCGTCGTTCCACCGGCGGCCGTTCGTCAGGGGGCGTATATCGCTCGCAACACGGTTCTGATGCCGTCCTATGTGAACATCGGCGCCTACGTTGACGAAGGCTCGATGGTTGATACCTGGGCGACCGTGGGTTCCTGCGCGCAGATCGGCAAAAACGTCCACCTGTCCGGCGGCGTCGGCATCGGTGGCGTACTGGAGCCGCTGCAGGCTAACCCGACCATTATCGAAGATAACTGCTTTATCGGCGCGCGTTCCGAAGTCGTTGAGGGCGTCATCGTCGAAGAGGGTTCCGTTATCTCTATGGGCGTATACCTCGGCCAGAGCACCAAAATCTACGACCGCGAAACCGGTGAAGTGTTCTACGGCCGCGTTCCGGCAGGCTCCGTCGTCGTTTCCGGCAATCTGCCGTCAAAAGATGGCAAGTACAGCCTCTACTGTGCGGTTATCGTCAAAAAAGTCGATGCCAAAACCCGCGGCAAGGTTGGAATCAACGAACTTCTGCGTACCATCGACTAAGCAGTATGAAAAGCGGGAGGCATCCCGCTTTTTTTATATATTAAGCTGGCGAAGATAGATTTTTTCGTTAATTATTCAAAGATTACGATGATATCAAAGGTACCGTTATGTACGATAATCTGAAAAGTCTTGGTATTACCAATCCTGATGAAATCGATCGCTATAGCCTGCGGCAGGAAGCCAACAACGACATTCTGAAAATCTACTTTCAGAAGGATAAAGGCGAATTCTTCGCCAAGAGCGTCAAGTTCAAATATCCGCGTCAGCGCAAAACCGTTGTCGCCGACGGCGTGGGCCAGGGATATAAAGAAGTCCAGGAGATTAGCCCGAATCTACGCTATATCATCGACGAGCTGGATCAAATTTGTCAGCGCGATCGCACCGAAATCGATCTGAAACGTAAGATCCTCGACGATCTGCGTCACCTCGAAAGCGTGGTGACCAATAAGATCAGCGAAATCGAATCCGATCTGGAAAAACTGACGCGCAATAAATAAGTTGAGCCCTGTTCCCGGCGTTAATCCTCCCGGCCGGGAACGGTATTCTATCTCTGCTCATCGAGCTGCAACGCAATATACAGCAGCAGACGATCGTCAAAATTGCCTAAATCCAGCCCCGTCAGCTCAGAAATGCGGTTCAAACGGTATTCCAGCGTATTACGGTGAATAAAAAGCGCCTTTGAGGTTGCCAGCGGCTGCACATTGTGACGAAACCATGCCTGTAAGGTGCGGCGCAGCAGACCGTTGTTATCCATCGCCTTCAGGCGAACCAGCGGGCGCGCCAGCTCATTAGCCTGCCAGCCGCCGCGCAGGCTATCCAGCAGTACCGGCAGCATCAAATCCTGGTAAAAATAGCTACGGCTCTCCGGCATCCGCTGCTTGCCGACCATCATCGTGGTTCTGGCTGTGCGGTATGAACGGGCGATACTGCCCGGCCCGGTAAAAAAGTTCCCCAACGCCACGCGGAAACGCAGCTGACCGTTCTCTTTCATCCTGCTAATGAGCTGCTCGACCCGTTTGCAGTGATCTTCCGCATCCCAGCGGCCAAAGGCGTTCAGCGCGGGCTTCAGTACCACCATTTCCGTCAGCGAGACAATGGCCACCAGATTATTACGGTCCGGCGTGGTCAACGCGGTCTGGAGCTGCTGCAGCTCCGCCATCGCACTGTCTACGCCCAGCTGGCCGCTATCCACTTCGATCATCGCCACCACGCGCGGTTGGTTGAGATCGATCCCCAGACGCTGGGCCCACTCGGTCAGCGCCGGGGTGTTCTCTTCCGCCTGAATCAGGTTCATAACCAGCTCTTCGCGCAGACGGCTATCCTGAGCCAGGAGATGCATCAGCCGCGATTGTTCCAGCATCATCTCGGCGGTCATACATACCAGTTCACCGTATTTACGCAGCGACTCCGGTTCGCCGGTCAGGCCGATGACGCCGACGATCTCCCCTTCCAGACGCAGCGGCAGGTTGATCCCCTGGCGTACGCCGTGCAGATGTCGGGCAACAGCATCATCAATATCGACAACGCGGCCCTGGGAAAGCACTAATAGCGCGCCTTCGTGCAATTCACCAATTCGCTCGCGGTCTCCGCTACCGATAATGCGCCCGCGGGCATCCATTACGTTAATATTGGTATCAATGATGCGCATCGTACGCACCACGATATCCTGCGCCATTTTGGTATCAAGATGCCAGCCAGCCATGTAACCCTCCCGTGAGCAGGCGACCAGCATAAAAGAGTTGGCAACACGCCGCATTGTGCATTTGCACAAAGCCGGGCTAAGAAATATGGAGTTGTGGAAGATATCACAGAATGAAAAATGGAAGGGTCGGCAGAAATAAAAAAGCCCCTTTCCTCCGCAAGGAGAAAAGGGGCTTTGCGAACCGTCAGGGATTACTGCATCAGCAGATAAATCGACGTATCGCCGCGCTGGATATTCAGCGCCAGAACCGACGGTTTGGCATCAAAAATTTTGCGCAGGTCGGCAATATTTTTCACCGGCTGCTGGTTCGCGCCAACGATAATATCGCCTTTCTTCAGGCCAATCTGCGCCGCCGGCGTTCCCGCTTTCACGTTACTCACCACGACGCCTTTATCCTGGCCTTTGTTGCTCATTTCCGCCCCTTCAATACCGTTGAAGATGGTGCTTGAGTCAACCTGGTTCTGATTGCTCTGCTGCAGCTCAACGGTCACCGTCACCGGCTTACCGTCACGCAGCAGGCCAAGCTCGACTTTGCTGCCGATCGGCATGGTACCCACCTGGGCGCGCAGCGCGGCAAAGCTGCTGATCGATTTACCGTTCAGCGTGGTAATCACGTCGCCGGCTTTAATCCCCGCTTTCGCGGCCGCAGAGTTCGGCATCACCTGGCTGACGAAGGCGCCGCGCTGAGCGTCAACTTTCATCGCTTTCGCCAGTTCGGAATTCAGCTCGGTCCCCATGATGCCCAGCTCACCGCGCTTAACCTGGCCAAATTTGACCATCTGATCGGTCAGGTTTTTCACCATGTTGCTCGGAATAGCGAAGCCGATACCAATGTTGCCGCCGTCCGGCGCCAGAATCGCGGTGTTGATACCGATCAGCTCGCCGTTCAGGTTAACCAGCGCGCCGCCGGAGTTACCGCGGTTGATCGCCGCATCGGTCTGGATAAAGTTTTCATAGTTTTCAACGTTCAGACCGCTACGGCCAAGGGCGGAAACGATCCCCGAGGTCACGGTTTCGCCCAGGCCAAACGGGTTACCGATCGCCACGGTGTAATCGCCGACGCGCAGGGCGTCAGAGTCCGCCAGCTTAATCGCGCTCAGGTTTTTCGGATCCTGGATTTGAATCAGCGCAATATCAGAACGCGGGTCTTTGCCGACCACTTTCGCGTCGAACTTGCGGCCATCGCTGAGCTGAACTTTGATAGTAGTCGCATTATCCACTACGTGGTTGTTGGTCACGACATAGCCTTTAGCTGCATCGATGATCACCCCGGAACCGAGGGCCATAAATTTCTGCTGCTGGCCGCCATCGCTACCCGGCGCGCCGCCCTGCCCGCCGCCCTGACAGAACGGAGAGCTTTGGAACGGAGAACCATCCTGACAGAACGGCGAATTATCGCCAAAGAACTGCTGGAAGTTACGCGGCATCCGCGGCGTATTAACGGTGGTGCTCCCCTCAACGTTAATGCTCACGACCGACGGCATCACTTTTTCCAGCATCGGCGCCAGGCTTGGCATCTGCTGCGCATTAGTCGCCGAAGAAGCTGTTTCCGCCGCGCTCGCAGAGAGAGGGGACAACGCCAGACCTAAACTCAGAGCCAGGGCACTCATTGCTAACGTGGTTTTTTTCATAGGTTTCAATCTCGATTTCAGATAACGAATAGTTGCTGTGTTGGTGACTATCAGAGTCATTTTATAGCGCGAAGTTCCGGAATGAAGTTTGGGTAAAAGTAAAAATTTATTGTCCGTCTTTACAAAACTCACCCTTATTCTACGGCCATCAATCGTCGATATTCATCCCATGCATACAAGTCGGTCATTCCGCTGATATAGTCCTGAATGAGACGACAGCGATAATAATATTCCATCACTGGAAACTCCGGATTATTGCGCGAAATCTTATTTACGGCTTCTATATAAGCCAATCGATGACGAGTCGAAAGCTTCTGGAACAGACGTGATGCAATCGGTAAACTTCGCACCCGCTCTTTTTCCACCAGCAGACTAAACTCATCCAGCGATAATTTTAGCAACGGCTGATAAATATCGAGTAAACCGCTAATAACGCGATAGCCCTGAAGTTCCAGCTGTTCGACATCAGGATGGCTAAACACATGTTTTACAGCAACATTTTTATAAAGCTCAAGCAGTTGACTGCAATCGCTGTCGTCCTCCAGCAGCGCATGATTAAAATCGCCGCTAAAAATATTTGGCAGATTATCAATAAACCGACGCGCCGCGTAGGGTACCAGCCTATTGAGCGTATTAACCCGTAAATACATAAAAAACTGATCTTCGGTACTCCGGCTCAGAGAATTCGCACGCGATTTCTCCCAGGCGTTTTCGACAACCTGATTAAACAAGGAGCCTTTTTCGTGAACACCCCAGGCTTCATAGAGATGCTGATAAAGCTGCTCTACGCTGAAGATGCGTTTTTCTACCGCATCTTCAAGGTCGGCGACGCAATATGAGATGTCATCCGCAGCTTCCATAATCCACGTTAATGGGAAGCGATTGTAAGGGGCCAGATCAAGTTCTTTACGCAACCTCGCAACATAGCCCTCTTCGGCTAAATAATAACCAGGTTTTTTCATTAAATAATTGTGGCTGGTCGGCGGTTCCCCGCGCCACCATGCCGGACGCGTATATTTTAGAATGCAGCCCACCTGCGCCCAGGTGAGATTCATGCGCATCAGCGTATGCACTAAGCGTATACCCTGCGCATTGCCTTCAAACCAGCATAAGTCCTGGCGAACCTTACGCCGCAGCTCATTCAGCTGGCTATCGCCTTCCTGCAGGCGCAGCGCCGCGACCACGCAGCGATCGTCGGTTAACGGCTGGCTGGCCGCATCGCCGGGGAAAAGCCGCTGGCTGAACCAATCATTAATTGCCGCCTCGCCAAAATGGCCAAATGGCGGATTGCCGATATCGTGCATCAGGCAGGCCATTTCAACAATGCTCTCGAACGGCCCGGTAAGCTCATCCAGCCCGTAGCTTTCCAGCAGCTTCTGCTCTTTCAGACGACTCAGCACCTCTTTGGCGATATAGCGGCCCACCTGCTGAACTTCCAGAGAGTGGGTCAGCCGCGTCCGCACCGCGGCATTGCGCTCCAGCGGGAAAACCTGGGTTTTTTGCTGCAGCCGGCGGATCGCCGGCGAGTTGATGATGCGTCCGCGATCGCTTTCGAAAATTCGCAGGATTTCACGCTCCGTCTCAACGCCCTGCGGTGAACGGTAGCGGCGACGCCAGTTAATCTTGTTGCGAAAATCGATCTTAGCCATGATCTCCCCCGAGCGAGCAATAACGTTTCCTTCTAAGCGCATGATAGACTATGCCGCTAAAACCCACACATCGCGAGTAAATCTATGAAAATCGGTATTATTGGCGCAATGGAAGAAGAAGTTACCCTTCTGCGCGACAAAATCGACAACCGCCAGACCATCACTATCGGCGGCAGCGAAATCTACACAGGCCAGCTGCAGGGCGTTGATGTCGCTTTGTTGAAATCGGGCATTGGCAAAGTCGCCGCCGCCATGGGCGCCACCCTTCTGATGGAGCACTGCAAGCCGGATGTGATTATTAACACCGGTTCTGCGGGCGGCCTCGCGTCGACCCTGAAGGTTGGCGATATCGTCGTCTCCGACGAAACGCGCTATCACGACGCGGACGTCACCGCGTTTGGCTATGAGTATGGCCAGCTGCCGGGCTGCCCTGCCGGTTTCAAAGCCGATGATAAGCTGATTGCCGCCACAGAGACCTGCATCAGCGCGCTGAATCTTAATGCGGTTCGCGGACTCATTGTCAGCGGCGACGCATTCATCAACGGTTCCATTGGTCTCGCCAAAATCCGCCACAACTTCCCGCAGGCCGTCGCGGTAGAAATGGAAGCCACCGCCATCGCGCACGTCTGCCACAACTATGGCGTACCGTTTGTTGTCGTTCGCGCGATCTCCGATGTTGCCGATCAGCAGTCGCATCTGAGCTTCGACGAGTTTCTCGCCGTTGCCGCGAAGCAATCCACCCTGATGGTGGAAAACCTGGTGCAGCACCTGGCTCGTGGCTAAGTCGCTCAACGCGGCGCTTGCCGTCCTGATGCTGCTTGCCCCGGCGTGGCTTTTCGCCGCGCCGCGGGTGATTACGCTCTCTCCCGCCAATACTGAACTGGCGTTTGCCGCCGGTATTACGCCGGTTGGCGTCAGCAGCTATTCCGATTACCCCCCGGAAGCCGCAAAGATAGAGCAGGTCTCCAGCTGGCAGGGGATGAATCTGGAACGCATCGTCGCCCTTAAGCCCGACCTGGTGCTGGCGTGGCGCGGCGGTAACGCTGAACGCCAGGTGAATCAGCTAAGCTCGCTCGGGATAAAAGTCCTCTGGGTCGAAACATCGACCATCGAAGAGATTATCGCAACGCTTCGCCAGCTGGCGCAGTGGAGCCCGCAGCCGGAAAAGGCGCGGCAAGCGGCGCAGAAAATGCAGGACGCGTACCAGGCCTTAAAAACCCGCTACGCGAGCGAGCCGAAAAAACGCGTTTTTTTACAGTTCGGCGCTAACCCTCTCTTTACCACCAGCAAAGGCTCGATTCAGGATCAGGTTCTGACGCTGTGCGGGGGAGAAAACATTTTTGCCGCCAGCCGGGTTCCCTGGCCGCAGGTGAGCCGTGAACAGGTACTGGCAAGGCAGCCGCAGGCCATTGTCATCGCCGGCGACGCCAGTCAACTTCCCGCCGTTGAGCGCTATTGGCAGAATCAGCTAAAAATTTCTTTTATTGCGCTACATGGCGACTGGTTTGAACGCGCGAGCCCACGTATTATTCTCGCCGCAAAACAACTCTGTACTGCGCTCGAGCAGATAAAATAATCACCTGCTAACCCAGGTGCTAAAAGGCTATCCCACCAGGCGCAATTGTTGCAGCCAGTTTGAACACGGGCAGCGCGGAACACCCGGAGCGTACATGTGGTACGTGAGGGCTGTGAGCACTGCCGGGGCCAAACTGGCAAATAAAATAACCTAATGGGATAGACTCTAAGTGGGAACTGACGATGCTTGTCTATTGGCTGGATATCATTGGCACCGCCGTGTTTGCCATCTCCGGAGTTCTGCTGGCTGGAAAGCTGCGCATGGACCCTTTCGGCGTGCTGGTATTAGGCGTGGTGACCGCGGTGGGCGGCGGCACCATTCGCGATATGGCCCTTGCTAACGGCCCGGTATTTTGGGTTAAAGACCCTACCGATCTGGTGGTGGCGATGGTCACCAGCATGTTCACTATCCTGCTGGTACGCCAGCCGCGCCGGTTACCCAAATGGGTGCTGCCGGTGCTGGACGCCGTCGGTCTGGCGGTATTTGTCGGTATTGGCGTCAACAAAGCCTTTCTTGCCCATAGCGGACCGCTGGTGGCCGTCTGCATGGGCGTCGTCACCGGCGTAGGCGGGGGGATCATCCGCGACGTGCTGGCGCGTGAAATCCCGATGATACTGCGTACGGAAATCTACGCGACAGCCTGCATCGTTGGCGGCATCGTGCATGCGACGGCGTACTACACCTTTCAGGTTCCGTTAGAAAACGCGGCGATGATAGGTATGGTGGTCACGCTGGTCATCAGGCTGGCGGCCATCCGCTGGCACCTGAAGCTGCCAACGTTCGCGCTTGATGAGAATGGACGGTAATAAAAGCAAAACGGTAACCTTAAGGTTACCGTTTTTAGCGTTTGCGCCCTCTCGCTGTATGAGAGGGCTGGGGAGAAGAGGCTCCCGGGCGCACTATCTTTAGACGCTGAACGAGGAGCCGCAGCCGCAGGTGCTTTTCGCATTCGGGTTGGTCACGATAAAACGCGAGCCTTCCAGACCTTCGGTATAATCGACGGCGCCGCCGACCAGATACTGCAGGCTCATTGGGTCAACCACCAGGCCGACGCCCTGCTTCTCGATAGTCATATCGCCTTCGTTAACCTGATCGTCGAAGGTAAAGCCGTACTGGAAACCGCTGCAGCCACCACCGGTGATGTACACGCGCAGTTTCAGGTTCGGATTGTCTTCATCCGCAATCAGGTCTTTTACTTTAATCGCCGCGGCTTCGGTAAACTCCAGCGGCAACGCTACGTCATCACTCATTTTATGCTCCCATTGATACTTCTGACCGGTTAAAGAATAACCCGACCTTTTGAGCCATTATCCAATACCCGAGTAAATCGTTCAAGTATTCTCCCCGCCGACCGGCTGCGCCTTTGCTTCCTGTTCCGCCTTTTGTTTTGCCAGGGTGCGCTGCAGAATAGTCGAGTATAAAGGCTTACCGCCGAGGAATTGTGCCAATAGTGTTGCGCCGAGACAGGTAATAATCATTGGCAAAATGAGCTGATAGTTATCGGTCATCTCCAGCACCAGCACGATGCCGGTCAACGGCGCGCGAACCGAGGCAGCGAGCAGCGCCCCCATCCCGGCGATGGCAAAGGTGCCGGCATCCAGATGATAGGCCGGAAACAGCGGCGTCGCCGCCATGCCAAACGCCGTGCCCAGCAGCGTCCCCAGCGCCAGCATCGGCGCAAAGATACCGCCGGGCGCGCCGGAAGAGAAGCAAAGCAGCGTGGTAATCACCCGCGCGATAAAAATAAACAGCAGCAGGCCGACGGAAAAATTGCCCGCCGCGGCGATGGGAATCAGGTTAAACCCGCCGCCGGACGCCGCTGGCTGAATCAGCCCCAGCACGCCGCAGCTTCCGCCGATCAGGCCGCCAATCAGCACCCATTTTTTAATGTTGCCGCCGTGGATCCGCTGGAACATATCCTGGGTGCGCAGCACCAGCGTATTAAACAGCGGGCCAATACAGCCAAAAATCATTCCGAGGATCAAATACAGCCACAGGGTGTTGACCGGCGCATTGCTGAGCTTACCGACCTCGATAACCGCTTTATCGCCGTTGAAGATACGGAAAACGATGGTGGCCATAATGACGCCGGTAAACACGGCTTTAATGGAGATCAGGTTGTAGCGAAACTGCGGGCGCATCTCTTCAATAATAAACAGAATCCCGGCCAGCGGCGCGTTAAAGGCGGCGGAGAGGCCCGCCGCGGCGCCGGTCGCCAGCAGCGTATGGCGAGCTTCCGGACTGCGCATGCGAAAAACGTCCACCACCATGCGCCCAAGATTCCCCCCAAGCTGCACCATCGGCCCTTCGCGCCCCAGCACCATGCCCGCGCCCAGCGTCCCCATGCCGCCGATAAACTTCACCGGCAATACGCGCCACCAGCGAACGGGACGCAGCTCCTCCAGCGCGCCTTCAATTTCCGGGATCCCGGAGCCGCCCGCTTCCGGCGCAAAACGACGGACGAGAAAATAGCCCACCATCGCCAGCAAAGCGGAGAGGATAAAGGCCAGCGGCCAGACCAGAAACCAGTGGTCTGCCACCTCTACCAGCGCGCCTATGCGCAGGTTCTGCACCCAGTTGACGCTTTTTTCAAACGCGACGCCGATCAGCCCCGCCAGCGTGCCGACAACGGCCGCCATTAATAACACCGCCAGCGGCGTTTTATCACGTTGGATCAACCGACGCACGGCATCGCTGCGGCGAACGCGTACGAACTGATGTGCTGAAGAAGAGGGGTTTTCTGCTTTCATGCCATTATCAATAATAAGTAATACAAATAGAAAGAAGGTCATTCTAGCCAACCGGACTGGCTCCGTCGTCAAAAAAATGCGCCCTGACCCCATTGTTTCAATTGGGCAAAACTTTCATACCCTAAATAATTCGAGTTGCAGGAAGGCGGCAAAAGAGTGAATCCCGATGAGCTTACTCTGGTAAGTGATTCGGGTGAACGAGCGCAGCCAACACACCTGCAACTTGAAGTATGACGGGTATATAACCTTCCTGGAATAACTTAGAATAACCGACAAAACATTTTTCACGAACCAGGACCCTGGCAATGAGCAAATCTGAAAATCTGTATAACGCTGCGCGTGAACTTATTCCCGGCGGCGTGAACTCTCCGGTACGTGCGTTCACCGGCGTCGGCGGTACGCCGCTGTTTATCGAGCGCGCCGACGGCGCTTACCTTTACGACGTTGATGGTAAAGCGTATATCGATTATGTCGGCTCCTGGGGCCCAATGGTGCTGGGCCATAACCATCCGGCCATCCGCAACGCGGTCATTGAAGCCGCCGAACGCGGCCTGAGCTTTGGCGCGCCGACGGAGATGGAAGTTAAAATGGCGGCGCTGGTCACCGAGCTGGTCCCGACCATGGATATGGTCCGCATGGTGAACTCCGGTACCGAAGCCACCATGAGCGCCATTCGCCTGGCCCGCGGCTTCACCGGTCGCGACAAAATCATCAAGTTCGAAGGCTGCTACCACGGCCACGCCGACTGCCTGCTGGTAAAAGCCGGCTCAGGCGCGCTGACGCTCGGCCAGCCGAACTCGCCGGGCGTGCCAGCGGACTTCGCCAAACACACCCTGACCTGCACCTATAACGATCTGTCATCGGTTCGCGCCGCGTTCGAACAGTATCCGCAGGATATCGCCTGCATCATCGTTGAGCCGGTGGCCGGTAATATGAACTGCATCCCGCCGCTGCCAGAGTTTCTGCCGGGCCTGCGCGCGCTGTGCGACGAGTTCGGCGCGCTACTGATTATCGATGAAGTCATGACCGGCTTCCGCGTGGCGCTGGCCGGCGCGCAGGATTACTACGGCGTTGTGCCGGATCTGACCTGCCTTGGCAAAATCATCGGCGGCGGTATGCCGGTTGGCGCATTCGGCGGTCGTCGTGAGGTGATGGATGCCCTGGCGCCGACCGGCCCGGTTTATCAGGCAGGCACCCTCTCCGGCAACCCCATCGCGATGGCGGCAGGTTTCGCTTGCCTGACCGAAGTGGCGCAGCCCGGCGTGCACGAGACGCTAACCGAGCTCACCAACCAGCTGGCCCAGGGTCTGCTGGACGCCGCGCGCGATGCAGGGATTCCGCTGGTGGTGAATAACGTCGGCGGCATGTTCGGCATTTTCTTTACCGATGCGCCAACCGTGACCTGCTACCAGGACGTGGTGAAGTGCGATGTAGAGCGGTTTAAACGCTTCTTCCACCTGATGCTGCAAGAGGGCGTCTACCTGGCGCCGTCGGCGTTTGAAGCGGGCTTTATGTCCATCGCCCACAGCGAAGAAGATATCGATAATACCGTCGCCGCCGCGCGTAACGCTTTCGCGAAGCTGTAACTCTGATTGCCGGGGCTGCTCAGCCCCGGCAATGCCTCTCCGACGTGCTGTACTCTTTGAAAATCAATAAGCGGCTTATAACATCGCGACGCCCGCCGGGCATCGCGAGGGTGAAAAGCTACCGGCTCTGCTTTCTCAACAGATAGATAAAGTACGGCGCGCCGATAAACGTCGACAGCAATCCTGCCGGGATTTGGTACGGGAACATAAGCATCCGGCCGCACCAGTCGGCGAACACCAGCAGTACTCCGCCAATCAGGCCGGAGATCAACATATGCGGCATCGTACGCCGGAATCCCATCATACGCGCTATATGCGGCGCCATTAACCCCACGAAGCTGAGCGGGCCAATGGTTAGGGTTGCGGCCGCGGTCAGACATGCCGCCAGCAGCAGCAGCCCGATACGTGACGGCGTCAGCGCCATCCCGATCGCCCTCGCCGCCTCGCCGCCCAGCGACAGAATCGTCAACCAGCGGCGGCAAAGCGGCGTCAGCGCCAGCAGAATAAGCATCGCCGCGCCGCTGCGCATCACGAGTTCCGGCGTGGCGCTGTAGGTTGAGCCAGAAATCCACGTCAGGATCTGCGCCATTCGCGGATCGCCGCTGGCCTGCAGCATCATCAGCAGCATGGTAAACGCCGTGCTCAGCGCCATCCCCGCCAGCAGCATGCGATGCGGCGAGAACCCGCCGCGTCCGGCGGCAATCAGAATGACCAGCAGCGTCGCAGCCGCGCCGAGGCTACCGGCGGGCAGCAGCCAGCCAAAGGCATTTCCCGGCACGAAGAATAGCATCAGCACCACGCCGAACGCTGCGCCCGAGCTGATGCCGAGCACTTCCGGACTGGCCATCGGATTACCGGTTAAGCGTTGGATAATGCAGCCCGCCACCGCCAGCATCACGCCGGCGAACAGCGCTGCCAGAATGCGCGGCCAGCGCCAGGGCATCAGCTGATCCAGCAGCGTTCCGCTAGCCCAGTGCCAGCCCTGCGCGTCGCGGCCGAAAGCCAGCGACGCGACGATGGCCAGCAGCAGAATCGCCAGACCGCCCAGCGCGAACCACAGCACATGTTGCCGTTCAGCCAGCACTTTATCGCCACCGTTCATCACCGGCGCGCTAATGCTGCGCAGGCGCGGCAGCAGCCATAGCAGCAGCGGCGCGCCAATCAGCGCGGTCACCGAACCGGTGGAGACTTCCATCCACACCCGGGCCAGCCAGAGGATAACCTGATCGGAGAGCCACAGCAGCAGCGCGCCAATCAGGGCCGCCAGCAGCAGGCGCGATAGCAGGCGGCGAGCGCCCAGCATCTTCGCCAGCAGCGGCGCGAACAGGCCGATAAAACCAATAATCCCCACCGCATTCACCAACAGGGCGCTGATGATAATCGCCAGAGTCAACGCCCCCAGCCGTGCCAACGAGAGCGCCAGACCGAGGTTGCGCGCCACGCCGTCGTCCAGCCCCATCAGGGTCAGCGGTCGCAGCAGCAGGAGGGTTAGCATCGCTCCGCCCAGCAGCTGCGGCCACAGCCGCTGCACCACGCTCCAGTCGGTCTGCGTCAGGGTACCGGTGCTCCACAGGAACATACTTTGCAGCTGGTCATGATGGAAGATCGCCATCAGCTGATTAAGCGCGCCGCAGTAGAGGCTCACCACCAATCCTGCCAGAATCAACGTCACCGGCGAGAGGCGTTTGCCCCACGAAACGCCAAATACCAGCGCGCCGACAATGCATGCTCCGGCCAGCGCGGCAAACTGCGACGCCAGCACGCCAGGGATCGCCCACAGCGTGGTCACTGTCATGCCTAACTGCGCCCCGGTCGCCACGCCGAGCGTCGTCGGCTCCGCCAGCGGGTTACGCAACACCTGCTGGAACAGCACGCCCACCAGCCCCAGCCCGGCGCCGACCAGCAGCGATATCGCCAGCCGCGGCAGCAGGCTGTAGTGGAACAGCATCTGGGCGATATTATCGATATTCGGCTGCCATAGCGCCTGTCCCCACTCGCTTCGCGGCAGCGCCACGTTGAAGTTGAACAGCGTCAGCGCAGCAGCGACGAGAAGGAGCGTCAACAGCAGTGATGTCGCCAAAGGCGAAATTCGCGATCTCACGCCGGGCCTCCCTGAGCGTCGGCCAGCACGCGGGCAAAATGCATCGCCGATAGCGTCGCGCCATAGAACCACACCGCCGGGACGCGTTGAAAACGCCCTGCGCGAACAAACGGCATCGCTCGCCACAGCGGCGTCGCCATAAGCTGCGCCATCTCCCGCGCATTGCCGTGGTCGAAGCAAATAACGTCGGCGTCTCTGTAGGCCGCCAGCCGGTCAATGCCAACGGTGACGCTGCCCCAGAAGGTGGTTTCGCCCTGCCAGGCATTTTTGATGGCAAAGCGGTCGAGCACCTCCTGGAACAGGCAGTTTTGCGCAAAAACCAGCACGTGACGGCTATCAAGCAGAGTAATCATCAGCAGCGGACGATCGCCGCGGCGGGCAAAGCGCGGTCGCAGGCTCTCCATCAGCGCGTCAAATTCCGCCAGATGGCGCTTCGCTTCCTGCTGCCTGCCGATCAGCTCAGCCATTTCGCTAAGCGACTGCTGAGCCATCATCAGCGGACGCTTGCCGTCGCTGAAGGTGAATCCTCGTCCGGGCGCAATACGCGCCAGCTTTTCCGCCGACGGACCGTATCCCGCCGACCAGACCAGAAACGACGGCTTCATCTGCGTCAGCAGTTCAAGATTTGGCTCGGTACGCAGCCCGACGTCAATTACCGAATCAGGTAGCGCCGGTTCATTGACCCACAGCCGGTAGTTAGGGATATCAGCAACGCCGTAGGGCGTGACGCCCAGCGCCAGCATTAGCTCTACCGGCAGCCATTCGAGCGCGACAATACGCTGCGGATCCACTTCCGCCGCCCGCGCGCCGCGCATCTGCCACAGCAGCGGCGACAGCGCCATTGCGGTCAGCAGGCGCCGCCGCGTGATAAATGTGAGGTTTTCCATCAATAGACAAAACTTACCGGCGCTGCGCCAGCCGGATGCGGCAGGATCCCCATCGGGATGCCGTAAATTTGTTCCAGGGTTTCGCTGCGCATCAACTCCGCGGGCGTTCCCTGAGCGATCATCTCACCGCTGCGCAGCGCAACAAGATAATCGCAGTAGCGCGCCGCCATATTGATATCATGCAGTACGGCAATCACCGTCAGCCCGCGCTGCTGGCTCAGGCGATGAACCAGCGCCAGCACATCCACCTGGTGGGCGATATCCAGCGCCGAGGTGGGTTCATCGAGCAGCAGGCAGCGGCTATCCTGGGCCACCAGCATGGCAATCCACGCGCGCTGGCGTTCACCGCCGGAGAGGCTGTCCACCAGCCGATGGGCCAGCGGTTTTAGCCCGACCAGCGCAATCGCCTCTTCCACTTTCTCCCGATCCGCCGCGCCAAAACGCCCCAGCGCTCCGTGCCACGGATAGCGGCCGATCGCCACCAGCTCACGCACCGTCATGCCTTCCGCCGGCGGCAGCTGCTGCGGCAGATAAGCCACTTTGCGGGCAAAGGCTTTACTGCCCCAGCTGTCGAGCGGCTGACCGTCGAGCAAAACCTCCCCGTCCGAGGGCGCCTGATGGCGGCCAAGCATTTTCAGCAGCGTCGATTTGCCGGAGCCGTTATGGCCAATCAGGCCCGTGACTTTTCCCGCCGGGAAGGTTAATGACAGAGGATGCAGCAGCGTTCTGCCGGGCACGCGGAAGGTCACGCGGTCCAGTGAAAACGTCGTATCGGAGTGCGGAGTGATTTCCTGCATAACGGAACCTGGTCAGAGGCGCGGCGAACCGCGCCCGTTAAGTGGTTAGAAACGGAAAGTCGCGGTCGCCACAACCTGGCGCTCAGCGCCCCAGTAGCATGCGTACTCGCTATAGCAGCTGGAAACGTATTCACGATCGAACAGGTTGTTGACGTTGACCCCGATCGACGACCCCGGCAAACCAAAGCGCGCGAGATCGTATTTCACGGTGGCATCCATTAACGCGTAGCCAGCGACGTTGAAGGCATCATCTTTTTTCCCCGTCGAAGTATCGTTTTTGTAATAGCTTACCGTTGAACCGACATAGCGCGCCCCGGCACCCACCGTCAGGCCGCTCAGCGCGGTTTCGTGGAAGGTGTAGTCGGCCCACAGCGACGCCATGTTGCGCGGCACTTCCGCCGGACGCTTGCCGTTAAAGGTGGTGTCATGCTGGTATTGGGCGTCGGTATAGGTATAGGAAGCCGTCACGTTGACGTTGGCATTAACCGCCGCCTTCGCCTCCAGCTCAATCCCGCGAGAGCGGATTTCGCCCGTCTGGATGCTGAACGAGGCGTTGTTCGGATCCGCCGTCAGGTTTTTATCTTTGGTCAGCTGATATACCGCGGCGGTCAGCACGACCGGCATATCCTTCGGTACGTACTTCACCCCGGCTTCATACTGTTCGCCGTGGGAAGCATCGAAGGGTTTGCCATCCCGCGACGATCCGGAAACCGGCTCAAAAGACTGGCTGTAGCTGAAGTATGGCGAGATACCATTATCAAACAGATAGTTAATACCGCCGCGCCAGGTGAACTGCTGATCGTGATTTTTGGCGAGGGTATTCGCAGGGCGCGTCAGGGTTGAAGCCATCGCATAGTCGTAGCGCCCCCCCAGCGTCATCACCCACTTATCCCACGCCATCTGATCCTGGGCATAGAGACCGGTCTGCTCCATACGGTTCAGCACTGAATAGGGGAAGTTAACGCTCACGTTTGCATTGCCGTACTGCGGGTTCTGCATGTCAAGCGCGGAAGCCGTCCCGTAATCGGCGTTCACATCATTGCGCATGCGCGAATAATCCACGCCGGTTAACAGAGTGTGCCCTACCGCGCCGGTAGCGAAATCAGACTGCAGCTGAGTATCAACGGTAAACGTATTAAGGTTCTCATCAGAGCGAACATATGCACGGTTGATTTTGCCTGTCGGCGTATATCCGTTGCCGTAGACCGAACGGTAGAGGGTATGGACGTTGGCATAACGCAGGTTCTGACGCACGGTGAAAGTATCATCAAACTGATGCGAGAAGCTGTAGCCCACCATCTGCTGACGGCGGGACATCTTATTATCCGCTTCGCCTTCGTTAAAGTCCGTCGGCAGCTTATGCGCCTTACCGTTAGCGTCGTAATACGGCACCACCGTCCCTTCACGCGGCAGCCAGCCGTAATATCCGGCATACGGATCGCTCTGGAAATTACTCAGGAAAGTGAAGTCCGTTTTGTCATCCGGACGCCAGCTAAAGGAGGGGGCGACCGCGTAACGGGTAGACTTCGCCATTTGCTGCTGGGCGTCCTGGCTGCGGCCCAAACCGGTCAGACGATATGACCACACGCCGTCATCATCAATGGCGTCGCTGAAATCAAATCCCGTCTGCCACAGATTATCGGTGCCCATTTTAAACTGGATTTCTTTCAGCGGCTCAGTGGTCGGACGCTTGCTGACCATGCTGACGATACCGCCAGGGTTGCTGTTGCCGTACAGCACAGACGTTGGCCCGCGCATCACCTCAACACGTTCAAGGAAATAAGGGTCCATCGATACTTCGGAATAGTTATTACCCTGCAGCTTCATCCCATCCAGATACTGGTTGGTATTCACCGTTGTCGACGTGGTGAAACCACGAATCGTCACCACATCATAGGTGGTTGAGCTGCCGCGAGTCGAGAATACGCCCGGCGTATAGGCCAGCGCTTCTTTCACCGTCGTCGGCTGCTTCATCTCCATTTCCTGACGGGTCACCACGGAAATAGACTGCGGCGTTTTTTCGATGGGGGTATCGGTTTTTGTTGCGGTAGCCGAATGTTTCGCCGCGATGGTCGCTGCCGGTCCCCAGGCGCTCTCCTGCGGGGCCGAAGCGGCGGTAACGGTAATGGTTTCTTCTTTCGGTTCAACTGCCGCCTGTGCATAAACAGACATGCCGCTAACCGCCGTGGCTACTACAGCTGCGAGTTTACGCAGCGAGTGATTTGGCTGAGCAGTTTTAAGACGCGCCATGGGTATATCTCTAATAGAAGTGAATGATAACGTAAACGAGAATTATTATTATAACGGCTGACATAATAGGCGAAACGATCGCGGCAAGGCAAGAAATATGCCCCTGACGAAATATCAAAGGATGAATAAATAACCAGACGGTAAGTGTGGAGTTAAGCGGGTGTTAATTAATTTCTCGATATAAAAAGGCCCCCTAATACTGAGGTATTAGGGGGCCTCTATTTCAGCATCCATTTAAACGACGAAACGTCGGCTTAAAGGATGGAGCGGATCGTTAATTACTGCCGAACATATCCTTAATCCAGCCCGCGACGCCATCGCTCTTCTCCTGCTTCGGCGGTTGCTGCTGCTGGTTTTGCTGCGGCTGCTGCTGCCCGGACTGATTGAACGGGTTATTCGCCTGCTGCTGTTCAAGCTGCTGCTGTTGGATCTGTTCGCCCTGGCGGCACAGCGCGTCCGGCGTGGTCGTCCATACCGGCAGCGAACGCATGCCGCCGCTGCAGACAAAGTTACCGCTGCCATCGACACCCATATCCACCACATCTTCCGGCGGCGTTAGCACCAATGGGGTCGGGGTCTGGTTTGCCAGATAGCGTTGATAAATAGACATCGCGCCGCTGGCGCCGTACAGCTTGGTCGGCTGGTTATTATCACGACCTACCCAGGTAATGGTCACCTGACCGCCGTCAATACCGGCAAACCAGGTATCAACATTGTTGTTGGTGGTCCCTGTTTTACCCGCCAGATGCAGGCCCGGATACTTCGCGCCCAGCTGGCGACCGGTACCGCGCTGCACCACCTGCTGCATGGTCCATAGCGTCATATACGCCGCCTGCGCCGGCACCGCGCGCTCCGCCTGCGGATAGCTCTGATAGAGCACGGTACCATCTTCGGCGATAACGGACCGCAGCGCGGACAGCGGCGCGCGGTTACCCCCGCTGGCAATGGTCTGAAACGCCTGCGCCACTTCAATCGGCGTCAGGTTCAGCGCCCCCAGCAGCATCGACGGAACCGCGTTCAGCTGATTCTTCGGCGCGCCCAGCTTAGTCCAGGTATCGACCACCGCTGGCAGGCCCAGCGCCATCCCGAGGTTCACCGTCGGCACGTTCATTGAACGCGTCAGCGCGTCAACCAGCATCACTTTACCGCTATCGCTGTAGCGACGATCGTCGTTCTGCGGCGACCACGTCTGGCCATTAGACAGGCGAATCGAGATAGGCGCATCGGCAATCCAGGTATTGAGACGATACTGGTTCGGCTGGCTTAGCGCGGTCAGATAGGTCGCCGGTTTTGCCAGTGAACCAATTGAACGGCGCGCCTGCATCGCGCGGTTATAGCCGGCAAACTGCGGCTCCGCGCCGCCGACCATCGCCCGCACCTCGCCGGTGAAGCGGTCGACCACCACCATCGCGGTTTCCAGATCCGGCAGCTTACGCTGTTTCTTCAGCGCCGGAATACCTTCCGTCGCCGCCTTTTCCGCCGCATCCTGCGCGACTGAGTCGAAGGTGGTGAAGATCTTCACGCCGGAGAGATCTTTCACTTTGTCGCCCAGTTTCGCCTGCAGCTCCTGGCGCACCATCTGCATAAACGCCGGCTGCGGAGAGATAACCCCGCCGCGCGGCTGTACGCCCAGCGGACGCGCGCTCAGCATGTCATACAGCTCCTGATCGATAACCTGCTGCTGCTGCAGCAGACGCAGCACGAGGTTGCGTCGCTCCAGCGCCAGCTTCGGGTTACGCCACGGGTTGTAGACCGACGCGCCTTTTACCATCCCCACCAGCAGCGCCTGCTGATCGAGGCTCAGCTCTTCCACCGGACGACCAAAGTAATACAGGCTCGCCAGCGGGAAGCCGCGGATCTCGTTATCGCCGCTCTGACCGAGGTACACTTCGTTCATATACAGCTCAAGGATACGATCCTTGCTGTAGCGGGCATCAACGATCAGCGCCATATAGGCTTCGTTAGCCTTACGCCAGTAAGAACGTTCGCTGGAGAGGAACAGGTTCTTCACCAGCTGCTGGGTCAGCGTACTCGCCCCCTGCACCGTACGCCCGGCGGTCAGGTTCGCCAGTACCGCGCGGCCAATCGAGTAGAGGCTGATGCCGTCGTGTTCGTAGAAATGGCGGTCTTCCGTCGCCAGCAGGGTATCGACCAGCAGATCCGGGAAGCCGTTGCGCTTAACAAACAGACGCTGTTCGCCGTTGGCCGATTGCAGCATGGTGATCAGGCGCGGATCGAGACGGAAGAAACCGAACTGGCGGTTGTTATCCATATTCTCGATAGTGTCCAGACGATCGCCATTAAAGGTCAGACGCGCGCGCACCTGCCCTTCTTTACTGTCCGGGAAATCGAACGGACGGCGGATCATCTCGATACTGTTGGCCTGTACCGTGTATTCGCCCGGGCGCGTCATCGCGCTCACCTGACGATACTGCGTGGCGTTGAGCAGGCGCACCATTTCGTTTTTGCTGATCTGCATATCCGGCTCAAGGTTGACCATCCGGCCATAAACCGCCGCGGGCAGATCCCAGACTTTACCGTCGATGCGGCTGCGGATTTTCTGATCGAGGTAGACGCCATAGGCGGCAATCAGCACTGCGCAGACGACCCCAATCTTAATCAGCAGCCATAGCCAGGCGCGTTTACGACGAGGGGGTTTACCGCCTTTGCCTTTTCCTTTCCGCGGCATCGGTTTTTCATCCTCATAGTCATCATCATCGTAATCGTCGTCGTAGTCCTCTTCCCGGACCCGACGGCGAGTTACCTTTTGTTTTGCCGGGCGCGAGGGTCTCCCCTTACGTCCGATCGGCTCGCGGTCATCTCCCGCCATGCTTTTTCTCCGCAACTTACAGGCGTAAAGGCCTGATTCTCAATGTTTCCCCGAATGGGGGAAAGAAGAAATCTCTCAAATTGACGCCCGAATATTTTGGCCTTCAGGCGACCATTTATGTACTGCGCGACGCGTTATCATGTCGCTCGCATGATTTTCACTTTAAAAATTCACCATACAAATCATATTATTACACGCTTCACCATCAGAATGGTTCGGGACACGGAACGGATTGTCCAGGCGATACAGGATAGCACTAAACCGCGACATTCTTAACCAGCATTTTACATCCTCATCGAGTAACGAAAGGGAAATTATTATGTTTTTTAACAACATAAAAATGTGCGCCCGTATCGGCCCGCAGTCCTCACAAAGAAACCGGAACGGCGCCGGCGGGAAAGCGTATTTCCGCCGTAAAAGAAAAATCATGCAGGTGAAGAAAAAGAAATTTAAAAGACGAAAATGATAAAAAAGCGAGCCGCTTAACATTGATAATTTGGCAGATTTTCTGATGACTGCGGATAAATATTTGTTAAACTGTCAGCCAATTAATTTTTTCGATTAATATATTATGCGCAACTTTATTCTATTCCCGCTTATGGCGGTCGCCCTGCTCTCAGGCTGTCAGCAAAATCGTTCGACAACCCTCAGTCCTGCCGTGAGCGGTCAGGCCCAGCTTGAGCAGCTCGCCTCCGTCGCCGCCGGGGCGCGCTATCTGAAGAATAAATGCAACCGCAGCGATCTGCCCGCCGATGAAGCGATTAATCGTGCGGCAATAAACGTGGGTAAAAAACGCGGATGGGCGAATATTGACGATAATCTGCTAAGCCAGCGCAGCGCGCAGCTATATCAACAGCTCCAGCAGGACAGTACCCCGGAAGCGACAAAATGCAGCCAGTTTAATCGCCAGCTGGCGCCATTTATTGATAGCCTGCGCGGCAATCAATAGCGCTTATTTTTATTCCGCTCGCACTATTTTATTCAGCCTGCGGACTCTCCTCAATCGCCCCGCCCGGCCAGTCATCCAGCGCCGCGAGGGTAAACGTTTTACCGTTGAAGCTAAATACGGTGAGATCCTGCTGAATCTGCTCAATAACCAGGCTCGGCAGCGGCGAGTCGCCCTCCTTCCAGGACTGTCCGTTTAATACAATGCTGCGTTTCTCCGCCAGCGAGGCGTAGACGTGCGCGCTATAGCGCAGAGGCGGCAGCGTATCTTCATCGATCGCTATTTCTGGCTCAGCCTTCATTTCTGGCTCGGCTTTAACCGCCGTGACGACAGTTTTGACCGCCGGTTGATTCAGCGGCACTAACGCCGCATGCGCTACCGGCTGCCTCATCGGCTGCGGCTCGGGCTTATTCCGCCACTGCTCGCCGCCGAACCAGCCGAGCGCAATCAGCAGCGTGGCGTACAGCGGTACGGTCACATAGGGGATCTGCACCATTTTTCCAACTACCGCCGGGGGCGCAGACTGCGGGTACGGCTTTTGCTGACGAACAAGCACGGGCTTCTCCTTAATCAAGACACGCCATCCCGGCCCGTGGTTATGACGCCGCGGGCCGGGAGGTTCAGGTCTTACTTGCTGCTGACCGGCAGCCCGGCGCCCTGGGCATCGCCCTGCGGCATTTCCAGCACCGCCACCGACCATGCCGGCAGCGTGACCGTGCCGTCAGCGGCAATCTGCACGCCGTTTGCCAGCGAATTTTCGCCCGCCGCCTGCTGGATCGCGCTCAGCTGCAGCGTATCACCGGCAAACTCATTCAGCGTACGGCTTTCCGGCGCGGCGTTAATCACCACCACCAGGCCGTCAAGACGGCTATCCAGGCTGGCGCCCGCTTTCACTCCGTCATCCACGGTCATAACCAGCAGACCGGCCTGCTGGTCTGAACCGGTATTACGGAAATCAACGCGCTTCATCACCGCGCTGCCGTCGCCTAAGGTGAACAGCGGGGAGGATTTACGCAGCTCGGTCAGCTCCTGGTAAAACGCGGTCATCTGCTTCAGCTCCGCTTCGCCCGGCGTGGCAACCATCTCTTTGACGCGAGTAATCACGTCATAGTTGCTGCCGTCATCGCTGATGCGCGGCATCCCAACGTTGTAGTTGTTATCCTGCAGGGAATAATCCACGCGGTTGAACCAGTCGCCGGAGTCGTAGGAGTCGCGGGTAAAGGATTTCGAGCGCAGCAGTTCAGAACCCTGCTGGTCGAAAGCGATCCCCTGCCCGAGCATCACCGTCGCCAGCGAAACGGCCTGCATGCGAACCCGGGTTGCCAGGTCGGCTTCCTGGGACGCTTTATAGCTGATCATGTCCCACAGCGTCTGGTTGTCGTGCTTCGAAACATAGTTGACGACCTCCGTCGGGTCTGCGGCATAGCCGCCAGGCACGCCGTTATAGTCAATTTCGCTGCCTTTCTTCACCGCGCCGTCTTTGTCGATCATCACAAAGTCAGCGAGGTTACCGGCCATGCCCAGACGGGTCAGATCGGCCAGATGACGCACCTGGTCATCGCTCAGGCTGGCGAGTTCGTTTGGCAACACGCCCGCGCCGCTGCCGACGCCCTGGTTCTGACGCAGCGCATCGCCGGAATCGAACGGGCCGCCGCCGCGCACGGAGTCACGCAGGCGATCGGAGAACGTGCCGATGCCGGTACCTTTCAGGTTGATCTGCGAGGCGATTTCAAAACGGTCGCTCTGGTTAGAGTCCCAGCCTTCGCCGAAGAAGTAGATATCCGGGTTCAGGGCCTTAATGCGCTCCCACGCCGAGAGAATTTGCGCTTTCGGGTGATAGCCCATCAGATCGAAGCGGAAGCCATCGATTTTATAGTCCGTGGTCCACACCGCCAGCGAGTCGGCGATCAGCCTGGCGAACATCCGATGCTCCGGCGCAGAGTCGGAACAGCAGGTGGCGGATTCAACGCTGCCGGTAATTTCATTCAGACGCTGATAGTACCAGGGTACGATCTTATCCAGCACCGACGTGCGGTCGGTCGGGCCCGCGGCGTTGGTGTGGTTGTATACCACGTCCATAATGACGTTCATCCCCAGATCCTGCTTGATCGCCTGAATCATGGTGCGGAACTCTTTGATGCGCGTCGTGCCTTCCGGATCGGTCGCGTAGGAGCCTTCCGGAACCGTGTAGTGGAACGGATCGTAGCCCCAGTTGTAGGAGTCGGTCTGCGCCACCAGCGTATTCAGCGCCTGCACCTGCGGATTATCCTGGCTATCGCCCTGCTTAAGCTGATTCAGTACCTCTTCCACGGTGGAGCCGCTGTCGCAGTATCCGGCGAACTCGCTGCTTTTCACCGCGCTGTTCACTTCACACAGGCGGCTGAACGGCTGCTGAATATCGGCGACTTTGTCGCTGAACTCGTTCACCGTCGCCAGATCGAAGACCGGCAGCAGTTCAACGTGCGTGACGCCTGAAGCGGAGAGCTTCTTCAGATGCTGCACCATATTGCTGTCGCCGGCGGTCAGCGCAAGGTATTTACCGCGCAGTTCGGCCGGAACGGTCTGGTCCCAGGCGGAGAGATCGCGAATATGCGATTCATGAATCGTCATCTTCGCTAAATCCGCTTTTGTCTTCTGGGCATGCGGCATCGTCAGGCTATCCCAGCCGTCAGGCTTCAGGGCGCTGTCGTTGAGATCGACCACCTGGCTGTACTCCGAGTTGGTCGACAGGCTATGCGCATACGGATCGGTGACTTCGTACTGTTCAACCTTGCGCGACTGCGGGTGATAAACCGTCATCGCATAGCGGTAGAACGCGCCTTTCAGATCGCTACCGCCCTGCCACGACCACGAGCCGGAAGCGCTGTCGCGGGTCATCGGATGGCTGCCAATCACTTTTTTGTCCGCGCTGTAGACCACCACATCCACCTGCTGAGCGGTCGGCGCCCAGACGCGGAAGGTGACGCCGCCGTCGGCCAGCTGCGCGCCGTAGCTCAGGGCTTCCGCCGCTTCGGCATAGGTATCATCCAGCACGCCCGCCGTCTGTACCTGGGTGGCGGAAATCAGGATCCCGTCCTCTGCGGCGGCAATGGCGACCGTTTCGCCCTGCAGCAGCTCGTCAACGTTAGCGTTGTCCGGCAGCTTAAAGGCCGCATAGCTGGAAAGGTGCGGGAAGCGCATGCTGACCTGCTGGCTGACGGTAGTCGGCGTCAATTTCAGGTAGCGGTCGGTAAATTTGCCTTCGCCGTCGGCCGCCACTTTACTGCTGTGGCTGTAGTAGAGGCGCACGAGGGGCTTATCCTGCCCGCCCGGCCACAGCAGCGTATTTTTATCGACCCAGTGGGCTTCGGCCAGCGCGACGCCAAAAGCGGCGCGGAAGGCGTCGGCGCGGGAGTCATAGACCGCGCTGTTGCCGGCGATCACCGATACCGTACGATCGGTAAAGTCGCCAAACGACACCCGCAGGTCGCTATCGATCAGCTTATCGGTGCCGTCGCGAACGATAACGTTAATACAGCCGCTCTCTTTGTTGAGCGGGATCACCCAGTACGGGCCATATTTATCGCTGCCGCTCGGCGTGGTGCTGACGTCATTCCAGTCCGCTACCGGCGCGCTCAGCGCGTCGCAGGTTTCGTTATTCCATAAGTAGAGATTTTTACTGCTGTAGTCCACAGCGCTACTGCTGGTGATGCCGGCGATATCCACCAGGTGAATGACCGCCTGCTTTTCTGTCGCCGTGGCCGCTTCGCCGGGTACGGCAACGTCAGGTAAACGTACAATCACATCCTGATTACCAGGAGTGTCGGGATTTCCAGAGGAAGAAGAAGAGGATCCGTTATCGCAGCCGCTAAGTAAAACCAGCGATCCCAGAACCAGGGCATTACGGGTATATCTGAGCATTCGATAGTCCCTATACATGCTGATTAAATTATATGAAGTGTTATATACGCGAAACTATTCCTGGCGCACTTAAGCACCATAAAAAAATGACGAGCATATCTTTAAAGCGTCGATAATTAGATATTCTTGCTCTCTTAGGTTCAATCATCCATTCACTCATCCTCCGGGGGCGTAGGCGGCCGGAGGAGTAAAAATAAAAAGGGAATGACGACCGCAATAGCCAAACTCTTTATGATTCGCAGCGACCTACGCAGATTCCCGCAATAAGCACGCTCACAATAAAAAATGCCCCACCAATATCGGTAGGGCGGTACCTTTTGCTGAGGGAAATAGAATGAGCAAAGGAATAAAAATGCATAATTCCGTGATGAGATTAACAATATCAAATAAAAAAATAATTAATTACGCGCCTCATATTGTGACGTCCATCATATTATTTTTTATCTGCCAGCAGCTCGCCCAATTAACCTGGAAAATAATTCTCCCGGTAAACTTTACGGATAACGCATTGAGCCCTGCCGATATGACGGCGCCCGCCGCTCGTTCCCCGGAAACGGCGCTGCCGCGCTTTACGCTGTTTGGCCTTGCGGAGAAAACCTCCGCCTCCGCGCACGGCGGCAACCTCGACCAGGCGCCCGTTTCGGCGCTCAAACTGCGCGTCACCGGCCTGCTCGCCAGCACCGACCCCTCTCGCGCCATTGCCATCATGATGAAAGGGAATCAACAGGTTAGCCTCGGGATTGGTGATAATACGCCGGGCGGAGAGGCGAAAATCGTCGCCATTTTCCCCGACCGCCTGATTGTTAATTACCGCGGCAGAAATGAGTCTATCCCGCTGTTTAACGACCCGCCCGCCGCCGGCAAAAATAGCGCCGCGCCGCCAGCCCGCCAATTGGCGCAGGAGCTCCGCGCGCAGCCGCAAAATATTCTTCATTACCTCAATATTTCGCCGGTCATGGTTAACGACAAGCTCAGCGGATATCGTCTGAATCCAGGCAAAGACCCGGCGCTATTTCGCCAGGCGGGTCTCAAGGAAAACGATCTGGCGATAGCCCTGAACGGCCTGGATCTTCGCGATAAAGAACAGTCCCGCCAGGCATTAGCCCAGTTACCGGAATTAACTGAAATAACCCTTACCGTTGAACGCGACGGCCAGAAACAAGATATTTATCTAGCCCTGAGGGATGAATAATTGATCATCGCCAACGTCATTCGCCCATTTTCCCTGATGCTGCTGGTATTTGCCGCGCTGTTATTCAAACCGGCCGCGGCGGAAGAGTTTTCCGCCAGCTTTAAGGGCACCGATATTCAGGAATTTATCAATACGGTGAGTAAAAACCTGAATAAAACGGTCATTATCGATCCCAGCGTACGCGGCACCATTACCGTGCGCAGCTACGATATGCTCAACGAAGAGCAATATTATCAATTCTTCCTCAGCGTCCTCGATGTCTATGGCTTCGCGGTGATTAATATGAATAACGGCGTCCTGAAAGTCGTTCGTTCGAAGGATGCGAAAACCGCCGCGGTGCCGGTGGCGAGCGATGCCGCGCCGGGCATTGGCGATGAGGTCGTCACCCGCGTCGTGCCCCTGACCAACGTCGCGGCCCGCGATCTGGCGCCGCTGCTGCGCCAGCTTAACGATAACGCCGGCGCGGGCAGCGTGGTGCACTATGAACCCTCCAACGTCCTGCTGATGACCGGCCGCGCGGCGGTCATCAAGCGCCTGCTAACCATCGTCGAACGCGTCGATAACGCCGGAGACCGCAGCGTGGTGACGGTTCCCCTCGCCTGGGCCTCCGCCGCCGATGTGGTCAAGCTGGTGACCGAACTCAACAAAGACACCAGCAAATCGGCGCTGCCCGGCTCAATGGTCGCCAACGTGGTGGCCGATGAACGCACCAACGCGGTACTGGTCAGCGGCGAGCCGAACTCCCGCCAGCGGATCATCGCCATGATTAAGCAGCTCGACCGCCAGCAGGCGACCCAGGGCAATACCAAAGTGATCTACCTGAAATACGCCAAAGCCTCCGACCTGGTGGAAGTGCTGACCGGCATCAGCAGCACGATGCAGAGCGAAAAGCAGGCCGCGAAGCCGGTGGCGGCGCTGGATAAAAATATCATTATCAAAGCGCACGGTCAGACCAACGCCCTGATTGTCACCGCCGCCCCGGACGTAATGAACGATCTGGAGCGGGTGATCGCCCAGCTGGATATCCGCCGCCCGCAGGTGCTGGTCGAAGCGATTATCGCCGAAGTGCAGGACGCTGACGGTCTGAACCTCGGCATCCAGTGGGCCAATAAAAATGCCGGGATGACCCAGTTCACCAACAGCGGTCTGCCGATATCCACGGCCATCGCCGGGGCCAACCAGTACAACAAAGACAGCACCGTCAGCAGCTCGCTGGCGAGCGCCTTAAGCTCCTTCAACGGCATTGCCGCTGGCTTCTACCAGGGCAACTGGGCGATGCTGTTAACCGCCCTTTCCAGCAGCACCAAGAACGATATTCTCGCGACGCCGAGTATCGTCACCCTCGACAACATGGAAGCCACCTTTAACGTCGGCCAGGAGGTCCCGGTGCTGACCGGCTCGCAAACCACCTCCGGCGATAACATCTTCAATACCGTCGAGCGCAAAACCGTCGGCATCAAGCTAAAGGTGAAGCCACAAATCAACGAAGGCGATTCGGTTCTGCTGGAGATCGAACAGGAGGTCTCCAGCGTGGCGGACGCCGCCTCCAGCACCAGCTCGGATCTCGGCGCGACCTTCAATACCCGTACGGTCAATAACGCCGTACTGGTCGGCAGCGGCGAAACGGTGGTCGTCGGCGGACTGCTGGATAAAAGCGTCTCCGACACCGCCGACAAAGTCCCTCTGCTCGGCGATATCCCGGTGATTGGCGCGCTGTTCCGCTCCACCAGCAAAAAGGTCTCCAAGCGCAACCTGATGCTGTTTATCCGCCCGACGGTGATCCGCGACCGCGACGAGTACCGTCAGGCTTCATCCGGGCAGTACACCGCGTTTAACGACGCCCAGAGCAAACAGCGCGGCAAAGAGAACAACGACGCGATGCTGAGTAACGATCTGCTGGAGATCTACCCGCGCCAGGATACCGCCGCGTTCCGCCAGGTCAGCGCCGCCATCGACGCCTTCAATCTGGGAGGCAATCTATGACCCCCGCCGCTGAACGACGCCCGCTGCTCCCCTTCGGCTACGCCCGCGCGCACAACGTGATGCTCCTGGGCAACGGCGAAAGCTGCGAGGTTTTCTGCCTCGCCGCCACCGCGCCGCAGGCGCTGCTGGAAGCTCGCAGGGTGGCCGGGATGCCGTTCAGCCTCGAGCGACTGGAAGCGGAAGCGTTCGAAAAGCTGCTGGTGCTGAGCTATCAGCGCGACTCCGCCGAGGCCCGGCGCATGATGGCGGATATCGGCAACGAGCTGGATCTGTACACCCTTGCCGAAGAGCTACCGGACACCGACGACCTGCTGGATAGCGAAGACGACGCGCCGATTATCCGCTTGATTAACGCCATGCTCACCGAGGCTATCAAAGAGAAAGCATCGGATATTCATATCGAAACCTATGAACGCCACCTGCAAATTCGCTTTCGCGTCGACGGCGTACTGCGCGAAATCCTGCGCCCCCAGCGCCGCCTCGCCGCGCTGCTGATCTCGCGCATAAAGGTGATGGCGAGCCTTGATATCGCCGAAAAGCGCATTCCTCAGGACGGTCGCATGGCGCTGCGCATTGGCGGACGCGCCGTCGACGTGCGCGTCTCCACCCTGCCGTCGAGCTACGGCGAACGCGTGGTGCTGCGTCTGCTCGATAAAAACAGCGTCAATCTCGACCTGCTGACCCTCGGCATGTCGCCCGCGCTGCTTCAGCAGGTGGATGGACTGATCGCCCGCCCGCACGGCATTGTGCTGGTGACCGGGCCGACCGGTTCAGGAAAAAGCACCACCCTCTACGCCGCGCTGAGCCGCCTCGATGCCCGCGAGCGCAACATCATGACCATTGAAGATCCTATCGAATATGAGCTGGAGGGCATCGGTCAGACCCAGGTTAACGCGAAAGTCGATATGACCTTTGCCCGCGGGCTGCGCGCCATTTTGCGCCAGGACCCTGACGTGGTGCTGGTGGGCGAAATTCGCGACGGCGAAACGGCGCAGATCGCCGTTCAGGCTTCGCTAACTGGTCATCTGGTGCTCTCAACGCTGCACACCAACAGCGCGCTGGGCGCCATCTCGCGCCTGCAGGATATGGGCGTGGAGCCTTTTCTGCTCTCCACCTCGCTGCTGGCGGTGATGTCGCAGCGACTGGTGCGCCGGCTCTGCCCGCACTGTCGCCAGCAGGAACCGGCCAATGCCGACACCGCCCGCCAGATGGAGATCGCTCCCGGCACGGCGCTCTGGCAGCCCCGGGGCTGCGCCGAGTGCGGCTTTACCGGCTATCGCGGACGTACCGGCATTCACGAACTGCTGCTGGTGGACGATCGCGTGCGTATGGCAATCCACCGCGGTGAAAACGAGGTGACGCTGATCCAGCAGCTGGGGGCGGGCTATATCACCCTGCGCCACGCCGGACGGGACAAGGCGCTGGCGGGGATCACCAGCTGGCAAGAGGTGCTGCGGGTTAGCGAACAGCAGATCGCGGAGGCCTCCTGACATGGCGCTTTTTCGCTATCAGGCCGTTGATGAAAACGGTAAAACCCGGCGCGGCGTCCAGCAGGCGGACTCCGCCCGCCACGCTCGCCAGCTGCTGCGGGAAAAGGGCTGGCTGGCGCTGGACATCGCCCCGGCAGCCGGCAGCGGCGGGCAACCGCGCTTTATCCGCCGCACCAACGCCCGCGATCTCGCCCTCGTTACCCGCCAGCTGGCGACGCTGGTCGCCGCCGCCATCCCGCTGGAAAAAGCGCTCGACGCGGTCGCCCAGCAGTGTGAAAAAAGCCAGTTGAAAACCCTGATTGCCGGCGTGCGCGGCAAAGTGCTGGAAGGCCATTCGCTGGCGGAAGCGATGCGCGGCTACCCGGGCTGCTTCGACGCGCTCTACTGCGCGATGGTCGCCGCCGGAGAAGCCTCCGGCCACCTCGACGGCGTGCTGAACCGGCTGGCGGACTATACCGAACAGCGCCAGCAGCTGCGCGCCCGGCTGCTGTAGGCGATGATTTACCCCATCGTGCTGACCCTGGTGGCGGTCAGCGTGATTGTGATTCTGCTTTCAACGGTGGTGCCAAAGGTTGTCGATCAGTTTATCCACCTTAAGCAGGCGCTGCCGTTTTCCACCCGCCTGCTGATGGCGATGAGCGATGTGCTGCGCGCCACCGGTCCGTGGCTGCTGCTGGCCGCCATGCTCATCGCTCTGCTGCTGCGCTACCTGCTGCGGCAGCCGGCAAAGCGGCTGGCCTGGCACAGGCTGCTGCTGCGCCTGCCGCTGATTGGCCGGGTCGCGCGCAGCGTTAACAGCGCCCGCTACGCCCGCACCCTGAGCATTCTCAACGCCAGCGCCGTTCCGCTGCTGCTGGCGATGCGCATCAGCGCGGAAGTATTAAGCAACGCCTGGGCGAAGCGCCAGCTGGAAGCCGCCAGCGACGCGGTGCGCGAAGGCGTCAGCCTGCATCGCGCGCTCGAAATGACCCAGCTGTTCCCGCCGATGATGCGCTACATGGTCGCCAGCGGCGAACAGAGCGGCGAGCTCAACGGCATGCTGGAGCGCGCGGCGGATAACCAGGACCGGGATCTGAGCGCGCAAATTCAGCTGGCCCTTAGCCTGTTTGAACCTCTGCTGGTGGTGGCGATGGCCGGCATGGTGCTGTTTATCGTCCTCGCCATCCTGCAACCGATACTGCAGCTCAATACCCTGATGAGTATGTAATTGTTCTAATGGAGAAAAATATGCAACGACAGCGCGGATTCACCTTACTGGAAATCATGGTGGTGATTGTTATCCTCGGCGTGCTCGCCAGCCTCGTGGTGCCCAACCTGATGGGCAACAAGGAAAAGGCCGACCGGCAAAAAGTGGTCAGCGATCTTGTGGCGCTCGAGGGGGCGCTGGACATGTACAAACTGGATAACAGCCGCTATCCCACCACCGAACAGGGGCTGCAGGCGCTGGTCAGCGCGCCGTCGGCCGAGCCGCACGCGCGCAACTATCCTGAAGGGGGCTATATTCGCCGTCTGCCGCAGGATCCCTGGGGCAGCGATTACCAGCTGCTGAGCCCCGGCCAGCACGGACAGGTGGATATTTTCAGCCTCGGGCCGGACGGCGTACCGGAGAGCAATGACGATATCGGCAACTGGACAATCGGGAAGAAATAGTGCGACAGCGCGGCTTTACGTTGCTGGAGATGATGCTCATTTTGCTGCTGATCGGCGTCAGCGCGGGCATGGTGATGCTGGCCTTCCCCGCCTCGCGCGACGATAGCGCGGCGCAGGCGCTGGCGCGCTTTGAGGCGCAGCTGCGCTTTGTCCAGCACCGAGGGCTGCAAACCGGCCAGTTTTTTGGCGCCTCGGTGCATCCCGATCGTTGGCAGTTTCTGGTCTTACAGCCCCGCGAAAGCAACGACCCGCCCCCGGCCGGCGACGACTGGAACGGCTATCGCTGGATCCCCCTGCGCGCCGGACGCGTCGCCACCTCGGGCAGCGTCGCCGGGAACACGCTGCATCTCACTTTTCCGCAGGGCGAGGCCTGGACGCCGGGCGGCAATCCCGATGTGCTGATCTTTCCCGGCGGTGAGATGACACCGTTCCGGCTGACCGTCGGCGAGGGACCGGGTATTGCGTTTAATGCGCGCGGCGAAAGCCTGCCCGAACCGCAGGAGACGCCATGAAAAAGCAGGCCGGTATGACGCTGATTGAAGTGATGGTCGCCCTGGCGGTCTTCGCCCTCGCCGGGCTGGCGGTGATGCAGGCCACGCTCCAGCAAACCCGCCAGCTGGGTCGTATGGAGGAGAAAACCCTGGCCGGCTGGCTGGCGGATAATCAGCTGGTGCAGCTCCGGCTGGAAAATCGCTGGCCCGCGCTGAGCTGGTCGGAAACCACGGTGCAGGCGGCGGGCGTCAGCTGGCACATTCGCTGGCAGGGGGTGGAGACCGACCTGCCGCAGCTGCGGGCGCTGGACGTTGAAGTCCGCCGCGCCAAAAGCGATAAAATGCCCGTCTCTTCGCTGCGCACCTACGTGACGCCGCCATGATCCAGCGCGCTCGCGGATTTACCCTCGTCGAAATGCTGCTGGCGCTGGCTATCCTCGCCGCGCTCAGCGTCGCTGCGGTCACGGTGCTGCAAAACGTGATGCGCGCCGATACGCTCACCCGCGATAAGGGCGGGCGCATGCAGGCGTTACAGCTAACGTTCAGCCAGATGGCGGCGGACTTTAGCCAAATCATTCCCCGCCGCAGCCGCGACAGCGCGAGCCTGTTTTTTGCCGGACGTTTTCAGCTCGGCAGCGACGACTGGGCGATCGCCTTTAGCCGTAACGGCTGGCCCAATCCTTTGGGGATCCTGCCGCGTTCGGAAATTCAGAACGTCAGCTACCGCCTGCGCGGGGATCGGCTGGAGCGTCTGAGCTACGACCAGCAGGACCCGCTGCCCGGTAATCTGCCCACGGTGACCGTTATGCAGCGCAACGTGCAGGCGTTTCGCCTGCGCTTTTACGCCAGCGGCCGCTGGCAGGATGAATGGCAGCAGACCCAGACGCTGCCGCAGGGGCTGGAAGTCACCCTGACGCTGGAGCAGTCCGGCGAGATCCGCCGGCTGTTTCTGCTTACGCCGGGAGGCAGCCAATGAATACCCGCCAGCGCGGCGTCGCCCTGCTTATGGTGCTGCTGATCCTCGCTCTGATGATGGTGCTGGCGAGCGCCATGACCGAACGCAGCGCGCGGATGTATCAGCAAACCGCCACTACCCTCGATAACCTGCAGGCTAAATGGTACGCGCTGGGGGCGGAAACCCTGGCGGCGGCGCTGCTGCAACGCGACGCGCTCGACTCGCCGAACCAGACCCATCTGGCGCAGAACTGGGCCCAGCAGGGGCGCCGCTTTTCGGTCAATGATGGCGAGATCTACGCCACGATTACCGACGCTCAGGCCTGCTTCAACCTCAACGCCATTAACCAGCTCAGCGGCGACGAAAGCGTTGAAATCCCTTATCCCGCGCAGGTTTTTACCCGACTGCTGGAGAACCTCGGCAGCGAGCCGCTGCGAGCCTTACAGCTGACCGCCGCCCTGCGCGACTGGGTGGACAGCGATCGCCAGGCGCTGCTGAACGGCGCGGAAGACGAAGTCTATATGGCGCAATCCCCCGGCTATCTGACCGGCAATCAGCCGCTGCAGGACGTCAGCGAGCTGCGTCTGCTGGCCGGGATGGACGCCGCGCTCTATCAGCGTCTGCTGCCCTACGTCTGCGCCCTGGCGGACGAGACGCTGCAGGTGAACATCAATACCCTGCAGCCCGCTCAGGCCGCGCTGCTGGCGTCGCTCTTCCCCGCTGAACTCACCCTCGCCGAAGCCCGACAGTTGCTGCAGGCCCGCGCGGCCACCGGCTGGAGCAGCGTCGCCGCCTTCCTGTCGCAGCCACTATTACAAAAAACCGATACCGCCGCCGCGCGTCCGTGGCTGGCGGTGCACAGCGAGCGCTTTATCGCCACCTTCAGCGTGGTGATGGGCAGCGCCCGCTATCAGCAACGCAGTCTCCTGCAAAAGCAGGGGCGAACCTTCAGCGTCGTCCAGCGGCGCTACGGAATCTATTGGGTAGCCGATGAATAACCACCATACTTTTTCCGCCGCCGTGCTGATTATTCGCCTCAATCCCGATGCCGCGACGGCGATATGGCGGCTGGCTGCGCCGGGCGACGCGGCGCAGACTGGCGAGTGGCATCCTGACGCTGGCGACCCGACGCTCAGCCTGCTGGCGCAGCGTCATCCGGCCTGGGTGCTGGTGCCCGCCAGCGACTGCGCGTTTCATCGCGTTACCCTGCCCGCCGGCGCGCGTCGAAATGCGCAGCAGGCGCTGGCGTTTTTACTCGAAGAACAGCTGGCAACGGAGATCGAAGAGAGCCATTTTGCCCTGATCCACCGGGATAAAAGCGACTGTGCCGTGGCGGTGGTCGGGCGGGAGAAGATGCGCGCATGGCAGGCCTGGTGCGAGGGGCTCGGACTGAACGTGCTGGCCCTGACGCCGGATGCCCTTGCCCTGCCGCACAACCCGACCGGCTGGAGCGCCGTACGCTGCGGCGAACAGTGGCTGTTTCGCTGCGAGACGTGCAGCGGTATGGCGGTGGAAACCCCATGGCTCGGCGAACTGCTGGTTCACTGGCCTGACCTCGCGCCCATCGCCTGCTACTCGCCGCCGCCGGATATCGCCGCGCCGTGGCAGCCTCGCCCGGTGCAGGATTTGCTGGCGCTGGCGGCGAGCAACCCGCAGGCGCGCAAAATCTGCTTACGCCAGGGCAATTTTGCCGCGAAACGCCGGCCGCCGACGCCCCGACGCTGGCGGACGGCGATTGTCGCAACCCTGGCGCTACTGCTGCTGTGGAGCGGAAATCGCCTCCACGACCATCTCGCCCTGGCGCGTCAGGCCGACGCCGCCGTGCAGGCCAGCCGTGATTTTTACCGCCAGTGGTTCAAAGCGGAAAAAAATCTCGTCAATCCACGCCTGCAAATGCAGCAGCATCTGCGCCGTCTGGAAAGCGTGAGCGCCCGGCCGGCGCTCATCTCACGGCTCGGCGCCCTGCAGCAAATCATCGCTGAAACGCCGGGCATTCGTCTGCGCGCCCTGAGCTTTGACGCCGCGCGCAACGCGCTGCAGCTGGAGATATCCGCCGTTTCATCGCAGGCCCTGGCGCAGTTCAGCCAGCGGGCGCGGGCGGGGTTTCGCGTGCAGACCGGTGAGATGAAGCCGCGCGCCGACGGTATTGAAGGGCGTCTGACGCTGGAGGGTAACGATGGATAACCTGCTCGCCTTATGGCAACAGCGTACGCGCCGCGAACGGCATCTGCTGCTGGGGATGGGCGTCATGCTGCTTATTGGCCTGATTTATTACGCCCTCTGGCAGCCCTGGCAAAATCGCGAGGCGCAGTGGCGGCAAACGCTGGCCAGGGAGCAGTCCAGCCTGCGATGGATGCGCCAGCAGACCCCGCTTCTCCAGCAGCTTAACCAGCGGAAACCTTCTGCCGCGCCGGAAGAACCCTCAACGTTGATTATGCGCGAAGCCGGCCGCCACGGTATCGCTATCGTTCGCCTGCAGCCGCAGGGCTCCCGCCTGAGCCTTACCGTGCAGCCCGCCGATTTCCAGGCGCTGATGGCATGGCTGGACGCGCTGGGGCAGGCGGGGATGACTACCGCCACCCTGGCGGTGACCGCCGTGGCGCAGCAGCCCGGTTGGGTGACGATTAATACGCTGATGCTGGAGCGCAGCGATGAAAAATAAACTTACTATCGCCGTGCTGCTGGCGGCGGTCTATCTCTTCTGGCTGCTGTTTAGCGCGCCGGCGCGGCTGCTCACTCTGGCGCTACCGGACGGCGCGCGGCTCGGCGAAACCACGGGCACCCTGTGGCAAGGAGAAGCCCGTCAGGCCAGCTGGCGCGGTTTTGACATCGCCCATTTACGCTGGGAGTTTGGCTTTTCGTCGTGGCTTCCCGGCTGGCATATCGCGTTTAACGACCCCTCCGGGCTGCGCGGCCAGGCCTGGCTGCACGGTCTGAACGACGTTGTGGTGCGCGAGGGACGACTCGCGGCGCCGGCCCGGACGATCGGCCAGCGGTTAGCATCCGGCATACCGCTGGAGGCCCGCGGTCAGGTTGTGCTGACGCTGCCCGAGGCCCGCTTTAACGCTGGCGGTTGCCGACAGATGACCGCCAGCACCGTGCAGTGGCGGGACGCGGCGCTCAGCTCCCCCGCCGGGTCGCTCGAACTGGCCCAGGTCAACGGCAAACTAAGCTGTACCCCGGCGGGCGCGCTGGCTGTCGCCCTGACCCAGGACTCCCGTCAGCTTAGCCTCGCAGGACAGGGCGTTCTGACGCCCAACGGGCGCTATACGTTTAACGGTACGCTGCAGACCCGCCAGACGGCTCCGGCGCTGCTGACGCTGCTGCTCGCGCAAAACGGCCGCAAAGATGAGCAGGGGCGCACGCCGTGGCAGTGGCAGGGGCAGTGGCGCTCCGGGGAGAAAAAATAGAGATGGAAACTATCGCGCTGTTACCCGAGTTCGCCGCGCAATACCCGTCAATCTGGGGCGGCTTTTTATTCCTGTCCGGACTGGCGTTCGGCAGCTTTTTTAACGTCGTTATCCATCGTTTACCGTTGATGATGGAACGCGCAGAGGGGGTGGATCTCTGCCTCCCCGCGTCGTTCTGCCCGCAGTGCCGTCAGCCTATCGCCTGGCGGGACAATATCCCGCTGCTGAGCTTTTTATGGCTCAGGGGGCGTGCGCGCTGCTGCGGGCAGCCGATCTCGCCTCGTTATCCTCTGATGGAGCTGGCGACCGGCGCGCTGTTTATGCTGGTCGGATATCTGATACCTCCGGGCATATCGCTGCTGGGCGGGCTAATTTTCGTATCCGTACTGCTGATCCTCGCCGCCATCGACGCGCAAACGCAGCTGCTGCCTGACAGGCTGACGCTGCCGCTGCTGTGGGCCGGGCTGCTGTTCAATCTTTCCGATACCTTCGCGCCGCTGGCGGAGGCGGTCATTGGCGCGATGGTCGGGTATTTGTCGCTGTGGTCGGTGTACTGGGTGTTCCGTCTGCTGACCGGTAAAGAGGCGCTGGGCTACGGCGATTTCAAGCTGCTGGCTGCGCTCGGCGCGTGGCTCGGCTGGCAGCCGCTGCCGCAGACGCTGCTGCTGGCTTCCGCCAGCGGTCTGGTCTGGACGCTGCTGCAGCGCCTGGTAACCCGTCGTTCGCTCGAACAACCTCTGGCCTTCGGCCCCTGGCTGGCGCTGGCGGGCGGCGGCATCTTTTTGTGGAGCCAGGTATAAAACACCCTCTGCTCGCGCTGCGCTTAGCAGGGCTACGAGTGGTACTGGTCCGGTAGCCCGGGTAAGGCGTTTACGCCGCAACCCGGGAACTCTCCGGCTACGAATACTTTTTGGTGCGCCGGGTCGGGGCGGTATTGGCCGGATCGTCGGGCCAGACGTGCTTGGGATAGCGCCCTTTCATCTCTTTTTGCACCTCGCGGTAGCTCCCCTGCCAGAAGGCGCCTAAATCGCGGGTGATCTGCAGCGGGCGCTGCGCCGGCGAAAGCAGCTCCAGCACCAGCGGCACGCGCCCCTGGGCGATGGTCGGAGTAGTCGCTTCGCCAAACATCTCCTGCATCCGCACCGCCAGCGCCGGCGGGTTATCATCGTGATAACGAATCGCGATGCGGCTACCGGTCGGCACCGTATAGTGCGTGGGCAGTTCGCTGTCCAGCTTCTGGCGCAGCGGCCACGGCAGCCAGTTTTGCAGCGCCTGACGCACGTCCAGCGCCTTCAGCGCGCGCAGCGAATGGACGCCCGCCATCTGCGGAAGCAGCCACCGTTCAAGCGATGCCAGCAGCGAAGCCTCATCAACGGCCGGCCATGCCTCCTCCGGCAGCCACCGCGCCGCGCAGTGTAGCCGCAAACGCAGCTGCTCCGCTTCCGGCGTCCAGCTAAGCACGCTCAGCCCCTTCTCGCGGATCCCGTTGAGCATCGCCTGGTGCAGCTCCTCTTCCGACGGCTTCGCCAACGGCTGGGTCTTAATCACCAGGCGTCCGATACAGGTGCGCCGCCAGGCCTTCAGCGTGCCTAACGCCTCATCCCACTCGACGATATCGGAACGCCGGGCCAGGGCCGGACACTGCTCAATCAACGCGTGAATATCGACCGGCAGCGCCAGCAGGATCCGCGCGTCCGGCGATGCGCTTCCCTGCAGCAGCAGCGGCGCAATCAACCATTCGTGGCGGCCCAGCGCATCGTCGGCGTCGAGCATCGCCCCCATCCCGTTAGCCAGCTGGTAGCGCCCCTCCTGGCCGCGACGATGGGCGATACGGTCGGCAAAAGCGGAAGCCAGCAGCGCCGCGATGCTGTCGGCGTCGGGCTGACCGCCGCGAAACGCCAGCCTTTTCATCAGCTGCTGCGCCCGCTGCTGCCAGTTGCCCTGCTGACGGGCAAACGCCGCGCTAAGATCGCTATTGCCGCCGCGCGGCGGCTCTTCAAGGATCGCCGCCAGTTTAGCCGCCGTGGCGGCGCTATCGGCATCCTCCGCCGCGGTCAGCATCGCCGCCAGGCGCGGATCGTTGCCCAACACCGCCATTTTGCGCCCGTGCGCCGACAGCCGCTCGCCTTCCAGCGCAGAAAGGTCGGTGAGCAGACGCCGGGCCGCCGCCAGGTTGGTCGCAGGCGGCAGATCCAGCCAGCTGAGCTGGGCCGGGTCCTGGCATCCCCACTGCAGCAGCTCCAGCAGCAGCGACGACAGATCGCTTTGCAGAATTTCCGGGTCGCCCTGCGCCGCCGCGCGCTCGGCCTGCTCTTTAGCCAGCAGATGCAGGCAGATCCCCGGTTCCAGGCGCCCGGCGCGTCCGGCGCGCTGGGTCATTGAGGCCTGGCTGATGCGCTGCGTCACCAGGCGAGTGAGCCCGGTGCGGGCGTCAAAGCGGGCGACGCGCTCCTGGGCGCTATCCACCACCAGCCGAATCCCCTCGATGGTCAGACTGGTCTCGGCGATATTGGTCGCCAGCACCACTTTGCGCATCCCGGCGGGCGCGGGCAGTATCGCCTTACGCTGCTCGCTCAGCGGCAGCGCGCCGTACAGGGGGCAAAGGATCACATCGCTCGCTACCCGCTCCGCCAACCGCTCCTGAACGCGCTGAATCTCTCCCACTCCGGGCAGAAACAGCAGCATTGAGCCATTTTCGCTGCGCAGCAGCTCCGCGGCGGCCACCGCCACCGCCTCGTCAAAGCGCTGATGGGCCGGCAGCGGCAGAAAACGCCGCTCAACCGGAAACGCGCGCCCTTCGGAAACGATAACCGGCGCCTCCGGCAGCAGCCGCTGCAGGCGCTCATTGTCCAGCGTCGCCGACATAATCAACAGTTTAAGATCGTCGCGCAGCCCCTGCTGAACGTCGAGCAGCAGCGCCAGCGCCAGATCGGCCTGCAGGCTACGTTCGTGGAATTCATCGAGTATCGCCAGCCCCACGCCGCTCAGCTCCGGATCGCGCTGGATCATCCGCGTTAAAATGCCCTCCGTCACCACTTCGAGACGCGTGTTCGGCCCGACGCAGGTCTCCGCGCGCATGCGATAGCCCACGGTCTCGCCGGGCTTCTCTCCCAACAGTTCCGCCAGCCGCTGCGCCACGTTACGCGCGGCCAGCCGCCGCGGCTCCAGCAGGATTATGCGTCCGTTGATGTTACCTTCGGCGAGGATTTGCAGCGGCAGCCAGGTAGATTTCCCGGCGCCGGTTGGCGCATTAAGCAGAACCTGCGGCGCATGCCGCAGGGCAGAAAGAAGTTCAGGGAGGACGGCGGCAACCGGCAATGAGGACACGAAACGCTCCGGAGGTTAACATTTGCGGGCAAGCATTGTAGCATCCCGGTAATTCATTACCGAGTCTCTATCATGTCCGAGCCGAAAAGGCTGTTTTTCGCCATTGAACTTCCCGCGGACGTTCAGCAGCAGATCGTGCACTGGCGCGCCGCCAGCTTTCCCGGCGATGCGGGTCGACCGGTGGCGGCGGCTAACCTCCATCTGACGCTGGCGTTTCTTGGCGAGGTGAGCGCGGACAAGCAGCGGGCGCTGTCAGCGATGGCCGGACGCATCCGCCAGCCGGGCTTTACCCTGACCCTTGACGATGCCGGGCAGTGGCTGCGTTCGCGGGTGGTGTGGCTGGGCACCCGTCAGCCGCCGCGCGGGGTGCTGCAATTAGCGAATATGCTGCGCGCCCAGGCCGCCCGCAGCGGCTGCTATCAGAGCCCGCAGCCGTTTCATCCACATATCACCCTGCTGCGCGACGCGCGCCACGCGGTGCCGATTCCGCCGCCCGGATTTAGCTGGGCGTTTGCGGTCAACGAATTTGTGCTCTACGAATCCAGCTTTAGCCGCGGGCGCACTCGCTATCAGGCGCTGGAACGTTATCCCTTCGACAAGGAAAGCTGATGCTGTTCACTCCTCCCCTGCAGTCCGCCACCCTGGTTAAACGTTACAAACGGTTTCTCGCCGACGTGGTCACCCCCGACGGCCGCGAGCTGACCCTGCACTGCCCCAACACCGGCGCCATGACCGGCTGCGCCGCGCCGGGGGATACCGTCTGGTATTCCACCTCAGATAATCCCAAGCGCAAATATGCCCACACGTGGGAATTAACTGAAACCGTAGAGGGCGCGACAATTTGTGTTAATACTCTACGTGCTAACACGTTGGCAAAAGAGGCGATTCTGGCAGGAAATATTCCCGAGCTTTTGGGCTACAACACGCTGAAAAGCGAAGTGAAGTATGGTGATGAAAGCAGCCGCATTGATATTCTGTTACAAGCAGATGACCAACAAAACTGCTATATTGAAGTGAAATCGGTTACGTTGGCGGAAAAAGAATACGGTTACTTCCCCGATGCGGTTACCGCACGCGGTCAGAAGCACCTGCGGGAGCTGATGAGCGTGGCGGCAGCGGGCGATCGGGCGGTGATTTTGTTCGCCGTGCTGCACTCGGCGATAGACCGTTTCTCACCCGCGCATCATATTGATGCCAGATACGCACAGCTATTGATTGAGGCGCAAAACAAGGGGGTGGAAATTCTCGCCTACAAGGCGGAACTTTCTACCGAGATGATGACTCTGAATAAGCCGATTACCGTGGTGTTAACCCCCGGTAAATAAACGGCTAAATAGTATTCGGGTCGCGAGCGCAAATACGCTTTTCCTCACAGGGTTGTCAAGTGTAACGTTTAGATAATTGCTATCCGGAAAAGCATCTGCTATTTATAGCGGCCTGATTTTTCCCCCAACACGGGGATCGATAGTGCGTGTTAAGGAGAAGCAACATGCAAGAAGGGCAAAACCGTAAAACATCGTCCCTGAGTATTCTCTCCATCGCTGGGGTGGAGCCGTACCAAGTGAAGCCGGGCGAAGAGTATATGAACGAAGCCCAGCTGGCGCACTTCAAGCGCATTCTTGAAGCGTGGCGTAATCAACTTAGGGATGAAGTGGATCGCACCGTAACGCATATGCAGGATGAAGCTGCTAACTTCCCGGACCCGGTAGACCGTGCCGCTCAGGAAGAAGAGTTCAGCCTGGAGCTGCGTAACCGCGACCGCGAACGTAAACTGATCAAAAAGATTGAGAAAACGCTGAAAAAAGTCGAAGACGAAGATTTCGGCTTCTGTGAATCCTGTGGCGTTGAGATTGGTATCCGTCGTCTGGAAGCGCGTCCGACCGCCGACCTGTGCATTGATTGCAAAACGCTGGCGGAAATTCGCGAAAAACAGATGGCAGGCTAATCACTTCGCTGATGCATCTCTGGCGGGAGCTTTCTCCCGCCCTGATGCTTTAGTCATACGATGACAGATTCCCGCTACATCGGGCGCTTTGCCCCCTCACCTTCCGGCGAACTCCACTTCGGCTCATTGATTGCCGCGCTTGGCAGCTATCTGCAGGCTCGGGCGCAGAACGGTATCTGGCGCGTGCGCATTGAAGATATCGATCCGCCGCGGGAAGTCCCCGGCGCCGCCGAGACTATTCTTCGTCAGTTAGAGCACTTCGGCCTGCACTGGGACGGAGAGGTACTCTGGCAGTCAAAACGCCACGAAGCCTATCGTGAGCGCCTGGCCTGGCTACGCGAGCAGGGCCTCTGCTACTACTGCACCTGCACCCGCGCGCGTATCCACGCTATCGGCGGCCTTTACGACGGCCACTGCCGGGATTTACGCCTCGGCGCGGAAAACGCCGCTCTGCGCCTGCGGCAAACGCGTCCGGTCCTCAAATTTTATGACCAGCTACGCGGTACGATCGTCGCCGACGAGCCTCTGGCGCGTGAAGATTTTATTATTCACCGTCGCGATGGGCTGTTCGCCTATAATCTGGCGGTGGTGGTGGACGATCATTTTCAGGGCGTCAGCGAAATCGTCCGCGGCGCCGATCTTATCGAGCCGACGGTGCGGCAAATTTCGCTCTATCAGCATTTTGGCTGGCAGGCGCCGGACTATATCCATTTGCCGCTGGCCCTCAACGCGCAGGGCAATAAACTGTCGAAGCAAAACCACGCTCCGGCGTTATCTACAGGCGATCCGCGCCCGGAAATTGTGCGGGCGCTAACGTTTCTTAATCAGGATGTCATTCAGGAATGGCAGACGCTGAGCATTGAGGATTTACTCAAGTACGCGGTAGCGAACTGGCGGCCGGAGCAAATCCAGCATTCTCAAATGCGTTCTGCTGAGCTATGATTAGCCGCTATTTTTACTCGTCGCCTTTCAAGTTGCTCCTGCGTTGGCTGCACTTGTTCCCCCCGGTCACAGAGCTATCTATGCTCCCGGGACTCGCAAGTTTGCCGCCTTGCTGCAACCCGAAATGCTTAGAGTCATATTTTGATCTGAAGTCCGTCTGACACTACGAGGTGTACCATTTTTACCCGAGTCGCTAATTTTTGCCGTAAGGTGCTAAGCCGTGAAGAGCGCGAGGCAGAAGCCGCCGTCGAACAACTACATATGACGGTTATCCCGCGCGAGCAGCATGCAATTTCCCGCAAAGATATCAGTGAAAATGCCCTCAAGGTCATGTACAGACTCAATAAGGCGGGCTACGAATCGTGGCTGGTCGGCGGTGGCGTACGCGATCTGCTGCTGGGCAAAAAACCCAAAGATTTTGACGTCACCACCAACGCCACGCCGGAGCAGGTGCGTAAGCTGTTCCGCAACTGCCGCCTGGTAGGTCGTCGCTTCCGCCTGGCGCACGTGATGTTCGGGCCGGAAATTATCGAAGTCGCGACCTTCCGCGGCCACCATGAAGGCCACACCACCGATCGCGTCACCTCCCAGCGCGGCCAGAACGGCATGCTGCTGCGCGACAACATCTTCGGTTCGATTGAAGAAGACGCCCAGCGTCGCGACTTTACCATCAACAGCCTCTATTACAGCGTGGCGGATTTCACCGTCCGCGACTACGTCGGCGGCATGAAAGATCTGCAGGATGGCGTCATCCGCCTGATCGGCGATCCGGAAACCCGCTATCGCGAAGATCCGGTGCGCATGCTGCGCGCGGTGCGTTTTGCGGCGAAGCTCAGTATGAGCATCAGCGAAGAGACCGCCGAGCCGATCCCGCGCCTGGCGACGCTGCTGCACGATGTGCCGCCGGCGCGCCTGTTTGAAGAAGTGTTAAAGCTGCTGCAGGCCGGCGACGGCTATCAAACCTATCTCCTGCTGCGCGAATATAATCTGTTCCAGCCGCTGTTCCCGACCATTACCCGCTACTTCACCGAGCGCGGCGATAGTCCTATGGAGCGCATCATCAGCCAGGTGCTGAAGAATACCGATAACCGCATTCGCAACGATATGCGCGTTAACCCGGCGTTCCTGTTCGCGGTAATGTTCTGGTATCCGCTGCTGGAAACGGCGCAGAAAATCGCCCAGGAGAGCGGGCTGGCCTACTACGACGCCTTCGCGCTGGCGATGAACGACGTGCTGGACGAAGCCTGCCGTACGCTGGCGATCCCGAAACGCATCACCACCCTGGTGCGCGACATCTGGCAGCTTCAGCTGCGGATGTCCCGCCGTCAGGGCAAACGCGCGTGGAAGCTGATGGAGCATCCCAAATTCCGCGCCGCCTACGATCTGCTGGAGCTGCGCGCCGGCGCCGAAAACAGCAGCGAACTGCAGCGCCTGACCAAATGGTGGGGGGAGTTCCAGGTCGCCGCGCCGCCGGATCAGAAAGATATGCTGGATGATTTAGGCGACGATCCGGCTCCGCGCCGCCGCCACCGTCGTCCGCGTAAACGCGCGCCGCGCCGCGAAGGCAGCGCATGACGCTCGCTTATATCGCTATCGGCAGTAATCTGGCCTCGCCTCTGGAGCAGGTCAACGCTGCCGTTAACGCGCTGGCGGAGATACCGGACAGCCGGATAATAAGCGTTTCCTCTTTCTACCGTACGCCGCCGCTGGGGCCACAGGATCAGCCTGACTATCTCAACGCCGCCGCGGCGCTGGAAACGACCCTGGACGCAGACGCGCTGCTCAATCACACCCAGCGCATCGAACTGCAGCAGGGCCGCACGCGTAAAGCTGAACGCTGGGGACCGCGCACGCTGGACCTCGACATCATGCTGTTTGGCAATGAGGTGATTAACACCCCGCGCCTGACCGTACCGCACTACGATATGCAAAACCGCGGTTTTATGCTGTGGCCGCTGTTTGAAATCGCCCCAGGGCTGCGTTTCCCCGACGGCCCGGCGCTGCGCGACGTGCTGGCCAATCTTGGCGCGGAAAAACCCGCTGCCTGGTAATACCCCTTCATTTTTTAGCAATTACGGCGATCGTGGTAATCGGTTGCCTAAAACCATTGCCCCCCTGAATGCGGCTGCTAGAATGCCGGTTAAAATGACTTTCATCATCAGGAAACGTTATGAAACCGACCACTATCGCCCTGCTGCAGAAATGCAAACAGGAGAAGAAACGCTTCGCCACTATCACCGCCTACGACTACAGCTTCGCAAAGCTGTTTGCCGATGAGGGTATCAACGTGATGCTGGTCGGCGATTCGCTGGGCATGACGGTGCAGGGCCACGACTCCACCCTGCCGGTGACCGTAGAAGACATTGCCTATCACACGCGCGCGGTGCGTCGGGGCGCGCCGAACTGCCTGCTGCTCGCCGATCTGCCGTTTATGGCTTACGCCACGCCGGAACAGACCTTCGAGAACGCCGCCATCGTGATGCGCGCGGGAGCCAATATGGTCAAAATCGAGGGCGGCGCATGGCTGGCGGACACCGTGAAAATGCTTGCCGAGCGCGCGGTGCCGGTGTGCGGGCACCTCGGTCTGACGCCCCAGTCGGTGAACGTCTTCGGCGGTTATAAAATTCAGGGCCGCGGCGGTGCCGGGCAAGTTCTGCTGGATGACGCGCTGGCGCTGGAAGCGGCGGGCGCGCAGCTGCTGGTGCTGGAGTGCGTACCGGTTGAGCTGGCGAAACGCGTCACCGAGGCGTTAACCATCCCGGTGATCGGCATCGGCGCGGGCAACGTCACCGACGGGCAAATCCTCGTCATGCATGACGCATTCGGCATTACCGGCGGCCATATTCCCAAATTTGCCAAAAATTTCCTGAGCACAGCGGGCGACATGCGCGCCGCGGTACGGCAATATGTTGCCGAAGTGGAGTCCGGCGTCTATCCGGGCGAAGAACACAGTTTCCATTAAGGAGTGTTGTTGTGCTGATTATTGAAACCCTGCCGCTGCTGCGCCAGCATATCCGTCGTTTACGCCAGGAAGGCAAGCGCATTGCGCTGGTTCCCACCATGGGCAACCTGCACGATGGTCATATGAAGCTGGTTGATACCGCCAAAGCCAGCGCGGATGTGGTAGTAGCCAGTATCTTCGTCAACCCCATGCAGTTCGACCGCGCCGAGGATCTGGCGCGCTATCCGCGTACCCTGCAGGACGATTGCGAAAAGCTGAACAAGCGTAAGGTCGATTTTGTCTTTGCCCCCGCCGCGGCGGAAATCTATCCGCACGGCATCGAAAATCAGACTTACGTCGATGTTCCAGGGCTGTCGACGATGCTCGAGGGCGCCAGTCGTCCAGGCCACTTCCGCGGCGTTTCCACTATCGTCAGCAAGCTGTTCAACCTGATCCAGCCGGACGTCGCCTGCTTCGGCGAAAAAGACTTCCAGCAGCTGGCGCTCATCCGCAAGATGGTAGCCGATATGGGCTACGACATCGAGATTATCGGCGTGCCGATTATGCGCGCGAAAGATGGGCTGGCGCTCAGTTCGCGCAACGGCTATCTCAGCGCAGACCAGCGCAAAGTTGCGCCGGGGCTGTATAAGGTGATGAATGGCGCGGCGGAGAAGCTGGCGGCCGGCGAGCGCAATCTTGACGAGATTATCGCGATTGCCGCGCAGGAGCTGAACGAAAAAGGCTTCCGCGCCGATGATATCCAGATCCGCGATGCCGATACGCTGCTCGACCTGACGGAAACCAGTAAGCGAGCGGTGATCCTGATGGCGGCCTGGCTCGGCGAAGCGCGTTTGATCGACAATCAGATCGTCGCACTCGCTGGCTAGACACGGGTTAAAAATCGGGCAATACTGCCTGGAATTTCCTCAAAGCGGACGTCACGTCCGCTTTGTTATCGTTAAGCTTTAAAGGTAGACGTTATGATTCGTAATATGCTGCAGGGCAAACTCCACCGCGTAAAAGTCACGCAGGCCGACCTGCACTATGAAGGCTCCTGCGCTATTGATCAGGATTTCCTGGATGCGTCCGGCATCCTTGAAAACGAGGCTATTCATATCTGGAATGTGACCAACGGTAATCGTTTCTCCACCTACGCCATCGCCGCGGAGCGCGGTTCGCGAATTATCTCCGTGAACGGCGCGGCGGCACACTGTGCGAGCGTCGGCGATATTCTGATTATCGCCAGCTTCGTCACCATGCCTGACGAAGAAGCCCGCACCTGGCAGCCGAAAGTGGCCTATTTCGAAGGCGAAAACGAAATGAAGCGCCAGGCCAAAGCTATTCCGGTGCAGGTTGCCTGATCTATCCTTGCGGCTGGTTGCTTATCAGCCGCGACATCGTCTCCAGCGAATCCGTTCTTAATATATACAGCCTTTTCAACAAGAACGGATTATCGCCCGGCTTTACCTTCCCCCTCACCGTAGTCACCGCCAGGTGAAAACCGGCGTCGTTGGCGGCCTGGACCGCCTTAGCGTTATAGCCGCCAAACGGATAAGAGAGATACAGTACGTGGGGGTTAAACTGCGCCAGCGCCCGCCGCGAATGCGCAAAATCAAACAGAATATTGTGATAGCTGCGGCTGAGAAGGATCGGATGACGTTCAGCATCAACACGATGCAGGAAGTGGGTATGCGACTGCACGTCAAAGACGTCCTGGATCTGTTTTAGCTCGGAAATACTCATAAACTGCAGCGATTTCGGCGCCCATTTCTGCGGATGGCGCTTGATGCGCGACGAGATAATAAACGCCGTGGCGTGAAAGCCATACTGTTTGAGGATCGGGTAGGCATAGCGGTTGACCGACTTCAGCCCATCGTCAAAGGTGATCGCCACCGCACGCGCCGGAAGATTCACTTTATTACGCAGATAGCCTTCCAGTTGATACATACTCAGCGTGGTATAGCCCTGGTCGCGTAGCCAGGTCATCTGATTGCTGAAGGCGCGCACGGAAGTCGTCGTTGAGGTATGGCGAAAGCGGGTATTTTCTTCATCACGCAGGATATGGTGATAAGTCAGTACAGGGATGCCGTTATCTTCCTGGGCATCCAGGCTGCTCACCCACGCCAGCCGGTTGCCAATGCGAATCTGAAACCAGGTTTGATTCAGCCGATCTTTGAGCTTGCTGATAATCGGGTAACGCAAATTACTCGCCAGGTTGCCAAATGGCGCGCTGCCAACGGCGGGGGCATCATAGATTGGCGTATCTTTCCAGGTAATGAGATTTTGGTTACTCAGAGGCTTATGCAGATCGCCAAGGCTATCCTCCACCCGCTGCTTCCCCTGTACCGGCCCCAGATGGCCTTTATCGATAAAGCCAGTCGCAAAGCCAAAATTAAACTCATAGTAATCCGCCGCCGTCGGTACTACCGCCAGAATTTGCCCTGCCCGCACGTTGCCGACGCTCACCACCTGATTGCCAACCTGCGCCCAGATATCCGCATCTTCGGTCGTTTGCATATAACGTGCCGGCAAACCCTGCTGGCTTAACAGGCTGGCGGAGGCGCTTAGCGCCGTGAACAGGAGGAGTAAAGCAAGAATTCGGGCAAACATGCGCATCGAGCCGGTAGACAAGAACTGCCGTCATTGTAACAAAAGCCTCATCAATACCAACGCTTAATTCCCGTACGGCTCATGCAGTAGTCGAAAAGGCGGATTTTTTTGCTGCTGATGCCAGAGGCTGCTCACCGCCGGGCCTCCGGCGCTGACAATGGCGTGCCGGAAGGCTTCGCTGCTCAGGTTCTGGCGCAGCAAATACATACCTTCCAGTAATGAATAGTCGATTCCGGAAATCACTTCACAGTGGGTGTGCTTATGGCTCAGCAGCGCCGCCACGCGATAAGGCGCCGCGCCGGTTTTATCGGTCAGAAAAATGACCCCGTCTCCGCCATCCGTCTCGTGCAGCGCATCGCACATCATGCGGCTCAGCATATTGCTGCTGAGATTACGCCAGTAGTTAACCGCCCGACACTGCGTCAGCGGCCCAAACTTTTTCTCCAGACGATCCAGCATCTCCTGCGCCAGTTCGTCATGACAGGTAATCACCCAACCTAACATCGCCCACCTCCTTAGCAGGCAAACAATGTAGCAAGGGAAGAGATGAATATCGGTGATGACAATCAAAATTGTTTGCCGGCGCTTCGCTGAACGGGGCAGCGAAGCGCCGTGGTTGGCTAAATTAGCTGCGAAGCCCGCGTCCGCGCTGGATCAGATACCAGCACAAAAGATAAAACGCGACGATAAACACCACCAGCACGCCGAAGGTGGTGGCGAGCGGAACATCGTTAATGCCGAGGAAACCGTAGCGGAAACCGCTGATCATGTAGACGATCGGGTTCAGATGCGACAGCCCTTGCCAGAACGGCGGCAGCAGGGTCAGCGAATAAAAAACCCCGCCGAGATAGGTCAGCGGCGTCAGCACAAAGGTCGGAATAAGGCTGATATCGTCAAAGGTTTTGGCAAACACCGCATTCAGCAGACCGGCCAGCGAAAATAGCACGGCGGTCAGCACCAGGGTCAGGGCGACGAATATCCATGAGTGAACCTGGAACGGCACGAAAAACAGCGAAATCGCCGTCACCAGAATCCCGACGCACAGACCGCGGGCAACGCCGCCGCCCACATAGCCGGCGATAACCACGTGGGTGGGAACCGGCGCGACCAGTAGTTCTTCAATATTGCGCTGAAATTTCGCGCTGAAGAACGAGGACGCCACGTTGGCGTAGGCGTTGGTGATCACCGCCATCATAATCAGGCCCGGCACGATAAACTGCATATAGGTGAAACCGTGCATTTCACCGATGCGCGAGCCGATCAGATTGCCGAAAATAACAAAGTAGAGGGTCATGGTTATGACCGGCGGCACCAGCGTCTGTATCCAGATACGCATAAAGCGGTGGATCTCTTTGGTCCAGATGCTTTTCAGCGCGACCCAATAAAGCTGCATCATGCTGATTCTCCTTTCCGGTCATGGACCAGCGTGACAAACAGCTCTTCCAGACGGTTAGCTTTGTTACGCATACTTAATACCTGTACGCCCTGCGCGCTCAATTGCGTAAATACGCTGTTAATCCCCTGCTCGCGAAGCACCTCAACCTCCAGCGTCGACGTATCAACCAGACGATACTGATAGCCTTCCAGTACCGGTAATGGACTCTTAGGTGCCAGATCGAGAATAAAGGTTTCTGATTTCAGTTTGGAAAGCAGCGACTTCATCGAGGTGTTTTCCACCAGCTCACCGTTCTGAATAATGCCAATATTGCGACACAGCATCTCGGCCTCTTCCAGATAGTGGGTAGTGAGGATGATCGTCGTGCCTTTATCATTCAGATCTTTCAGGAAGCCCCACATCGAACGACGCAGCTCGATATCCACTCCCGCCGTGGGTTCATCAAGAATCAGCAGCTTCGGCTCGTGCATCAACGCGCGGGCAATCATCAGGCGGCGCTTCATGCCGCCGGAGAGCATCCGCGCGCGTTCGTTGCGTTTTTCCCACAGATCGAGCTGTTTAAGGTACTTTTCGCTACGGGCGATCGCTTCTTTGCGCTCGACGCCGTAGTAGCCCGCCTGGTGAATCACAATCTGCTGCACGGTTTCGAACGGGTTAAAGTTGAACTCCTGCGGCACCAGGCCAAGCTGGCGCTTGGCGTTCACCACATCCTTTTGCAGGTCATAGCCAAACACATTGACCTCGCCGGAGGTTTTATTCACCAGCGAACTGATAATGCCGATAGTGGTGGATTTTCCCGCGCCGTTTGGCCCCAGGAGCGCGTAAAAATCGCCCGCCTCAACCTGCAGATCGATTCCGCGCAGCGCCTGAACCCCGCCGGGGTAGGTTTTTTTGAGCTGTTTTAGTTCCAGAGCAATGGTCATTAAATGTCTCTTCTCGTGTCGTGACACGCGATGGGTTGTTTTAAAAAATGTGAGGTTAACCTATATTAGCGCAACGCACTTACTTGGTTACAGGCCCGTAAACATCCATGAACGATATAGATACACTCATCAGCAACAATGCACTATGGTCAAAAATGCTGGTGGAGGAAGACCCCGGTTTCTTTGAGAAACTGGCACAGGCGCAGAAACCGCGCTTTCTGTGGATTGGATGTTCCGATAGCCGCGTCCCCGCTGAACGTTTGACCGGCCTGGAACCTGGCGAGCTGTTTGTACACCGTAACGTCGCCAACCTGGTGATTCATACCGATCTGAACTGTCTTTCCGTCGTGCAGTACGCGGTCGACGTACTGGAGGTTGAACACATCATCATCTGCGGCCACTACGGCTGCGGCGGCGTGCAGGCGGCGATTGAAAATACCGAGCTTGGCCTTATCGACAACTGGCTGCTGCATATTCGCGATATCTGGTTTAAGCACAGCTCGCTGCTGGGGGAAATGCCCGAAGAGCGCCGCCTTGATACGCTGTGTGAATTGAATGTGATGGAGCAGGTTTACAACCTTGGCCATTCAACGATTATGCAGTCGGCGTGGAAGCGTGGACAGAAGGTGACGATTCACGGCTGGGCCTACGGCATTCACGATGGCATGTTACGCGATCTTGACGTGACCGCCGTCAGCCGCGAAACGCTGGAGCAGCGCTATCGCCAGGGCATTTCCAACCTTAAAAGCAAGCACGTCAATCACAGGTAATTCACGCGCCCTTCTTAACTATCCCGGATAAGCCGGGATAGACATTCCGCGTTACTCGTCCAGCAGCGTCACTTTGCCGATATATGGCAGGTGGCGATAGCGCTGAGCATAGTCGATACCGTACCCCACAACGAACTCGTCCGGGATCGCAAAACCGACAAACTCAACCGGCACCTTCACTTCGCGGCGACTTGGCTTATCGAGCAGCGTACAAATCGCCAGCGATTTTGGTTCACGCAGGCTGAGGATTTCACGCACTTTTGACAGCGTATTGCCAGAGTCGATGATGTCTTCCACGATCAGCACATCTTTACCGCGGATATCTTCATCCAGGTCTTTGAGGATTTTGACGTCACGGGTGGTGGACATGCCGCTGCCGTAGCTCGAGGCGGTCATGAAATCCACTTCATGGGGTACCTGAACCTCACGGCACAGGTCGGCCATAAACATAAATGAACCGCGTAATAGCCCCACCAGCACCATTTCGCTGCCGCTATCTTTGTAATGTTCATTAATTTGACGACCGAGCTCAGCGATACGGGCTTTGATCTCAGTTTCCGGGATCATCACTTCTACAGTATGTTTCATAAAACTAACCATTTGATTCTTAATGTAAATCATCAAAGCCGCTGCGATTGCACCGACGTTGACCGGCAAGCCACGCAGTATACCAGTAAAAAGAAATATGCGATGCAGTGATTAATAAAGCCCATTTTGTGATTCCGATCACACTTGTTAAATCCTATAATTAATTGCAGTTAAAAAATTAACAAACAAACGAGTGTCCTTCTATGGCAGAAACAAAATCTCAACAATCACGGCTACTCGTGACGCTGACGGCTCTTTTTGCAGCGTTCTGTGGCCTGTATCTTTTAGCGGGCGGGGCCTGGCTGGTCGCTCTTGGCGGCTCATGGTACTACCCTGTCGCAGGCCTGGTCATGCTGGGCGTCACCGTCATGCTGTTCCGCGGCAAGCGTTCTGCGCTTTGGCTGTACGCCGCGCTGCTGCTTGCCACTATGATCTGGGGAGTATGGGAAGTTGGTTTCGACTTCTGGGCGCTGACCCCGCGTAGCGATATTCTGGTCTTCTTCGGCATCTGGCTTATCTTGCCGTTTGTCTGGCGCCGCCTGCCGATTCCCTCCTCTGGCGCCGTTGCCGGGCTGGTTGTCGCCCTGCTGATTAGCGGCGGTATCCTGACCTGGGCCGGCTTCAACGACCCGCAGGAAGTCAACGGTACGCTGAGTGCTGATGCAACGCCAGCGGCCCCCATTTCCGACGTAGCCGATGGCGACTGGTCGGCGTATGGACGCAATCAGGAAGGCCAGCGCTACTCGCCGCTGAAGCAGATCAACGCCGATAACGTGAAGAACCTGAAAGAAGCCTGGGTCTTCCGTACGGGCGATCTCAAGCAGCCTAACGATCCGGGTGAAATCACCAATGAAGTCACGCCGATTAAAGTGGGTGACACGCTTTATCTGTGTACCGCTCACCAGCGCCTGTTCGCGCTTGACGCGGCTACCGGTAAAGAAAAGTGGCATTTCGATCCGCAGCTCAACGCTGACCCCTCTTTCCAGCACGTGACCTGTCGCGGCGTTTCATATCATGAAGCCAAAGCGGATAACGCGCCGGCGGATGTGGTTGCCGACTGCCCGCGTCGTATCATTCTTCCGGTCAACGATGGTCGCCTGTTCGCCATCAATGCCGAAACCGGTAAGCTGTGTGAGTCCTTTGCTAATAAAGGCATTCTCAATCTGCAAACCAACATGCCTGTCACTACGCCGGGTATGTATGAACCAACATCACCGCCGATTATTACCGACAAAACTATTGTCATTGCCGGCGCCGTGACCGATAACTTCTCGACCCGCGAGCCGTCGGGCGTTATCCGCGGCTTTGATGTGAATACCGGTAAACTGCTGTGGGCCTTTGATCCGGGCGCGAAAGATCCCAACGCGATTCCTGATGATGAACATCATTTCACCCTGAATTCACCAAACTCCTGGGCGCCAGCGGCCTATGACGCGAAGCTGGATCTGGTCTACCTGCCTATGGGCGTAACCACCCCGGATATCTGGGGCGGCAACCGTACGCCTGAACAAGAGCGCTATGCCAGCTCCATCGTGGCGCTGAACGCCACGACCGGTAAACTGGCGTGGAGCTACCAGACCGTTCACCACGATCTGTGGGATATGGATATGCCGTCGCAGCCGACGCTGGCGGATATCGACGTCAACGGTAAAACCGTGCCGGTGATTTACGCTCCGGCAAAAACCGGTAATATTTTTGTCCTCGATCGCCGCAACGGTGAACTGGTTGTCCCGGCGCCGGAAAAACCGGTTCCGCAAGGGGCGGCGAAAGGTGACTACGTCGCGAAAACTCAGCCGTTCTCCGACCTGAGCTTCCGTCCGAAGAAAGACCTGACCGGCGCGGACATGTGGGGCGCCACCATGTTCGACCAGCTGGTGTGCCGCGTTATCTTCCATCAGCTGCGCTACGAAGGGATTTTCACCCCGCCGTCAGAACAAGGCACGCTGGTCTTCCCGGGTAACCTGGGGATGTTCGAATGGGGCGGCATCTCCGTCGATCCGAACCGCCAGGTGGCGATTGCTAACCCAATGGCGCTGCCGTTTGTCTCAAAACTGATCCCTCGCGGACCCGGTAATCCGATGGAGCAGCCAAAAGACGCCAAAGGTTCCGGTACCGAAGCCGGTATTCAGCCGCAGTACGGCGTCCCTTACGGCGTCACTCTCAACCCGTTCCTGTCACCGTTTGGTCTGCCCTGCAAACAGCCAGCATGGGGCTATATCTCCGCGCTGGATCTGAAAACCAACGAAGTGGTGTGGAAAAAACGTATCGGTACGCCGCAGGATAGCCTGCCGTTCCCGATGCCGGTTAAGCTCCCGTTCACCATGGGTATGCCGATGCTGGGCGGCCCAATTTCGACGGCTGGCAATGTGCTGTTTATCGGCGCGACCGCGGATAACTACCTGCGCGCGTACAATATGAGCAACGGTGAAAAATTATGGCAGGCACGTCTACCGGCGGGCGGCCAGGCGACGCCGATGACCTATGAAGTGAATGGCAAGCAGTACGTTGTCATCTCTGCGGGCGGTCACGGTTCGTTTGGCACGAAGATGGGCGACTATATCGTCGCTTATGCTTTACCGGACGACGCGAAGTAAAAAACAGAAGGCCCGGTTTCCGGGCCTTCTCTCTATGGTACGTCTCTCTCTTTTCTATCGAAGCAAGCCACACGCCTCGCCCTTAGACGGGAAGCAAATTCTACACCGTAAATCCCAGCATCATCCCCGTATCTTCATGCTCCAGCAGATGGCAGTGCGCCATATAGGCATGTTCTTTCGGCGCATCATGATCAAATTTCACCAGTACTTCACTGACATCGCCTTCAACCCTGACGGTATCTTTCCAGCCGCTCCTGTGGGGTGCCGGCGCTTTGCCGTTTTCGGACAAAATACGGAACTGAGTGCCGTGAATATGGAACGGATGCAGCATCATGTCGCCTTTGCCAGAAATCACCCACCGCTCATACTGCCCTTTCGCCGCCGCAAACAGGGGAACATTCATATCAAAGGCTTTACCGTTGATCCGATTCGCATTATGGAAATCAAACTCCTTATTACCGTGCTTCATCTGCGCCGTGCCGCCATGATTCATGTTTCCCATGTCACCGTGGTTCATATTGTTCATATTCCCCATCTCTCCGTGATTCATCATCATGCCATGGTCCATGCCCGACATGGCCTGGTCGCCATATTTTTGCATCAGCGCCTGCATGCCCATCATATCGAGCATCGGATCCATCGAGAGCTGCAAAGTACGCTGAGTCAGGCCCTGAAGCGAGGGCAGCGCTGGCATAGCGGCCAGCACATCCGGCAGCTTACCGGAAGCCTGGATAGTCAGTGGCTGCACGCGTAACACTGGCTGCGGCCGATCAAACGGAGCGATCGCCATCCCCATCTGGTTGACCGGGAGCGTAATTAAATCGAAGGGCTTCCCATCAGTGGTATCCACCAGCACCTCGAAACGCTCGCCCATCAGCACCGACAGCGTGTTAACTTTCACCGGCTCAGCCAGAAGACCACCATCGCTTGCCACGACGTACATGGGCCGCTTATCGCTGGTGGCGAAATTCAAAGAACGCGCATTACAGCCATTCAGCAGACGTAAACGTAGCCAGCCGCGAGGCGCAGCGTGCTCCGGGTACAGCGCGCCGTTAGTGAGCAGCGTATCGCCAAACCAGCCCACGGCTGCGCTCATAATATCGAGCTGATAATCAATCTCTCCCGCTGAGGTGAATTTTTTATCCTGCACAATCACCGGGACATCATCAATTCCCCACTGCTTTGGCAGGAGCAGCTTTTCGCTTTCTGCATCAGAAATCAGCACCAGCCCTGCCAGCCCCATCGCGACCTGTCTGCCGGTTTTGCCATGTTGATGGGGATGGAACCAGCAGGTCGCCGCCCGCTGCGTTGGGGTAAAGGTCACCGTGCGGGAGCCTCCGGCGGCAATCACGCCCTGGGGACCGCCGTCCACGGCGCCGGGAACCTCCAGACCGTGCCAGTGCACGGTGGTCTCTTCCGCCAGACGGTTATGAATATCGATGGTCGCCTCCTCACCCTGCTTAAGCTGTAGGGCCGGGCCCAGCAGATTGCCGTTATAGCCCCAGGTGGTCGCCAGATGAGGGCCGAACTGCGTTTTTCCAGCCTGAATGATTAACGAGATGCGATTACGCGCGTCGGCGGTAAGCAGTTCGGGTACAGGCAAAGATGGGCGGCTGGCGGCAAAAACCGAGCGGCTCCATAGCGGCAATGCGCTGGCCACGCTGACCGCAGCGGTTAGTTTAAGAAACTCACGACGTTGCATTTTCACATCCTTTTTATTCTGCTGGTGAATAATTGAGCTTAAACCCTCCCCCAACAGGAAGGTCAAGCAGAAGAGTAAGAATAAAGCTCAGCGCACTGTAACGAAGTGTGCTAACTTTGTTTGTCCGTGATTCAATGGTAGAAAAAATGAAGACGCTTTTCAGAACAATAGTGCTTGGCAGCCTGCTGACTCTCTCCGCCAATAGCTATGCATTAAGCGAGTCCGAAGCGGAAGATATGGCTGATTTAACGGCAGTATTCGTCTTTCTGAAGAACGACTGCGGTTATCAAAATCTGCCTAACACGCAGATTCGCCGTGCCCTGGTCTTTTTTGCTCAGCAGAATCAATGGGATTTAAGCAATTACGACAGCTTCAATATGAAAGCGCTCGGCGAAGATAGCTACCGGGACCTTAGCGGAATCCAGATACCCACGACTAAAAAATGCAAAGCGCTGGCCCGCGATTCGCTTAGCCTGCTCGCTTACGTGAAATAACCCCCTTCATTTCAGAAAACGGTAGCCGTACGAATACGGCTATGACGCCGCGTAATAATAGCAATTCAATTAACAACAGCACTTAATTTATATCTCAATTCATAGAATTCAATGATAATTCATTAAGCATTCAACATATTAATATATACCCTAAATAATGAGAGTTACTTGTAGGCGGCAAGGGGTAAGCGAGCGTAGCCAACACATCAGCAGCTTGAAATATGGCGGGTATAACTAGTATTAAAAGTACGCCATCAAAAATCATAAACTCTATTATTGCATTCTTCTTTTTCGCACACTATTATCGCCCGATAACACCTCTTTTTATCAATGGAATGAAACCTTGAACAGATCCTTATTTACAAGCATAGCCCCTCTGGCCCTCATTTTATTAGCGGGTTGTAATTCAATACAACCCAGGCAATCCGCCGGATCAGTGAAACCCTTATCTGAGTCGACATTAAGCCAACAGCAAACCGAACAACAGAGAATCGCCGATGAGCAAGCGCGTTTAGACACTTGCCGTAAAGCGCTGGAGTCGCTGAAAGAAGTGAACCCCAAACAGGCGGACAAACTCGGCAATGAGTTCACTGCCCTGCTTAGCGCGGCATCACAATATAATTCCGTGCGCAGTAAAGTAGCAGAACCGACAAAACAGGGGATCGATTCGATGTACCAGTTCAAATCAATCAAGCTGTGCGCTGATATTGAAAAGGAGCTGATCGATAGCCTTGTTAAACGTGGTGAAAATGTTCAGCCATGAACGGGAAAATAGCCAAAAACTTCAATCCGGTATCGCTGGCAGCAGTTTTTGTGCTGGCGCTATCGCCGGATGCCTATGCGGAAAAAGATGCCCTTATCAGCGTCACGGCGAGCTCAAATAGCGATGCTTCAGGCCCGGCATTTTTAAATTATGCTAAAGAGCATCAGGCGCAAAAAATCAGCGAGCCGGTAAAGCCCGTTGAGGAGAAAAGCAATAATACAAAAACAACGAATAAAAAAACCGTCCTGAATACCCATGAAGTTTCCCGTCAGGCTGCAATCATTGCTCAAAAAGATAAACTCATCCGCCAACTTCAGCAGCAGCTTGATGCGAAGCCGGCCACGATGAACGCCGAAGCAGGCAACCAAAAAGAGCTGAAGAATAAAATTCAGCTGCTTGAGAAAAAGTTAGCGACTGCCGTAGCCGAAAAACAACAATTAATAGATAACGCGCTATCCGCCGCGGCTGAAATAAAACAGATCGAGGGCCAGCGTAATGCCACAGAAAATAAAACGCTGCAGCAGGAAAAAAGAGTGGCATTACTAGAATCCGCGAAACAAAAAGTTGAGCGTCAGCTGGCTGAGGCAACCGCGGAAAAGCAATCCCTGCAGCAGAAGCTCGCGGCGCTGGAAACAGAAAAGCAGGATAAGCTGGCGGCGGCCGCAGCGGAGAAACTCGCGCTCACCGGTAAGTTCACGACAGAGGCGAAAGAGAGGCAAGCCCTCGCAACCAGGCTCGCTGCTGCGGAGGCAGCTCAGCAGGAAATGCTAACAAAACTCACCGCGGCTGACGCCGCACAGCGGGCGCTGCAAACGAAACTAGATGCGTCTCAAACCGAGCAGAAAGCAACGATAGCGAAGCTCGCCGCCAGTGAAGCGGAAAAAACAGATTTAACGACAAAGCTGGCGGCCGCGGGAGTAGAAAAACAGGCGCTCACGGCTAAACTGGACGCCGTTATCATCAGTACGCCGCAGCCGTCCCTTCAGGCGGATGCAGGCCGTCAGCAGGCCGGTCAGGACAACGCCCTACAGCAGGCCAGCACCGATGAAATTACCCGGCTAAAGTCCAGGCTTGCTGACGCCGAGGCGAGAAAGCCGCTGGCTATCGACTTTGCAAAAGAGCCTCTGCGGCAGGCTTACGCTATCGGTGTATCGATGGGCGAGGAAGTGCTACAGCTCTTATCTACCCGGGCATCTCAGGGCGTAAAAACCAGTAAAGATACCGTATTACAGGGGATTATGGATTCTTTTTCAGGGGATATCGCCCTTGATGAGAAAGCGCGCAATAAAGCCTTATTCGATGTGTCTAAAAAAGTCTTTCAGAACCTAAAGAAGCTCGAACAGCAAACCCTTAGCGAAGGAAAGAAATATCAACAAAACTTCGCGAAGCAAAAAGGGGTGGTATTGAAAGACGGCATTTACAGTCGCATAGATTATGCCGGCAAGGGCAAGATTCTCGACAGCGATATCGTTACCGTCACTATCAAGGAAACGCTTACCGACGGAACCGTCATTAACGATATGGAAGCGGAGGGGAAAGTCTGGTCCCAGCCTCTGAAATCTTATCCTCCCCTCTTCCTTGGGCCACTCAAGCGGCTGGGAAACCACGGAGCGATAACGGTCGTGATCCCTCCCAATCTCGCCTACGGCAGCGAAGGCAAACCGCCTAAAATTCCGCCGGGAGCGACCATGGTATATACCGTCAGAATCGTTGACGCCACTGCGGCAGAACCACAGGCTAAAAAACCCTGATCCTGGCGCCTCCCATCGGGGAGGCGCTTTCCCCTCTTTTTGAACGGGTAATGCTCCACGCTTCATTTGCTGAAATATCCACCGTGCATCATCTTCTATAGTTGGCTATGATGTTGCGCTCATTTTTGATGGGTGTAACAGGTGTTAACAAAGGAGGATCTGCCCGTGGCCGATAGCAATCTGTGGCATGAAACGCTGCACGACCATTTTGGTCAGTATTTCAGCGTTGATAACGTTCTGTATCATGAGAAAACCGATCATCAGGATTTAATCATTTTCGAAAACGCAGCCTTTGGCCGCGTGATGGCGCTGGACGGCGTGGTACAAACCACCGAACGTGATGAGTTTATCTACCATGAAATGATGACCCATGTTCCTCTGATGGCCCACGGCCAGGCGAAACATGTGTTAATTATCGGCGGCGGCGATGGCGCCATGCTGCGCGAAGTCTCCCGTCACCGCAGCGTCGAAACCATCACCATGGTAGAAATTGACGCTGGCGTGGTTTCATTCTGTCGCCAGTACCTCCCCAACCATAATGCGGGTGCGTACGACGACCCGCGCTTTACCCTGGTGATTGACGATGGCGTCAATTTTGTTAACCAGACGGCGCAAACGTTTGACGTCATTATCTCCGACTGCACCGATCCTATCGGTCCCGGCGAGAGCCTGTTTACTTCCGCCTTCTATGAAGGCAGCAAGCGCTGCCTCAACCCAGGCGGGATCTTCGTCGCTCAGAACGGCGTCAGCTTCCTGCAACAGGATGAGGCCGTCGATAGCCATCGCAAGCTCAGCCATTACTTTAGCGACGTAAGCTTCTATCAGGCGGCGATTCCCACCTACTACGGCGGCATTATGACCTTCGCATGGGCCACGGACAACGAAGCGCTGCGCCATCTTTCCAGTGAAATCATCCAGGCCCGTTTTCACAAGTCGAACCTGAAGTGCCGTTATTACAATCCGGCCATTCACGCGGCGGCATTTGCTTTACCGCAGTATTTACTGGATGCGCTATCCACCGTTAAGTAAGGAGGTGATCTAAATTGAAAAAATTGAAGCTGCACGGCTTTAACAATCTGACCAAAAGCCTGAGTTTTTGCATTTACGATATCTGCTACGCAAAAACGGCAGAGGAGCGCGATGGCTACATCGCCTATATTGACGAACTCTACAACGCCAACCGCCTGACGGAAATTTTGTCAGAGACCTGTTCGATTATCGGCGCCAATATTCTTAACATTGCCCGCCAGGATTATGAACCGCAGGGCGCCAGCGTGACGATCCTGGTCAGCGAAGAGCCTGTCGATCCGCAGCTTATCGATCAGACAGAACACCCGGGTCCGCTACCGGAGACCGTGGTGGCACATCTCGATAAAAGCCATATCTGCGTTCACACCTATCCGGAAAGCCATCCTGAGGGCGGACTGTGCACCTTCCGCGCCGATATTGAAGTCTCAACCTGCGGGGTCATTTCACCGCTGAAGGCCCTGAACTATCTGATTCACCAGCTAGAATCCGATATCGTCACGATTGATTATCGCGTTCGCGGTTTTACCCGCGATGTGAACGGCATGAAGCACTTCATCGATCATGAAATTAACTCCATTCAGAACTTCATGTCCGAAGATATTAAGTCTTTGTATGACATGGTGGACGTGAACGTTTATCAGGAAAATATTTTCCATACCAAGATGTTGCTTAAGGAGTTCGACCTTAAGCACTATATGTTCCACACGAAGCCGGAAGATTTGAGCGAAGAGGAGCGTAAGGTGATTACCGACCTGCTCTGGAAAGAGATGCGCGAAATCTACTACGGACGTAATATCCCGAGCGTGTAACACCGTATCGGCTAGCGGTATCCTTAACGTTCAGGCTGTACCAGCGTAAGGGCAACGGACTGCGCTTTCAGCTCAGCCTGAACGGGAAGAGGCAAACTCACATCGGTAATAATGTCAGTGAAGCGGCTCAGCGGAGCGACGTTGAACAACGAGTGGGCGCCATATTTGCTGCTGTCGGCCAGTAAGATCTTACGCTGGGCGTTGGCAATGATCTCCTGCTTCAGCCCCGCCTTTTCTTCCGTCGGCGTCGTCACGCCCTTTTCCACGCTCCAGCTGTTACAGCTCATAAAAGCGATATCGGGATAGACGCTACGTAACATCTTACGACCAAACTCGCCGATACAGGACTGACTGCTGTCATCAATGCGGCCACCGACGATGGTCACTTCTATCTGGCGGAATTCGGATAAAAACAGAGCGATATGCAGATCGACTGTGATTACCCTGAGCGGAAGATGGGTCAGGCATTTTGCCAGCTCCAGCATGGTGGTGCCGGCGTCCAGTACCACCGCGTCGCCCGCCTGCACCATCGAGGCGGCAAAACGCGCAATCGCCTGCTTTTCCGCAGGCGATCGTAGCTGCTTTTCATTGGTGGTAGGCTGAGAAGGCTCAAAGCGCCGCAGAGCAACACCGCCGTGGCTGCGGCTGATCACGCCCTGCTCATCCAGTTTGATCAGATCGCGTCGTATCGTTGCAGGCGATGCTTCTACCGCATCCACCAGCTGTTCCACGGTCACCAGCGTATGATTTTTCAAATACGCCACAATCTTATCCAGACGGTGTTGTCCTTTCATAACAGGAAATTACGCCAGTTGCATTGCCAGTTTAATCGATACGGCCATGCTCTCAGATTTTGCTTTTCCCGTCCAGGCTATATCAAACGCGGTGCCGTGATCGGCTGAGGTACGGATGAACGGCAGACCCGCGGTGATATTCACCCCATCGTAGAAGCCAAGCAGTTTGAGCGGAATATGTCCCTGATCGTGGTACATCGCCACCACCATGTCATATTGCCCCTCGTACGCCTGTAGAAACACGGTGTCCGGCGGGCAGGGCCCGTAAACATCGATACCCTTCGCTTTCATGTTTTCAATGGCCGGCGACACAATGCGTATTTCTTCATCGCCAAACAGACCGTTTTCGCCCGCATGGGGATTGACCCCGGCAACGGCAATACGCGGCTGGGTGAAGCCGACGCGTTTCAGGAAGCGATCCGCGATGCCGATGACCGTCTCCACGCGATGGCCATTAAGCGTATCGAGGAACTTACGCAACGCAATGTGGGTCGAGACATGAATGACCTTCAGCTTGTCGGTGTAGAGCACCATGGCGTAATCGCGGCTTTCAGTCAGCGTCGCCAGCAGCTCGGTATGACCAGGATAATTGTGCCCGGCCAGATGAAGCGCTTCTTTATTCAGCGGTGCGGTCGCGATGGCGTGTACGTCGCCTTTCATCGCCAGCGCCGTCGCCCGCTTCACGCAGCGGTAGGCCAGATCGCCCGCCTGGGCCTGTACTTTACCCGGCTCCAGCGCGTCCGGCTGGGCCAGCGGCTCGTCGATGACATGAATCACGCCAGGAACAAATCGCGCCTCCGCGACCTCGGCGATCGCGCGAAAGGTGACACCTTCCGCCAGCCCTTTGTCCTGCAGACGTTTCAGGGTTTTCAGACACCCGACCACCACCAGCGGCGCGCCGTTGAGCTCGTCTTCACAAAGCGCTTTGACAATAATTTCCGGACCGATGCCCGCCGGGTCGCCCATCGTAATCGCAATTGTTTTAGTTACCACTGTACATCTCCTCAATAAAATAAAGCGCATCACAAAGGGTGCTGTCTGAACCAAATCCCCCGGCTTTAGTGATAACCGGCAGATCGTCGATTTCACTGTTAACGAACGTCCCGCAGGGAATACAGGGCGCCACCTCACTCTGAATGCGATAGCCTTCCGCCCCGAGCGCGGCGGCAACCGCGGTGGCGATATCTCCTCCGGTCAGGAACAGCCCGCCAATACGTGCCTGTTCGATAATGCGCAACGTAATCATCCCGAGGCGTTCGCTAAGCATCTCACCGAGCTGCTGGCGGCTTACGCCAGCCTGAGCGCACAGGCCGTCGATCATCTGCCGATCGTCCGCACTCCGGCTGGTACGTAAAATGGTGTGCTGCTGGCGACTGAGCAGCGCACAGGCCTGTTCAACCGCCGCGGCCATTTCCTGCTCGTACTGCGCCGATGCCAGCCGCGAGGCGTCAATATCCACGACGCTGGCGCGCGCCTGGCAGAGCGCTTTTTCAACCTGTCGCCGCGTGGCCTCGCTCATCGATCCGGCCACCACCAGTACCGGTAGCTCCTGCTTTTCCTGCATGAAGGTGCTGACCGGTAGCGCGTTCGCCAGCCCGGCAGCGCCCACCAACAGCGGCATCTCTGTTTGTTCACAAATAGCCTGGGCAATCAGCAACAGATCGCGATCTTCCACGGCATCCACCACCACCATGCACTCACCCTCGTCTGAAAAAGCCGTCAACAGGGCGCTCAATTGCCCCCGACGAACGTCTTCGAGCGACACTTCATGAACCGGGATATCGCTTTGCAGGGCGATCAACGTCGCAATTCGCGAGGAGATAATGGGCGTTTTCGGATCGCTGGCGAATTCGGTTTCCAGCAGTGGCGTACCGTTGACCAGGCATAATCCGTCGCGGGTGGTGCGCCCGGCTGCGGGAATAGCCGCCGCAATCGCGGCCAGCTTCCGGTTTGCAGCACGCATTGCCGCCGTCACTTCAGCCCCCACGTTGCCGCGGAAAGTGGAGTCGATTTTCTTGTAAACCAGCGGACGCGCATCACCATCGCACCACGGCGCTAACGCCTGCGCTACCGCTTTCCCGGCCTCAGTTGCAGGCATCGCGCGGCTTTCGGTGTTGATCACCAGCACATCAGCGCGACGCGAAGGTTTTTGATCCGGCGTTAGCATCACTTCCGTGCGCGCCCCCTTCTTTGCCAGCTGCACGCCGGTATCGTTAGAACCCGTAAAGTCGTCGGCGATAACGATCATTTTCATGCTTTTTTCTCCTCAGCAACCTGACGCGCTTGCTTCTTAGCCACCCATGAGGTGAGGACCGGCGTCAGAATCGCGGTGGTGATCACCGATGCGGCAATCAGCGGCGCGGCCGCGGCGGCAACCTCTGCCAGAGAGGGATCGGCCTGGGCAATCGCCATCGGCGTCGCCACGGCGTTTCCGGCGGTGCTGGACGCCGCCGCGCCGGCAATCCCGGTTCCGCCTACCAGACGGTCGGCACGAATGTTAAAGAAACCGCCGATGAAGGTCGTCAGCACGCCGAGCAGAATGCCCGCCAGACCGCCCTGTAGCAGCATTTCAAGGTTGATCCCTGCGCCCAGCGCAAAAGCGAAGAATGGGATCAACAGCGGGCCGCCTTTGGTCAGGAAGTCGCGCATGTTGGGATCGAGGTTACCCAGGATCATTCCCACCACCAGCGGCACCAGCACGGCGACCAGCGCCATGATGGGAATGTTGGCCATCCCCGCCGCGCCCAGCGCGATCATCGTAAAGAATGGCCCGTCATTCAGTGACAGGATGGAGATCGCTCCCACATCACGCTCGTTACCAAACTCGCCAACCAGCGCGGCGTAAAGCCCGCCATTCGAGTTACTCATCGCAGCGATGATCGCCACGCCGCTTAAGCCGAAGATCCCTTCAGCACCAAAGAGCTGTTCCACGCCGAGGCCAATCGCAATGGCGATCAGGAGTTTGGTCAGCGTAATGGTACCGCCCTGCAACAGCGCCTGTGGCGCTGCCTTGACGCTAATTCCCGCCCCCATGCAGAGCAGGAAGGCGCCAATCAGCGGTGCTGCGCCGTTTTTAAACAGCGCGGTGGTGAACCCGCCGATCTCAAGCGCTTGCGGGGCAAAGGTATTGATAATGGCGCCGATCACCAGTGGCACAACCATCATGCCGCCAGGTACACGTTCTATAGCCTTTTTGATGTTCATGGTCTTCCCGCCTGTTGTTATGCTGTGATTAAATAAAATCATAAAGATTATATTCAATCAAATAAACTTCACAAACGCGCCAGATCACAGTTTTAAAATGATTAATAAAAATCAAGCCAGGCCGTTAAGGCTAAAAAAAAGCCGGACATAGCTGTCCGGCCGTGGAAATGATTAACGTTGCTCAGGATTGACCTACAAATTTTCGATAGGCGTTGACGACCTGAAGAAAGTCTTCCACACCGCATAGCGAGAGGCTTTCTTCGTCATAGTAGCTCATCCCCTCTTCTATCTCATCGCCGGAAAAATCCAGTTGGTTAGCGCGGATCATCACTTCTTCGCCGTCCAGCCATAGCGTGTATTCATGGCCGACACGTTGCCAGGAACGTTCACTGCCTTTAACGGTGCGCGCGGCCTGCTCGACTTCGTCCAGCAGGGCAAGGTTATCTTTAACCTCTTCGTTGAACCAGTGGCCGATCGCCTCATGATCCATCGACATTCGCACCTTTACCACTCCGGTAATATCGCGCAGAAATTCGTAATCCATAGTCTTTTCCTCTGCAAGGGCAGTGCGTCACCGCTGCACTGTACCCATACAGTTATTATCGCAGCAGTGGGAGAGAAAAAAAGCGTGGTGGGCGGAGGGACGGGAAATAAAAATGCCCGGTGACGCAAAGTTCACCGGGCATTGGCGGGATTATGTACAGCGCTAAGTTATCGCATTACACCGCGGTCTGGAAAATAACTCCGTCGGCCTTCTCGGTGTACTGACCCAGCTGGTCGAAGTTCAGATAACGATAGGTATCCGCTGCGGTTTTATCCACCTGAGCAACATAGGTCTGATACTCTTCCGGCGTCGGCAGTTTACCGATAAGCGCGGCCACGGCCGCCAGCTCCGCAGAGGCCAGGAAGACGTTAGCACCGGTACCTAAACGGTTCGGGAAGTTACGGGTTGAGGTAGAGACCACCGTCGCACCGTCGGCAACGCGCGCCTGGTTACCCATGCACAGGGAACAGCCAGGGATTTCAATACGCGCACCGCTCTTACCAAACACGCTGTAGTAGCCCTCTTCAGTCAGCTGCGCGGCGTCCATACGGGTTGGCGGCGCCACCCACAGACGAGTCGGCAGCTGGCCTTTGTGGTTGTCCAGCAGCTTACCGGCCGCGCGGAAGTGGCCGATGTTGGTCATGCAGGAACCGATAAACACTTCATCGATCTTCTCGCCCTGCACGTCGGACAGCAGACGCGCATCGTCCGGATCGTTCGGCGCGCAGAGGATGGGCTCTTTGATATCGGCCAGATCGATATCGATCACCGCCGCATATTCCGCATCCGCGTCGCCTTCCAGCAGCTGCGGATCCGCCAGCCATTTTTCCATGCCCTGAACGCGACGCTCCAGCGTACGGCGATCGCCGTAACCTTCGGCGATCATCCACTTCAGCAGGACGATGTTGGAGGTCAGATACTCAACGATCGGCTCTTTGTTCAGCTTAATGGTACAGCCCGCCGCGGAACGCTCGGCGGAGGCATCGGTCAGCTCAAACGCCTGCTCAACTTTCAGATCCGGCAGACCTTCAATTTCCAGAATGCGGCCGGAGAAGATGTTTTTCTTACCTTTCTTCTCCACGGTCAGCAGACCCTGTTTGATCGCATACAGCGGGATGGCGTGTACCAGATCGCGCAGGGTGATGCCCGGCTGCATTTTGCCTTTAAAACGTACCAGAACCGATTCCGGCATATCCAGCGGCATGACGCCAGTTGCGGCGGCAAACGCCACCAGGCCTGAGCCTGCCGGGAAGGAGATACCGATCGGGAAACGGGTATGCGAATCACCGCCGGTACCCACGGTATCAGGCAGCAGCATACGGTTTAGCCAGGAGTGGATAACGCCATCGCCCGGACGCAGCGATACGCCGCCGCGGTTCATGATGAAGTCCGGCAGCGTGTGGTGCGTGGTGACGTCCACCGGCTTCGGATAGGCGGCGGTATGGCAGAAGGACTGCATCACGAGGTCGGAAGAAAAGCCCAGGCACGCCAGGTCTTTCAGCTCATCACGGGTCATCGGGCCGGTGGTGTCCTGAGAGCCTACGGAGGTCATCTTCGGTTCGCAGTAAGCGCCCGGACGAACCCCGGCCACGCCGCAGGCGCGACCCACCATTTTCTGCGCCAGAGAGTATCCGCGGCTGCTTTCCGCCACGTCTTTCGCCTGACGGAACACATCGCTGTGCGGCAGGCCCAGCGCTTCACGCGCTTTGGTGGTCAGGCCACGACCGATGATTAGCGGGATACGGCCGCCGGCGCGCACTTCGTCGATCAGCACGTCGGTTTTCAGCTCGAAGGTCGCCAGCAGTTCGCCGGTTTCGTGGTTACGGACTTCACCTTTGAACGGATAAACGTCGATCACGTCGCCCATGTTCAGGTTGTTTACGTCCACTTCAATCGGCAGCGCGCCGGCATCTTCCATGGTATTAAAGAAGATAGGCGCAATTTTGCCGCCGAGAACCAGACCGCCGCCGCGCTTGTTCGGCACGTGCGGAATATCGTCGCCCATAAACCACAGCACCGAGTTGGTGGCGGATTTACGCGATGAGCCGGTACCCACGACATCGCCGACGTACGCCAGCGGGAAACCTTTTTGCTGCAGTGCTTCAATTTGTTTAATCGGGCCAACGGCGCCGGGCTGATCCGGGTCAATGCCTTCGCGGGCGTTTTTCAGCATTGCCAGCGCGTGCAGCGGAATATCCGGGCGGGACCAGGCGTCAGGGGCCGGAGACAGGTCATCGGTATTGGTTTCGCCGGTGACTTTAAAAACGGTCACGGTGATTTTATCAGCCAGCTGAGGACTGCTCAGGAACCACTCAGCGTCAGCCCAGGATTGCATAACCTGTTTGGCGTAGGCATTGCCTGCCTTGGCTTTCTCTTCTACATCGTAGAAATTGTCAAACATCAGCAGGGTGTGGGACAGCGCTTTCGCGGCGATCGGCGCCAGTTTTGCGTCGTCCAGCGCGTCAATCAGGGGATGAATGTTGTAACCGCCCTGCATGGTGCCCAGCAGTTCGACAGCTTTTTCACGGGTAACCAGTGGAGAAGTTGCTTCGCCTTTGGCGATCGCGGCAAGGAATCCGGCTTTAACATAGGCGGCTTCGTCGACGCCCGGCGGTACGCGGTTAATTAACAGGTCTAACAAGAATTCTTCTTCACCCGCTGGCGGGTTTTTCAGCAGTTCTACCAGCGCGGCCATTTGGGTTGCATCTAAGGGTTTCGGTACAATCCCCTCGGCGGCACGCTCAGCTACGTGCTTACGGTATTCTTCTAGCACGACGGTTCTCCTCGCTCTCATTGTAAAATGCGGTAGGCGATTCTCTTCACGCTCCTGTGAGACAGCAGTTTGTAGGGTAAATGCCCGATACCGCGTCGGCAGCATAGCAGGATTTTGGCGGGGTGTTAATCTGTTTACAAAAAAGCAACATTAAAAATTAGCTGAATCGTTAAGGGCAGAATAATGCAGGTTTTCTGTCAATTTAGCGGTATATAAAATTAATTCTGTTACACATAATTGAGCGAAATCCCAACTAAAATCAAAAACGCAAATACGCGCTCTCTATACTCAGGCAATCCCCCGCTTTTCGACAATACTCTGTCAAAACGGGCCAATTATTGTGCCGGGAGTTCTCATGACACTGCCTTTCAAACCCCATCTGCTCGCGCTACTCTGTAGCGCCGGGCTATTAGCCGCCGCGGGTACGCTCTACGTTAAAAGTCGAGAGCCGCAAACGGTTCCCGAGCCCCCCGCCGTTGCGCAGACGGCGCAGGCAACCGCCGCCGCCCAGCCGGTGGCCACGACCTATACATCTGCGCAGATAGACCAGTGGGTCGCGCCAATCGCGCTCTATCCGGACAATCTGCTGTCGCAGGTGCTGATGGCTTCGACCTACCCGAGTAACGTTGTCCAGGCGGTAGAGTGGTCGCAGGATAACCCCACAATGAAGGGCGATGCGGCGGTGCAAGCGGTGGCAAATCAGCCCTGGGACCCCAGCGTAAAATCGCTGGTCGCCTTCCCTTCCCTGCTCGCGTTAATGGGAGAAAATGCGCCGTGGGTGGAAAACCTGGGGAACGCATTTCTCGCCCAGCCGCAGGCCGTCATGGATTCGGTGCAGCGCTTACGCGCCATCGCCCAGCAGACCGGAACGTTAAAATCCACGCCGCAGCAGAAAGTCATCACCGCCACCCGCTCCGCGGCTCCAGCTCCGGCAACGTCGACGGCCACCGCTTCCCGCAGCAGCAGCGTCGTGACATCCTCCGCCCCGGCGCAGGTGATTAAAATCGAATCCACCAATCCAAATGTGGTGTACGTGCCGGCCTATAACCCTTCAGTTGTTTATGGCGCCTGGCCTGACACCGCCTATCCGCCGGTCTACCTGCCGCCGCCTCCGGGGGAGCAGTTTACCGACAGCTTCGTCAAGGGGTTTGGCTATAGCCTCGGCGTCGCCACAACCTACGCTCTGTTCAGCAGCATCGACTGGGATGATGACGATCATCACCACCATGACGATGACGATCACCATCACGATGATGATCATCACGGTGGCTACACGCACAACGGCGATAACATCAACATCAACGTCAATAATTTCAACCATATTACCGGGCAGAACCTGCCGGGAAACCGCGCCAGCTGGCAGCATAATCCGGCCTACCGCGGCAATATACCCTATCCGAACAACACGATTGCGCAGCATTACCATCAGACCAATGTTCCCGGCGGGCTTAGCGCGACCCAACATCAGCCCGCCGATCGCAACGCGCAGCGTCAGGCGGCCATGACGCAGCTACAGCAGCGTACCGGGCCTGCGGACAACGCGCTTAATCACGCGCCTTCCCGCGATGCCCAGCGCCAGGTCGCGTCGCAGCAGCTCCATCAGGTGACCCAGCGCAATAACTATCGCGGCTATGACGCCACGCCGGCGGTAAAAAATAGCGCCGTACAACAGCAGCATCGGGAAGCGGCCAAAACGATTCAGCATCCGACGACGCAGCAGCAACAGCGCCGTGAACAGTTCCGGGCCGCAACGCCCGAACAACGTCAGCAGAAGCTGAATAACCTGCACGCCAATGCCCTGAGCGGTAACGATATCCGCTCTCCCTCCTGGCAGTCTCAGCAGGAGCGCGGCCTGCAGAGCCGTCATATCTCGGGTTTAAGCAGCGAGCAGCGCAGCGCGGCCAGTGAACATCTTTCCGAACACCGTGAACTGCGCCGCCGCTGAGGATAATCAGATGAAAAAATTATTAAAAATGACGCTGCTGGCGCTGGCCCTGACGCCCGCCATGGCGCTGGCTCAGCAGCAGTTTTCCTCTCCGGAACAGGCCGCAAGCGCGCTGGCTGAGGCGATCGGCAGGCATGATGAATCTGCCCTCAACGGGCTGCTCGGCGATAGCTGGCAGCAATTTTTACCGCCGGAGGGCATCGACCCTGATGCCGTCGCTCGCTTTCAGCGCGACTGGAAAGTCAGCCATCGTATCGTTCAGCAACAGAATAGCGCCTGGCTGGAGGTGGGACAGGAAGCATGGCGGCTACCGATCCCCATCATTAAGGATCAGAGCGGCTGGCGTTTTGATATGGCCGCTGCTGAAGATGAGATCCTGACTCGCGCGATTGGCCGCAATGAGCTGTCAGCCATTCAGGCGATGCACGCTTACGTTGATGCCCAGCAGGATTTTTATCGGCTAAACCACACCTGGGCGCAGAGGATTATCAGCAGCGATGGTAAGAAAGACGGCCTCTACTGGCCTGCCGCTCCCGGCGAAGCGCCCAGCCCGCTAGGGCCCGCGTTTAGCCCCGCCGAACCCGGCGAAGGCTATCACGGCTACCGTTTTCGCATCATTCAAGATGGCGAGGGTCAGGGCTTCGCCCTGCTGGCATGGCCTGTGGAATGGGGAAAAACCGGCATCATGAGCTTTATGGTCAACCAAAATGATGAGGTTTATCAGGCTAATTTAGGGGATGAGACGCAGAGCAAGGCGCGCGCCATTTCGCAGTTTTCGCCGGATTCAGACTGGCAGGCCATCAATCAACAGAAAAAGCCCGGCGTGCGATAACGCCGCCGGGCCACACCTGTGTGCTGATTTAGCCCTGATGGGGCATCAGAGACGGGTCACCCGCAAAAGCCGGTTTAGTGCTGGTCAGTGCCGCTTCATCAGAGCTGATGCTTCCGGAATTCGCCGCCCATACCCCTTCGCTGGTCTTTGTTATCTGCTGATGCTGCCTGTTCAAATCCTGGCCCATCGCCGCAATATGGGTGCTTTCGGTCCCGCCGCTGTTATCAGCCCAGGGAATAGCGGCATCGGCCGCGCAGGCCATACCCGAGACCAGCGTTGCTGCCAGCAGCGTCGTCGTTAAAACTTTTTTCATCGCACACCTCACGCATAGTTAACCATCTATAAGTTTACCTGGTAACTATTTTCAAAGTATTAATAAGATACGCAACTTTATTAACGGCGACACAGTTCTAAACATCACCTATAAAAAAAGCGGCTCACTGAGCCGCTTTTTGGATTTTGCCTGAAAGAAAAACTTACTTTTTCTTCGCTTTCGCGTTCGGCAGGTCGGTGATGCTGCCTTCAAAGACTTCTGCTGCCAGGCCAACGGACTCGTGCAGAGTCGGGTGAGCGTGGATGGTCAGCGCGATGTCTTCAGCGTCACAGCCCATTTCGATCGCCAGACCGATTTCACCCAGCAGCTCGCCGCCGTTAGTGCCGACAATCGCCCCGCCGATAACGCGGTGAGATTCTTTGTCGAAAATCAGTTTGGTCATACCGTCAGCGCAGTCGGAAGCGATAGCACGGCCAGAAGCAGCCCACGGGAAGGTGGCGGTTTCGTAGCTGATGCCTTTCTCTTTCGCTTCTTTCTCAGTCAGACCAACCCACGCAACTTCCGGCTCGGTATAGGCGATGGACGGGATAACTTTCGGGTCGAAGTAGTGCTTCATGCCGGCGATAACTTCGGCAGCAACGTGGCCTTCGTGAACGCCTTTGTGCGCCAGCATCGGCTGACCGACGATATCGCCGATAGCGAAGATGTGCGGCACGTTGGTACGCAGCTGTTTATCAACGCGGATAAAGCCACGCTCGTCAACTTCAACGCCTGCTTTACCGGCATCGAGGTTTTTACCGTTCGGCACGCGGCCGATAGCCACCAGCACGGCGTCGTAGCGCTGAGCTTCAGCCGGGGCTTTTTTGCCTTCCATGGAAACGTAGATACCGTCTTCTTTCGCTTCAACGGCGGTCACTTTGGTTTCCAGCATCAGGTTGAATTTCTTACTGATGCGCTTGGTGAAGACTTTCACCACGTCTTTATCGGCAGCCGGGATAACCTGGTCGAACATTTCAACCACGTCAATTTCTGAACCCAGCGCATGGTATACGGTACCCATTTCCAGACCGATGATACCGCCGCCCATAACCAGCAGGCGTTTTGGTACGGTTTTCAGCTCCAGCGCATCGGTGGAGTCCCATACGCGCGGATCTTCATGCGGAATGAACGGCAGTTCGATCGGACGGGAGCCCGCCGCGATGATAGCGTTGTCGAAGTTGATGACGGTTTTACCGTTTTCGCCTTCCACTTCCAGGGTGTTAGCGCCGGTAAATTTACCCAGACCGTTAACCACCTTCACTTTACGCCCTTTGGCCATGCCAGCCAGACCGCCGGTCAGCTGAGTGATGACTTTTTCTTTCCAGGTGCGAATCTTGTCAATGTCAGTTTTCGGTTCACCGAAAACGATGCCGTGTTCGGCCAGCGCTTTCGCTTCTTCGATAACTTTAGCAACGTGCAGCAGTGCTTTAGAAGGGATACAGCCGACGTTCAGGCAAACACCGCCGAGGGTGCTGTAACGTTCTACGATGACGGTTTCCAGACCTAAATCAGCGCAACGGAAGGCAGCAGAATAACCTGCGGGGCCTGCCCCAAGTACCACGACCTGAGTTTTGATTTCAGTACTCATCATGACCTCTGTTATTTGTATCCGGCGGGTCTGACGCTATTGTTTTTACGCCCATGTCCACCGGGACGTTCTATCCGCAAGCATTTTACAAAATTGTTAACAATTTTGAAACAACAAACGGCAAACGATTTTGTCCTTTATTGCTGGTAACTTCAAAACGCAGAAGAGATTACCAGAAAAAAGCCGGCCGTCAGGCCGGCTTTTTGCTTACATCACCAGGCGGCGAATGTCGCTCAGCATATTGTTGATGATGGTGATAAAGCGCGCACCATCAGCACCGTCGATCACGCGGTGGTCGAAGGACAGAGAGATCGGCATCATCAGACGCGGCACGAACTCTTTGCCATTCCATACCGGCTCCATCGCGGACTTGGAGACGCCGAGGATAGCCACTTCCGGCGCGTTCACAATCGGTGCGAAGTGGGTGGTACCCAGGCCGCCGATGCTGGAGATAGTGAAGCAACCACCCTGCATTTCGCCAGCGGTCAGCTTACCATCACGCGCTTTCTTGGAAATCACGGTCAGTTCACGAGACAGCTCGGTAATGCTCTTCTTGTTCACGTCTTTGAAGACCGGAACAACCAGACCATTCGGGGTATCAACCGCCACACCGATATTGATGTATTTCTTCAGCGTCAGACGCTGCGCATCTTCAGACAGGGAGCTGTTGAAGCGCGGCATCTGCTCAAGCGCCGCGGCAACGGCTTTCATGATGAAGACAACCGGAGTGAATTTCACGTCCAGCTTACGCTTCTCAGCTTCGGCGTTCTGCTGTTTACGGAACGCTTCCAGATCGGTGATATCGGTTTTGTCGAAGTGCGTAACGTGCGGGATCATCACCCAGTTACGGCTCAGGTTAGCGCCAGAGATCTTCTGGATGCGGCCCAGTTCAACTTCTTCCACTTCACCAAACTTGCTGAAGTCCACTTTCGGCCACGGCAGCATGCCCGGGATACCGCCACCGGTAGCAGCAGGCGCGGCTTCGGCGCGTTTAACCGCTTCTTTCACGTAGGCCTGAACGTCTTCGCGCAGGATACGGCCTTTACGACCAGTTCCTTTCACTTTCGCCAGGTTTACACCGAACTCGCGCGCCAGGCGACGAATCAGCGGGGTGGCGTGAACGTAAGCGTCGTTTTCAGCGAACTCAGATTTGCCTTCTGCTTTTGCAGCAGGTGCTGCGGCAGGTTTAGCCGCCTGAGCCGGTGCTGCAGCAGGAGCCGGAGCGGCGGCGGCCGGAGCCGCGGCAGGCGCAGCGCCTTCCACTTCGAAGACCATAATCAGGGAGCCAGTGGAGACTTTGTCGCCGGTGCTGATTTTGATCTCTTTCACGGTACCCGCGAATGGCGCAGGCACTTCCATGGAAGCTTTGTCGCCTTCAACGGTGATCAGTGACTGTTCAGCGGCAATTTTATCGCCCACTTTCACCATCACTTCAGTCACTTCAACTTCATCGCCGCCGATATCCGGCACGTGAACTTCTTTAGAACCTGAAGCTGCCGGTGCAGCAGCAGCCGGAGCGGCTTCCGCTTTCGCCGGCGCCGCGGCAGGCGCTGCGCCCGCCACTTCGAAGATCATGATCAGGGAACCCGTGGACACTTTGTCGCCGGTGTTAATCTTGATCTCTTTCACGGTACCGGCGAACGGCGCCGGCACTTCCATAGAGGCTTTATCGCCTTCTACGGTGATCAGGGATTGTTCAGCGGCGATGGTGTCGCCCACTTTCACCATGATTTCCGTGACTTCAACTTCATCACCGCCGATATCCGGTACATGAACTTCTTTCGCGCTGGCGGCTGCCGGTGCTGCGGCGGCCGGAGCGGCTTCTTTCTTCTCTTCCTGCGCAGGTGCAGCGGCTGCTGCACCATCGGCGGAATCGAAAATCATGATCAGTTTACCGGTCTCGGTTTTGTCGCCGACAGAGACTTTGATCTCTTTAACGACGCCAGCCTGCGGAGACGGGACTTCCATAGAGGCTTTGTCGCCTTCTACGGTGATCAGCGACTGTTCAGCTTCAACTTTGTCGCCCACTTTGACCAGAATCTCGGTGATTTCAACTTCATCAGCCCCGATGTCCGGTACTTTGATTTCGATAGCCATTATTCTTTTACCTCTTACGCCAGACGCGGGTTAACTTTATCTGCATCGATGTTGAATTTAGTGATGGCTTCCGCAACCACTTTCTTATCGATTTCGCCACGTTTAGCCAGTTCGCCCAGCGCTGCTACCACCACGTAGGAAGCGTCAACTTCGAAGTGGTGACGCAGGTTTTCACGGCTGTCAGAGCGACCGAAGCCGTCGGTACCCAGTACGCGGTAATCATCGGCCGGTACGTAAGTACGAACCTGCTCAGCGAACAGTTTCATATAGTCAGTAGATGCCACCGCTGGTGCATCATTCATCACCTGAGCGATGTACGGAACGCGCGGCGTTTCCAGCGGATGCAGCATGTTCCAGCGTTCACAGTCCTGGCCATCGCGCGCCAGTTCGGTGAAGGAGGTGACGCTATAAACGTCAGAGCCTACGCCGTAGTCTTTGGCCAGGATCTGCGCTGCTTCACGGACGTGACGCAGGATAGAACCGGAGCCCAGCAGCTGAACTTTACCTTTGCTACCTTCAACGGTTTCGAGTTTGTAGATACCTTTACGGATACCTTCCTCGGCGCCTGCTGGCATTGCCGGCATGTGGTAGTTTTCGTTCAGCGTGGTGATGTAGTAGTAAACGTTCTCTTGTTTCTCACCGTACATACGCTCCAGACCATCGTGCATGATGACCGCAACTTCGTACGCGTAAGACGGATCGTAAGAGATACAGTTCGGGATGGTCAGAGACTGAATGTGGCTGTGGCCATCTTCGTGCTGCAGACCTTCGCCGTTCAGCGTGGTACGACCGGAAGTCCCGCCGATCAGGAAGCCGCGAGCCTGCTGGTCGCCGGCCTGCCAGCACAGGTCACCGATACGCTGGAACCCGAACATGGAGTAGTAGATGTAGAACGGGATCATCGGCAGGTTGTTGGTGCTGTAGGAGGTCGCAGCAGCCAGCCAGGATGCACCGGCACCCAGTTCGTTGATACCTTCCTGCAGAATCTGGCCTTTCTCGTCTTCTTTGTAGTAAGCAACCTGCTCACGGTCCTGCGGAGTGTACTGCTGACCGTTCGGGCTGTAGATACCAATCTGACGGAACAGGCCTTCCATACCAAAGGTACGCGCTTCATCGGCGATGATCGGCACGAGGCGGTCTTTGATGGATTTGTTCTTCAGCATCACGTTCAGGGCACGAACGAACGCGATAGTGGTAGAGATCTCTTTATTCTGCTCTTCCAGCAGCGGACCGAAATCTTCCAGGGTCGGCAGCTCCAGCTTCTCATCGAAGTTTGGCTGACGGCTCGGCAGATAGCCGTGCAGCTTCTGACGCTGGGCGTGCAGATAGGTGTGCTCTTCAGAACCTTCCGGGAAGGTCACGTACGGCAGTTTTTCGATGTCAGCATCGGCAACCGGCACGTTGAAACGATCGCGGACGTAGCGAACGCCGTCCATGTTCATTTTCTTAACCTGGTGAGCGATGTTTTTACCTTCAGCGGTGTCACCCATGCCGTAACCTTTAATGGTATGGGCGAGGATTACGGTGGCTTTGCCTTTGGTTTCCTGTGCTTTTTTCAGCGCAGCGTAGACTTTCTTCGGATCGTGGCCGCCGCGGTTCAGGGCCCAGATCTGCTCGTCAGTCCAGTCGGCAACCAGCGCTGCGGTTTCCGGATATTTACCGAAGAAGTGCTCACGCACGTAAGCGCCGTCTTTGGATTTGAAGGTCTGGTAGTCACCGTCAACGGTCTCTTCCATCAGCTGGATCAGTTTACCGCTGGTATCTTTACGCAGCAGCTCATCCCAGCGTCCGCCCCAGATAACCTTGATAACGTTCCAGCCAGCACCGCCAAAGATGCCTTCCAGTTCGTTAATGATCTTGCCATTACCGGTAACCGGGCCGTCAAGGCGCTGCAGGTTACAGTTGATAACGAAGACCAGGTTGTCCAGCTTCTCACGGGTCGCGATGGTGATCGCGCCTTTGGATTCCGGCTCGTCCATCTCACCGTCGCCGAGGAAAGCGTAAACGGTTTGTTTGGAGGTATCTTTCAGACCACGGTGTTCCAGATATTTCAGGAACTTAGCCTGATAAATCGCACCGATTGGGCCCAGACCCATAGAGACGGTCGGGAACTGCCAGAATTCCGGCATCAGTTTCGGGTGCGGATAAGAGGACAGGCCTTTACCGTGAACTTCCTGACGGAAGTTGTTCATCTGCTCTTCAGTCAGACGACCTTCCAGGAAAGCACGCGCGTAGACGCCCGGAGAGATGTGGCCCTGGAAGTAAACCAGGTCGCCGCCGTCTTGCTCGTTGCGTGCGCGGAAGAAGTGGTTAAAGCACACTTCATAGAAGGTTGCGGAAGACTGGAAGGAAGCCATGTGGCCGCCCAGTTCGAGATCTTTTTTCGATGCGCGCAGAACGGTCATAATCGCGTTCCAGCGGATCGCAGAACGGATACGACGTTCCAGATCCAGATTACCCGGGTATTCCGGCTCATCTTCAACGGCAATAGTGTTTACGTAACCGCCGGTCGATGCGCCAGCAGCCACTTTCACCCCGCCTTTGCGGGCTTCAGAAAGGAGTTGGTCAATAAGATACTGAGCGCGCTCAACACCTTCTTCACGGATGACCGATTCGATCGCCTGTAGCCAGTCGCGAGTTTCGATCGGATCCACGTCATTTGGTAAACGTTCTGACATGGGGGGTATTCCTTATCTATCTAATCGTTGATTAATCTGGAACCTGTCCCATTGAATTCTCGTCAGAGAATGCAATAAGACAGGTTCTGCGTTTAGTTGCCGCGCTCTAAAAATGGCGCTTAAGAACCGGAGTTCTCATCTTTTCGTTGCTGTAAACGACGCAGTGAGCGTTCACGACGGCTCTGCTCACGGCTACGATCCAGCAAAATTTCCTCAATGAACGCCAGGTGACGATGCGACGCTTCACGCGCCTGCTCCGGTTCCCCGGCGATTATCGCCTCAAAAATGCGAGTACGATGATTGCTGACCTGCGGGAGCATCTCCCGACGGGCGTACAACAATTCAAAATTCTGGCGAACGTTCTGGGCCAGCATCGGCTCCATACAGCGTAGTAGATGGAGCAGCACCACATTGTGCGCCGCTTCGGTGACGGCGATTTGATACTGGACGACGGCATCGGATTCGGCGTCGAGATCGCCGGACTGCTGAGCCCGCTCAATGGCCTGATGCAGCTCGCGAATGCGTTCGCGGTCTTCATCATTGCTGCGCAGCGCCGCGTAATAAGCCGCGATGCCTTCAAGCGCGTGACGGGTTTCCAGCAGATCAAATTGGGATTCAGGGTGGTCGGACAGTAGCTCTACCAGCGGGTCGCTGAAGCTCTGCCACAGGCGGCTTTGTACAAACGTTCCGCCCCCCTGGCGACGAAGCAACAAGCCCTTAGCTTCGAGGCGTTGAATAGCCTCACGGAGCGAGGGACGGGAAACGTCGAACTGTTTTGCCAGTTCACGTTCTGGCGGGAGTTTTTCACCGGGGCGCAACGTCCCCTCAAGGATTAAAAACTCCAGCTGCTGCTCTATCACATCGGATAGTTTTGGTTGGCGGATCTTGCTGTAGGCCATATTCCCTGTCTCTGCCATTAGCCCGGAGTCAATTGGTCTTACCAATTCATAGTTCGTATCGCTAAAGTAACAAAGTATTCACCTTCTGTCCATACAGGTTTTGATTGAAATCATTAAACCCGGCACGTTTTAACAACCTTACAGAAATAACATTTCAAAAATGTAACCTTGCACAAATGTTGTGTTTACTCACAAAGAGGTAGCGTTAACGTAATAGAAACGAAAAATTACGCTATCTGAACCGATTCAACGCCTCATTAAGTGAATATAAATTCAATAAATTTGCATGGATGACAAATAGTGGGTAGGCACTGGCGCATGGGGTGGGATTTACAAATGGCGTCTTTTTGCTCGCTTCGTCATCATCCCTTCATAAAGCAGGTGCATTCAGCGGCGCTTATCACTATTCTCCATGATACGAAAGGCCTTTTCATGAATTCCCTCTCCGCCTTGCGTAAAGAAATAAGTACATCAACGGAATTTGATAATTACACAACCACAACAATATGTGCGCTACATCACTCGGGGCAAAACGGGCCGTAGGCTCAGTGAAATTTCGCTGACTATGCTATCAGGCAGGGATGGACAGCGAAGAAGTCACCTGATGGATGACGCGGACAAACATAATAACCATAACCACACACGAGGTTTCATGATGGAAGGTCAACAGCATGGCGATCGGCTAAAGCGCGGCCTTAAAAACCGCCATATTCAGCTTATTGCGCTGGGAGGCGCTATCGGTACCGGTTTGTTTCTGGGTAGCGCATCCGTCATCCAAAACGCGGGTCCCGGTATTATTCTGGGCTACGCAATTGCCGGTTTTATTGCTTTCCTGATTATGCGTCAGCTGGGCGAGATGGTCGTCGAAGAGCCGGTAGCCGGTTCATTTAGTCATTTTGCCTACAAATACTGGGGCGGCTTTGCAGGCTTCGCTTCCGGCTGGAACTACTGGGTGCTTTACGTGCTGGTCGCGATGGCCGAGTTAACCGCGGTCGGGAAATATGTCCAGTTCTGGTGGCCGGAAATTCCTACCTGGGTTTCTGCGGCCATTTTCTTTATCGCTATCAACGCCATCAACCTGACGAACGTCAAGGTGTTTGGCGAGATGGAGTTCTGGTTCGCGATCATTAAAGTCGTCGCCGTCGTGGCGATGATCCTGTTCGGCGGCTGGCTGCTGTTCAGCGGCAACGGCGGACCGCAGGCCACCGTACGCAACCTGTGGGAGCAAGGCGGATTCCTGCCGCACGGCTTCACCGGGCTGGTAATGATGATGGCGATTATTATGTTCTCTTTCGGCGGGCTGGAGCTGGTCGGTATCACCGCAGCCGAAGCGGATAACCCGGAGCAGAGCATTCCGAAGGCCACTAACCAGGTCATCTACCGCATCCTGATTTTCTATGTGGGCTCGCTGGCCGTTCTGCTTTCGCTGCTGCCGTGGAGCCGCGTAACCGCCGATACCAGCCCGTTCGTCCTGATTTTCCACGAACTGGGCGATACCTTCGTCGCGAATGCGCTGAATATTGTGGTATTAACCGCGGCGCTCTCCGTTTACAACAGCTGCGTATACTGCAACAGCCGGATGCTGTTCGGTCTGGCCCAGCAGGGTAACGCGCCAAAAGCGCTGATGAGCGTCGATAAACGCGGCGTGCCGGTCAACACCATCCTCGTCTCCGCGGTGGTCACCGCGCTGTGCGTACTGATTAACTACTTCGCGCCGGAATCCGCGTTTGGTCTGCTGATGGCGCTGGTGGTTTCAGCCCTGGTGATCAACTGGGCGATGATTAGCCTGGCGCACATGAAATTCCGTCGCGCTAAGCAGCAGCAGGGCGTGGTTACCCGCTTCCCGGCGCTGCTTTATCCGCTGGGCAACTGGATCTGCCTGCTCTTTATGGCGGGAGTGCTGGTGATCATGCTGATGACCCCTGGCATGGCGATTTCCGTCTACCTTATCCCTGTATGGATTGCCGTTCTTGGCGTCGGCTATCTGTTTAAACAGAAAACCGCCAGCGCCATTAAAGCATAATCCTGCATCCCCACAATCTGTGTCCGCCCGCCGCTGGCGGACACAGCGCATTGTTACCTGCTTCACACTTTACCCCTGATAACCGATTTATCCATATCGTTAACCCTATCCTGCAACGCATTAGTCCATTACCCGGCTAATAATTCTCTCCATACCGCCACAGGGAGATCGCTGCGATGAATGGCAATAAGCTTTCAGTTAAAGAAAAAATAGGCTACGGGATGGGTGACGCCGGATGCAATATTATATTTGGCGCCATCATGTTGTTTGTTAACTATTTTTATACGGATATTTTTGGTCTCGCGCCGGCGCTGGTGGGCGTATTGCTGCTTTCCGTACGCGTTATTGATGCCGTCACCGATCCGATTATGGGGGCAATGGCCGACCGTACCCGCAGTAAATACGGTCGTTTTCGCCCATGGCTGCTGTGGATTGCCTTCCCGTACGCGCTGTTCAGCGTGCTGATGTTTACCACCCCGGAGTGGTCGTACAATAGCAAGGTTATCTATGCTTTCGTCACCTACTTCCTGCTCTCGCTGACCTACACCGCGATCAACATCCCCTACTGCTCCTTGGGTAGCGTGATTACGAATGACCCGAAGGAACGCGTGGCCTGCCAGTCCTATCGCTTCGTGATGGTCGGTATCGCCACGCTCCTGCTCTCCCTGACGCTGCTGCCGATGGCGGACTGGTTCGGTGGTGAGGATAAAGCCAAAGGCTATCAGATGGCGATGACCGTGCTGGCGATTATAGGTATGTGCATGTTCCTGTTCTGCTTTGCCACCGTTCGTGAGCGCGTAAAACCCGCCGTCCAGACCAACGACGAACTGAAAAAAGATCTGAAAGACGTCTGGAAAAACGACCAGTGGGTTCGCATCCTGCTGCTAACGCTGTGCAACGTTTGTCCGGGCTTTATTCGCATGGCCGCCACCATGTACTACGTCACCTGGGTGATGCAGCAAAGCACCCACTTCGCCACGCTGTTTATCAGCCTCGGGGTAGTCGGCATGATGATCGGCAGTATGCTGGCTAAAGTCCTGACCGACCGCTGGTGCAAACTGCAGGTGTTTTTCTGGACCAACATCGTGCTGGCGATTTTCTCCTGCGCCTTCTACTTCTTCGACCCGCACGCCACCATGATGATTATGGTGCTCTATTTCCTGCTGAACATTCTGCATCAGATCCCCTCGCCGCTGCACTGGTCGCTGATGGCCGACGTGGATGACTACGGCGAATGGAAGACTGGCAAACGCATCACCGGCATCAGCTTCTCCGGCAACCTGTTCTTCCTGAAGGTCGGTCTGGCCATCGCCGGCGCGATGGTTGGCTTCCTGCTCTCCTGGTACGGTTACGATGCCGGTGCGAAGCAGCAAAGCGCCTCCGCGATTAACGGTATCGTATTGTTATTCAGCGTTATCCCCGGCATCGGCTATCTGATTACCGCCGGGGTGGTGCGTATGCTGAAGGTAAACCGCGAATTTATGAGGCTAATTCAGTCCGACCTCGAGAAACGCCGGGTCAACTACAGCGAACTCAACGACTATCAGGAACTGAAAACCGGCGAACATGTAAGGAAAGCGTAATGAAAACCTGGCCGAATCCATTTATTGAACAACGCGCGGACCCGTATATTCTGCGCCATCAGGATAGCTACTACTTTATTGCCTCGGTGCCGGAGTATGACCGTCTGGAAATCCGCCGCTCACCAACCCTTGAAGGTTTACGCGACGCGCAGCCGGTGGTCGTCTGGCGTAAACCGGACAGCGGCCCGATGAGCCAGCTCATATGGGCCCCGGAGCTGCATGAGATTGACGGCAAATGGTATATCTACTTTGCCGCCAGCCACACCCACGATCTGGATGCGCTGGGCATGTTCCAGCACCGCATGTTCGCGCTCGAGTGCGCGGACAGCGACCCGTTAACCGGTAAATGGCAGGAAAAAGGCCAGATTAAAACGCCGCTTGATACCTTTGCGCTGGATGCCACCACCTTCCGCCATCAGGGTAAACGGTGGTACCTGTGGGCGCAAAAAGATCCGGAAATTAAGGGCAATACCAACCTCTATCTGGCTGAACTGGCAAATCCGTGGACGCTAAAAGGTCAGCCGCTCAGGCTGAGTCAACCCGAGTTTGACTGGGAGTGCCGGGGTTTTCTGGTGAATGAAGGTCCGGCGGTACTGTTCCACGGCGACAAGCTGTTCGTCAGCTACTCCGCCAGCGCCACCGACGAAAACTACTGCATGGGCTTATTGTGGATAGACGTTAACGCCGACCCGCTGCGGCCGGAAAACTGGCATAAAGCGCCGCAGCCGGTGTTTCGTACCAGCTATGAGAATCGTCAGTATGGGCCCGGACACAATAGCTTTACGCAAACGCCGGAGGGAGAAGATGTGCTGGTGTACCACGCGCGCAACTACACCAAAATCGAAGGCGACCCGCTGTACGATCCGAATCGCCATACCCGCCTGAAGCGGATTCGCTGGCAGGAAAACGGGATGCCTGATTTTGGCATCCCGGCAGCAGATACGGATTAAAAGCGGAACCTGCCCGCCAGCGGGCAGGTGCTTAAATCAGCGTACCGTAAATCGTCAGCAGCGCCATAATCACCACCACCACCAGCGATGTTTTTTTCGCCATGGAGACCGCCGCCTTCGGCGTCGCCACTTTATCCACGTGCGGCTCGCGCGCCAGCGAATACTGCGCCAGGCGCGTCAGCACCTGATACTGCGAAGAGTGGCGGTCGCCCAGCGAGGCAAACCACGCAGGCAGAGCCTTTTCCCCGTGCCCAACCAGCGCGTACACCACGCCGACCAGACGTACAGGAACCCAGTCGACCACGTGCAGAATGCCGTCAATACCCGACTGTAAGCGATGACGCGGCGTCTGATAACGCGCCAGCCAGGTCTGCCAGGCCCGCAGCGTACAGTAGGCAATCAGGGTTAACGGTCCCCACGGCCCGCCGACAACGAACCAGAACAGCGGAGCGAGATAGTAGCGGTAGTTAATCCACAGCAGCGCGTTTTGCAGCTCGCTCAGATATTCACGCTGGTCGCAGCCGGGCGGCACGCCGTGGATCAGGGTGAGCTCGCTGGCCATGGCGTCGCAGGCGCGGCTATCATCGCGCGCCGCCGCCTTCAGGTAGGCGTGATAGTGCAGACGGACTTTGCCCGCGCCGATGCACAGCAGGCCCAGCAGGATCCAGAACACCAGCAGAGGAATGTTAAACAGCTGCCCCTGCAGCAGGCGCTGAATAATAAACACGACCGCCGCCGCCGCGACCGTCATCAGTAGGGTAGTGAGCAGGGAATAATGCTTTACCCGGCGAAACAGCACTTCCAGCCGGTGATCGAGCTGCCAGTGCTCGCCCAGCTTAAACAAACGCTCGGCAATGAGGACTAACAGCGTAGTGAACAACGTCATGGCATCTCCTTATTCTGACGACGGGGTTAACAGACCGCGAAATTTTACCCAGTCAAAAGCCGGGCCGGGATCCGTTTTACGCACTGGCGCAATATCGCTATGGCCGGTGATATTGTCAGCTATCGCCGGATAGCGCGAGATAAGCTGACGGGTAACGGCAACCAGCTGCTGATACTGCGCGTCGGTATAAGCCAGCTCGTCGGTCCCTTCCAGCTCAATGCCTATCGAAAAATCATTACAGCGCTCGCGCCCGTGATAGCTGGAAACCCCCGCGTGCCAGGCGCGCTGGTCGAAAGGCACATACTGCACGATTTCACCATCGCGGCGAATCAGACAGTGTGCCGAAACGCGAAGATGCGCGATTTCAGCAAAGAAAGGATGGGCATGGGGATCGAGCGTACCGCTGAACAGGGCATCAATCCATGGCCCGCCAAATTCGCCGGGCGGCAGGCTTATATTATGCACCACCAGCAAAGAGGGGGTTTCATTATCCGGGCGGCTATCGTGGTGCGGCGAAGGAACCCGACGCGCCTCTTCCAGCCATCCCCCGTTCAACTGCATGTTGAGTCTCCTTTTACTAGCTTATGCATTCGCGGCACCGTAACCAAACAATCCCCGGCATCATACCCACGCTCGCTCGGCTGGCTAACGCCAAAACTTCACGCTGGCGCCGCCGGCGAAAGGACGCAGATGTGGTACAGAAACGTCGTTCAGGTTAGCATGTTTCCCACTTCTGAATCTTATCTATCTGGAGCTTTATCATGACGCCTCGTCGCTACAATCCCGACCGCCGCCGTGACGCGCTGCTGGAGCGTATTAATCTTGATATCACCGATGCCGTCGCTCAATCCCTGCGGGAAGATTTAGGCGGTGAAGTGGATGCGAACAACGATATTAGCGCGCAATTATTGCCGCAGGATGCGCGCTCGCATGCCGTCGTCATCACCCGTGAAGACGGCGTGTTTTGCGGTAAACGTTGGGTAGAAGAAGTCTTTATTCAGCTTGCGGGCGACGACGTTAACTTCACCTGGCACGTTGCCGATGGCGACGCGGTAAAAGCCAATCAGCCTCTATTCGAGCTGGAAGGCCCTTCGCGGATCCTGCTGACCGGCGAACGTACCGCACTCAATTTCGTGCAGACGCTCTCCGGGGTGGCCAGCGAAGTCCGCCGCTATGTCGACCTGCTGGCAGGCACCAAAACTCAGCTGCTCGATACGCGCAAAACGCTGCCGGGCCTGCGCACGGCGCTGAAATATGCGGTCCTGTGCGGCGGCGGGGCCAATCATCGCCTGGGCCTCTCCGATGCCTTTCTGATTAAAGAGAACCATATTATCGCTTCCGGCTCGGTACGGCAGGCGGTTGAAAAAGCGTTCTGGCTGCACCCGGATGTGCCGGTTGAGGTGGAAGTCGAAACCCTTCAAGAGCTGGATGAAGCGCTGAAAGCCGGCGCTGACATCATTATGCTCGACAACTTCACTACCGACCTGATGCGCGAAGCGGTCAAGCACACCAACGGCCAGGCGGCGCTGGAAGTCTCCGGCAACGTCACGTTCGAGACTATTCGTGAATTTGCTGAAACCGGCGTCGATTACATCTCCGTTGGCGCGTTGACCAAGCACGTTCGCGCTCTCGATCTCTCTATGCGCTTCCGCTAATCCCCCTGCCCCGGTTCGTCGTTGATGCCGGGGCGCACTTTTGCGAGCCGGCTCGCACGCCAATAATCCCTCAATGCAACCCGCAAAAAAAGCCTGGAAGCGTGCTTCTCCAGGCGCGATCTGCCGCTCGTATCGCTAAACAAACCCCGGCAAAGTGCTCCCGAAGATAACAAGGAGCAACTTATGAACAAACAACGCGGCTTTACCCTCATCGAACTTATGGTGGTCATTGGGATCATCGCCATTCTCAGCGCAATCGGCATTCCGGCTTACCAGAACTATCTGCGAAAAGCGGCGCTTACCGATATGCTGCAAACCTTCGTCCCGTTCCGCACCGCCATTGAGCTGTGCGCGCTGGAGCACGGCGGATTAACCACCTGCGACGGCGGCAGCAACGGTATCCCCTCACCCGCCACAACCCGCTACGTCTCGGCTATGACCGTCGCCACAGGCGTTGTCACGCTCACCGGGCAGGAAAGCCTTAATGGCTTAAGCGTCACGCTGACGCCGACCTGGGATAACGCTAACGGCATCACCGGCTGGCAGCGAGTGTGCAACATTACTGGCGATAGCGCACTCAAGCAGGCCTGTGAAGACGTGTTCCGTTTTAACTGAGGGCGCGGCAATGAAAACTGAACAATTGGTACCTCTTTGCCAGCGCTATCAGGCCTTGCTGCTCGATAGCAATGAACACACCATCGCTATCGCCGTGGTTGACGCCCCCGCCCCGGAGCTGCTGGAAGCGTTACGTTTCGCGACGCAGAAAAGGATTGATATCGAGTGCTGGAACCAGGACCAGATGGACAAGCGGCTGCAGACGCCGGGAATATCAACCCTCACCCCGCCTGTTGAAGCCTCGGCCAGCATCGTTGAACAGGTAAATAGCCTTCTGGAACAGGCCCTGCGCCAGCGCGCATCGGATATTCATATTGAACCCGGTGACGATCGCCTGAGAATTCGCCTGCGGGTAGATGGCGTACTCCATTCTCTTGCGCCGCTTGCGCCGGAACTCGCCGCCCCCATCACCGCCCGACTTAAAGTGCTCAGCAATCTGGATATCGCTGAACACCGGGTACCGCAGGACGGTCAGTTTACCCTCACGCTCGCAGACCGCCCAATCTCGTTTCGGATCGCCACGCTTCCCTGCCGCGGCGGGGAAAAAATCGTCCTTCGCTTATTACACCAGGTCGAACAAGCGCTGGACCTCGAAGCGCTGGGATTATCGTCTCAGCAGCTTGCCGCCTTTCGCTCGGCGCTTAACCAACCTCAGGGGCTGATGCTGGTCACCGGCCCGACGGGAAGTGGGAAAACCGTCACGTTGTATAGTGCGCTGCAGGCGCGGAATCGCGACGAGGTCAATATATGCAGCGTTGAAGATCCGCTGGAGATCCCCATCGTGGGGATGAATCAGACGCAGATTAATCCGCGGGCGGGCTTAACCTTTCACAGCGTACTGCGCGCCCTGCTACGCCAGGATCCCGATATCGTGATGGTCGGAGAGATACGCGATGCAGAAACCGCTGAAATTGCGATAAAAGCAGCGCAAACCGGGCACCTGGTCCTCTCAACGCTGCACACCAATTCAACCAGTGAAACGCTGGTTCGCCTGCAGCAGATGGGCGTTGCGCGCTGGATGATCTCATCCGCACTTTCTCTGGTGGTTGCTCAACGCCTGGTACGCAAACTGTGCCCGCACTGCCGCCGGGAAACCGGCAGTTCGGCCGATGTTCCACACAGCCTGTGGCCGCGGGCGCTTCCTCGCTGGCAGGCTCCGGGCTGTCAGCACTGCTATCACGGCTACTACGGTCGCCTGGCGCTATTTGAGCTGCTCCCCGTCACCACCGCGTTACGGCAGGCGATTACTCAAGGTCTTAGCGCCGGAGAGATCGAGTCCCTGGCGCGCGAATCCGGCATGATGACGCTGTTTGAGAGCGGCTGTCTGGCCGTCGAACGTGGGATGACAAGTCTGGAAGAGGTCGTTCGCGTGCTGGGGATACCGCATGGCGACTAAACGACTGTGGCGCTGGCGCGGTCTCTCTCTCCAGGGCATTCCCTGCCAGGGAACGCTCTGGCAGGATAATCGCCCTGAGGCATTGCAGGCTCTGCAGCGGCAGCGAATTATCCCGCTGGCGCTGCGCCGCTGTAGCGTGCAAAGCGCCCTCTGGCATCCGCGCTACAGTGGCGAAATCATCCGCCAGTTGGCCGCGCTTCTTCAGGCCGGTCTCCCCCTGGCCGAGGGGCTGGAACTGCTGGCGCAGCAGCAGCCCAATGCGCAATGGCAGGCGTTGCTGCAAACCCTGGCGGAGGATCTGGCGCAGGGTATTTCGCTTTCAGGCTCCCTGGAAAAATGGCCTGAGGCCTTCCCTCCGCTCTATCTGGCCATGATTCGCACCGGTGAACTTACCGGTAAACTGGAGCTTTGCTGCGCTCAGTTGGCCAGGCAGCAGCGAGAACAGCTGCTCCTCACCGAAAAAGTGAAAAAAGCGCTGCGCTACCCGTTGATTATCTTATCCCTGGCGCTGCTGGTGGTTATGGGAATGCTGTGCTTTGTCTTACCGGAGTTCGCCGCTATATATCAAACCTTCAACACCCCGCTGCCGTGGCTGACCCGCGCGGTAATAAGCATTGGCGAAGGGTTAACTCGCTGTTGGCCACTGCTCGCTGCTCTGGGTATTTTACCTGCAATACTCAACCGGCTGATTTGCCAGCGGCCAGGCTGGCTGCTGTACCGTCAGAAGCTGCTCCATACGCTGCCGGTGTTTGGCAAACTGCTATGCGGCCAGCGGCTTAGCCAGATTTTTACCGTACTCGCATTGACGCAAAGCGCCGGAATCAGCTTTCTGCAAGGCCTGCAAAGCGTGGAGGAAACCCTGAGCTGCCCGCTATGGCGGCAGAGGCTCCAGCAGGTTTGCCGGCAAATTACCCACGGCGATCCCATCTGGCAGGCGCTCGCCAACGGCGGAGGCTTTACGCCGCTTTGCCTACAACTGATCCGTACCGGTGAAGCCTCGGGTTCGCTGGATACCATGCTGGAAAATCTGGCTCGTCACCATAGTGAGCAGACGCATCAGCAGGCAGATAATCTGGCGACCTTGCTGGAACCGATGATGTTGGTAGTGACCGGAACGATTGTCGGCGTGCTGGTGGTGGCGATGTATTTACCCATTTTTCATCTGGGCGACGCCATTAGCGGGATGGGGGGATAACGCTGGCGCAAACGCGCCAGCGAACGGCATTACAGGCTGTTGAACACGCGGTTCTCTTGTTCCTGTACGCGAATAAAAGTCGTGCGTTTAGTCAGTTCTTTCAGCCGTGAAGCACCTACGTAGGTGCATGCGGAACGCAGGCCGCCAAGAATATCGCGCGCGGTGTTTTCAACCGGGCCGCGCAGAGGCAGCTTAACGGTTTTGCCTTCAGCCGCACGGTACTGGGCTACGCCGCCAACGTGACGGGTCATCGCCGACTCCGAGCTCATGCCGTAGAACAGCATGAATTTTTCGCCGTTTTCTTCAACCACGGTACCGCCGCTCTCTTCGTGACCGGCCAGCATACCGCCAAGCATCACGAAATCAGCGCCGCCGCCGAAGGCTTTAGCCACATCGCCCGGCATAGTACATCCGCCGTCGCTGATAATCTGCCCGCCCAGGCCGTGCGCCGCATCGGCACACTCAATCACTGCGGAAAGCTGCGGATAGCCGACGCCGGTTTTCACGCGGGTTGTACATACGGAGCCCGGACCGATACCCACCTTAACAATATCAGCCCCCGAAAGAATCAGCTCTTCGCACATTTCGCCGGTCACAACGTTGCCCGCAATAATGGTTTTCTGCGGCCAGGCTTCGCGGGCTTTCGCGACAAACTGCACGAAGTGCTCTGAATAGCCATTCGCCACGTCAATGCACACAAAGCTAAGCTGCGGATTTTGGATCAGAATCTGTTTTGTTTTTTCAAAATCCGCATCGGAGGTTCCGGTAGAGACCATGACGTGCTGCACGACATCTGCCGATACGCTCTGAACAAACGCCTGCCACTGTTCAACGCTGTAATGCTTATGTACGGCGGTCAAAACGCCAAATGAAGCCAGGGCTTTAGCCATGGCAAACGTGCCAACGGTGTCCATGTTAGCAGCAATGATCGGCACACCAGACCAGGTCTGGCCAGAATGTTTGAAAGTGAATTCACGTTCCAGCTGTACGTCAGAACGGCTTTTGAGGGTAGAACGTTTCGGGCGGATAAGAACGTCTTTAAAACCAAGCTTCAAATCTTCTTCAATACGCATGTGCGAATTCCTGGGGTTAATTGCATTATTGTGAGAGCACAACTCCAGTGACGTTATCATACGCACGAATCATGACCGCGCAAGACTGCGATTTTCACTTTTTTTACGCTACAATCGTATAAATTTACCTGGTGAACAGCCAAAAGCGAATTTGCGATATCCCATCGCAGGCGTATCATTTTTAACCATTTGATTTACATGCGCAAAAAGAACCAGGGTACGTGGTGACAGCCATTTATTGGTTGATATCACGTCGATAAAACCACTGTCGCAGTGGCGTCGTCGCGTCGTAAATCACGGCTCTGTTATTGAAAAATATGCATGTAGTCAGTTTCAGGATTGAGGTGTATGACATACACGGTAGCGTTAACAGGCGGCATTGGTAGCGGTAAAAGTACCGTAGCCGACGCATTCTCACACCTCGGGGTTAACGTTATTGATGCTGACATTATCGCGCGCCAGGTGGTCGAGCCTGGTACTCCGGGGCTAAACGCGATTGCTCAACGCTTCGGTCCGCAGATCCTGAATAAAGATGGCACCCTTAACCGTCGCGCTCTGCGTGAGCATATTTTCGCTCACGCAGAGGATAAGAACTGGCTAAACGCGCTGCTGCACCCGCAAATTCAGCAGGAAACGCGTCGCCAGATGCAGCTTGCCACCTCGTCTTATATTCTCTGGGTTGTACCTTTACTGGTCGAAAACCGTTTGTCCGCCAAAGCCGATCGGGTTCTTGTTGTCGATGTGCCGAAAGAGACGCAGATAGCGCGCACGATGCTTCGCGATCGGGTCAGTCGGCAACATGCGGAACATATTATTGCCGCTCAGGCAACGCGCGAGCAGCGCCTTGCCGTTGCGGATGATGTTATTGAAAATATGGGTTCACCTGATGCCATCGCATCAGCTGTCGCCCGCCTGCATGCAAAGTATCAACAGCTGGCAGCGCAGGCCGCCTCACAGGAAAAACCGTAATGTCTACCCCTGTTCTATTTGAACATCCGCTTAATGAAAAAATGCGCACCTGGCTGCGTATTGAGTTTTTGCTCCAGCAACTGACCGTACATCCCGCCATTACCAGCCATGCGGATGCGCTGCATTTTTTCCGCAATATCGGCGACCTTTTAGATGTTTTTGAACGCGGTGAAGTACGTACCGATCTGATGAAAGAGCTGGATCGCCAGCAGAGGAAGCTGCAATCCTGGGCGGAAGTCCCTGGGGTTGATCAGGATCGTATCAACGAACTGCGTCAGCAGCTGAAGCAATCAGGCAGTACGTTAATGTCGGCGCCGCGTATCGGCCAGTACCTGCGAGAGGATCGCCTGATCGCCCTGGTACGCCAACGCCTGAGTATCCCGGGCGGCTGCTGTAGCTTCGATCTTCCGACGCTGCACATCTGGCTGCATATGCCGCAGGCATACCGCGATGAGCAGGTCGGTAAGTGGCTGGCCAGCCTGGAACCGTTGACGCAATCGCTGATGCTCATTCTCGATCTCATCCGTAACTCGGCCCCCTTCCGTAAGCAGACCAGCCTGAACGGTTTTTATCAGGACAACGGCGAAGATGCCGATCTGCTGCGTCTGCGTTTGGATCTTGCCAGCCAGCTCTACCCCCAAATATCAGGCCACAAGAGCCGCTTTGCCATCCGCTTTATGCCGCTGGACAGCGAGCACGGCATCGTGCCGGAGCGTTTTGATTTTGAACTGGCCTGCTGTTAAGGAGTCGATATGTCAGAAGAGATAACCGTCAACTGCCCAACCTGCGGCAAAATTGTGGTCTGGAATGAGCAGAGCCCGCATCGCCCATTCTGCTCCAAACGCTGTCAGCTTATCGATTTAGGCGAATGGGCAGCGGAAGAGAAACGTATCCCGAGCAGCAGCGATCTGTCAGATAGCGACGGCTGGAGCGAAGAAAAAGAGTAACGGATTTCGGGCGGGCATGTACAGGCCCGCCCTGATTTGCCGGATGCAGGCGCACCCTACCCGATCTGAGAACCTTGAATTAACTTCGTAATGACGGGTTCGTTTGCCGGCGGAAAATCCTCAGCAACGAGCGCGCTCTGCGCAATCCAGCGGCCCGGCTGCCCTTCTTTCCCCCACGGCTCGCCTTCCCAGCTGTTCACCAGCCAGAACCACAGCGTAATATGGCGATCGGGAAACTGGTACTCCAGCTTATCAAACAGGCTGTAAGCTTTGGCTGTAATGCCGACCTCTTCCTGCAGCTCGCGCACTAAGGCCTGTTCGGACGACTCGCCCTCTTCAATTTTACCGCCCGGGAATTCAAGCTTGTTCGCCATATGCGCATCGGCGGCCCGCTGAGTGATAAAAATCTCCCCTTGCGAATTACGGATAATACCCACTGAAATTTGCAGCGTTTTCATTGTCTTCATTCCATAAAAAAGGCGCAGATATCTGCGCCCTGGTATTCAATATTGTAAAAGCTTAGCTCAGGCGACCGTGGCACTGCTTGTATTTTTTGCCAGAACCGCACGGGCAAGGATCGTTACGACCCACTTTACGCTCGCCGGTTTGTTCAGCCAGCGCGGCCGCGGCTGCGCTATCATCGTCCTGATGGCTCAGCTGCTGCATCTGCGCCAGACGCTCAGCTTCTTCACGACGCTGCTGCTCCATCGCTTCAACCTCTTCCGGCATCCGCACCTGAACTTTGCTCAGGGTACTGATCACTTCATATTTCAGGGATTCCAGCATTGAAGCGAACATGGAGAAAGATTCACGCTTATATTCCTGCTTCGGGTCCTTCTGCGCATAGCCGCGCAGGTGGATCCCCTGACGCAGGTAGTCCATCGCCGCCAGGTGCTCTTTCCACAGGGAGTCCAGCGTTTGCAGCATGACGCCTTTTTCAAAGTGACGCATCATCTCAGCGCCAACCACTTCTTCCTTACGCTGATAGGTTTCAATGGCGCTCTGCAGAATGCGCTCACGCAGCGTTTCTTCATGAAGCTCCGGCTCTTTATCCAGCCACTCTTTGAGCGGCAGCTCGAGGTCGAAGTCATTTTTCAGACGCTCCTGCAGGCCTTCAATATCCCACATCTCTTCCAGCGACTGCGGAGGAATATGGGCATCGATGGTCGCTTTAAATACGTCTTCACGAATGCTGTTAATCGTCTCGCTCACGTCGGTCACATCAAGCAGCTCATTACGCTGGGTGTAAATAGCGCGACGCTGATCGTTAGCCACATCGTCATATTCCAGCAGCTGCTTACGAATATCGAAGTTGCGGCTCTCGACTTTACGCTGCGCGTTGGCAATCGCTTTCGTCACCCACGGATGCTCGATAGCCTCACCCGGCTTCATACCCAGTTTACGCATCATGCCGGACACGCGGTCAGACGCGAAGATACGCATCAGGGCATCTTCCATCGACAGATAAAAACGGGAAGAACCGGCGTCCCCCTGACGGCCTGAACGACCGCGGAGCTGGTTATCAATACGGCGGGATTCATGGCGTTCGGTGCCGATGATATGCAAACCGCCCGCAGCCAGTACCGCATCGTGACGAACCTGCCAGTCGGCTTTGATCTGCGCAATCTGTTCCGGAGTCGGGTCTTCCAGCTGGGCGACCTCGGCCTGCCAGCTACCGCCAAGCATAATGTCGGTACCACGGCCGGCCATGTTGGTTGCAATGGTTACCGCAGACGGATAGCCCGCCTGCGCAACGATATCCGCTTCGCTGGCGTGGAATTTCGCGTTCAGCACGTTGTGCTTGATGCCCGCCTTCGTTAATTCATTAGAGACCACTTCTGATTTTTCGATAGAAATGGTACCCACCAGCACCGGCTGACCCGCGGCAGTACGCTGCTTAATATCTTCGATAATGGCCTGAATTTTTTCCGCTTCGGTCATATAGACCAGGTCCGCCATGTCTTTACGAATCATCGGACGGTTGGTCGGAACCACAACGGTATCCAGCTTATAGATTGAGCTAAATTCAAACGCTTCGGTATCGGCGGTACCGGTCATCCCAGCCAGCTTCTCGTACAGGCGGAAATAGTTCTGGAAGGTAATTGAAGCCAGCGTCTGGTTCTCGTTCTGAATATCAACGCCTTCTTTAGCTTCAACGGCCTGGTGCAAGCCATCGGACCAGCGGCGCCCCTGCATCGTACGGCCGGTGTGTTCGTCGACGATGATCACTTCGCCATCTTTCACGATGTAATCAACATCGCGGGTGAACAGCACATGCGCGCGCAGCGCGGCGGTCACGTGGTGCATCAGCATGATATTAGTCGGTGAGTACAGCGACTCGCCCTCTTCCATAATACCTTCATTTACCAGCAGCTCTTCAATCAACACCAGGCCGCGTTCGGTCAGGTTTACCTGACGCGCTTTCTCATCGACGGAGAAGTGCCCTTCGCCGGTAAAGGTTTCGGAGTCTTCTTTATCCTGACGCACCAGGTGCGGAATGATCTTGTTCACCTTCTTATACATTTCCGAGCTGTCTTCAGCCGGGCCGGAAATAATAAGCGGGGTACGCGCTTCATCGATCAGAATGGAGTCGACTTCATCCACCAGCGCATAGTGCAGTTTGCGCTGTACGCGCTCTTCAGGACTGAAGGCCATATTGTCGCGCAGATAGTCAAAACCGTATTCGTTGTTGGTACCGTAAGTAATATCGGCTGCGTAGGCTTCACGCTTGGCCGGCGCAGGAAGGCCAGACATGTTAATGCCAACGGTCATCCCCAGGAATTCAAACAGCGGGCGGTTGTTTTCGGCATCACGCTGCGCCAGATAGTCGTTGACGGTCACCACGTGAACGCCTTTACCAGTCAGCGCATTCAGATAGGCAGGCAGAGTTGCGGTCAGCGTTTTACCTTCACCGGTACGCATTTCTGCAATACAGCGGTCGTTGAGAACCATACCGCCCAGCAGCTGAACGTCAAAGTGACGCATGCCGAAGACGCGTTTACTGGCTTCACGCACGACGGCAAAGGCTTCCGGGATCAGGCTCTCCAGGGCTTCACCTTTTTCCAGGCGAGCGCGGAACTCAGCGGTTTTCCCTTTCAGTTCGTCGTCGGACAGTTTTTCCATGGACGGTTCCATGGCGTTGATCACGTTGACGGCTTTGCGCATACGACGCAGCGTACGGTCGTTACGGCTACCGAATACTTTAGTTAATAATTTGATTAGCATAATAAAATCTCAAACGCCCCGCGGTGCGGAGTCACAAAAAAATAGAATGGTCCGTTTTTGGTTTAGCTGAGACGTTGAGGCCCTGCGCGTATGCCGGCCACCTGGCTAATCCAGGTACAGACGCGAAACGCGCAGTGGGAAATAGAGGGGTTATATGCCACCAGATGAACAATGGCCGGAGGTTTACTCTCCTGCGTCAACAGCGCGCTAAGCGTGTCGAGAAGGGCCAAATGCTGCGCCTGAAGCGGTGAAGACTCTTCCGCTACCGGCAGCGCCTGCGGGGCCATCGCAAAAGAGAGGTGGCGAATGACCGTACGAATGGCGTGCTGATGCCAGTAATCAACCGTGAAATTGGGCCGACGACTGGAAGATTCCAGCAGCGCTAGCTGAGAAAAATTAACTTTAGCAGGATTATGGTTGCTGGACGTCGTTTTTGCGGGCGACGCGGTCTCATGCTCATGACCATTGCTAAGCGCAGGCAGGCCGAGGCTAGCCGCGACCATCCCCAACAGGAGATGCGGCCAGAAATATCGTCTGCCAAACTGTCGCCAGCGCGTCAGCAATCCACTCACTTACGTTACCTTTTGTTGGTAGCAACCCTAAGAAATATTTTGCGTCCAAATACTAACATTAATACGTCGTCACGGCAGCAGGAATGAGGTCTCAGGCGGGGGAAAAACGTTTAAAAAAGGAACGAACGCGCAAAAAATGCAGTTAAAAATCAAAGCAGGACGCAGCGGGAATATAAAAAAGAAAACGACTGGCTCCCTGGCCGGAGAGAGTACCAGGTTACCAGTCGAATTTACTGCCGGGACTGACTTATGCCAGAACCAGCGTCGGGGCGCGGAACGCCAACGGCATTTCTGCGTCGTCCTCGAAGGTCACATACTCCCAGGCTTCCTGTTTTGCCAGAACAGCCTGCAGCAGTTTGTTATTCAACGCGTGACCGGATTTGTACGCCGTAAATGCACCGATAATATTGTGACCACACATAAACAGGTCGCCAATGGCATCCAGCATTTTGTGACGGACAAACTCATCTTCAAAGCGCAAACCGTCTTCGTTCAGTACGCGATAATCGTCAACAACGATGGCACAATCGAAGCTGCCGCCCAGGCACAGGCCGCGGGACTGCAGATATTCGATATCACGCATAAAACCGAAGGTACGCGCGCGGCTAATCTGGCGCATAAACGCATCAGCCGAGAAGTTCATTGCGTAGCGCTGGCTGCTGGAGTCAATCGCCGGATGGTTAAAATCAATGGTGAAGTCCAGTGAAAAACCATTATACGGTTTGAATTCGGCCCATTTATCGCCATCTTCAACGCGAACTGTCTCTTTGATACGCACAAATTTCTTAGCGCAGTTCAGTTCATCGATGCCGGCATCCAGCAACAGATAAACGAACGGAGCCGCACTACCGTCCATAATTGGGACTTCCGGCGCATCGACTTCAATAATAATGTTGTCGATACCCAAGCCAGCCAGCGCGGCATTGAGGTGCTCAACCGTCGATATCCGCACGTCATGCTCATTGACCAGGCAAGTACAGAGCATGGTATCACGCACAGATTTGGCATCAGCCGGAAAATCAACCGGTGGATTCAAGTCGGTGCGACGATAGATGACCCCGGTATTTGCCGGCGCAGGGCGTAACGTCAGGGTGACTTTCTTGCCGGTATGCAAACCGACGCCAGTCGCCTGAACGATACGTTTAAGAGTCCTTTGTTTGATCATCGTATAATCTCGCCAAGTTACCTATCCAACCGAAGTGTACTATACATTCGGCAGGCCAGTTTAGCACAAAGAGCGCAGATGCCCAACTTCCAGCCAATTCTTAATCGGCTTGCTTACGCAGGAAGGCTGGAATATCCAGATAATCTGGCTCTTTCGCGGCCTGCGGCGTATTGTCGTTGACCACTTTTGCGGCCGGTTTCTGCTCTTGCGTCAGTGGAGACATACCGTGCTGCTGGTAACGATCCATCACCGGCTGCTGCACCTGTTTGTTAGTGACCAGGGTGATTTCCGGACGTTTGTCCATACCGATACCGGTAGCAACAACGGTTACGCGCAGCTCGTCGTTCATATCCGGGTCCAGAGAGGTACCGATAACCACGGTGGCGTTATCCGAAGCAAATGCGCGGATAGTGTTACCTACGGTCTCGAACTCATCCAGACGCAGGTCGAAGCCCGCAGTGATGTTGACCAGAACGCCACGCGCGCCGGACAGATCGATATCTTCCAGCAGCGGAGAAGAGATCGCCATTTCAGCCGCTTCTTCCGCACGGTCTTCACCGCTTGCCACGCCGGAGCCCATCATTGCGTAGCCCATTTCAGACATCACGGTACGCACGTCCGCAAAGTCGACGTTCATCAGGCCTGGGCGGGTGATCAGCTCAGCGATACCCTGCACCGCGCCTTTCAGCACGTCGTTGGCCGCACCGAAAGCGTCGAGCAAAGAAATACCGCGGCCGAGAACCTTCAGCAGCTTGTCGTTCGGGATGGTGATCAGAGAATCCACATGCTTGGACAGCTCGGTGATGCCCTGCTCAGCAAACGCCATGCGCTTCTTGCCTTCAAAATTGAACGGCTTAGTCACCACGGCAACGGTCAGGATACCTAAATCTTTTGCGACTTCAGCCACCACTGGCGCAGCACCGGTTCCGGTACCGCCGCCCATGCCGGCTGCGATAAACACCATGTCCGCGCCGTCAAGGGCGGCACGCAGCGCTTCACGGTCTTCATCCGCCGCGTTACGGCCGACCTCCGGGTTTGCGCCTGCGCCCAGACCTTTGGTAATACCGCTACCGATCTGGATAGTCTGGCCAACAGCCGTTTTGCGCAGAGCCTGCGCGTCGGTGTTCACCGCGAAAAATTCAACACCCTCAATGCGCTCGCGCACCATGTGCTCAACGGCGTTACCGCCGCCGCCGCCGACGCCGATGACTTTAATCACCGCGTCGTTGGTCAGTTCCATAGGTTCAAACATAATTTCTCTCTCCGTTGTGCCTGTCGCCTGAGATCGCTAATTTTCTGCGTTCTCTTAAAAAATTAAAACTCTTTTCGCAACCAACTGTTGAGTCGTTTGATCCACGACCCGACCGTTACGCGTTTTTCCACCTCTGCTTCACCACTGAGATGAGATTCCTTCCCGTAGTGCAGCAGCCCAACCGCCGTCGAGTAATACGGCTCTTGGGCATAATCCGTTAATCCGGTAATGTTCAGCGGCGCGCCAATCCTCACCTGCGTATGGAATACGCGCTGCGCGCAGGCGGCAAGTCCTTCAATTTGCGCCGCGCCGCCGGTTAATACAATGCCTGCCGCCAGGTGGTGCTTCACACCTTGCTGACGCAGCTGTTCCTGCAGTTGCAGAATCTCTTCATTAACCAGGTTGAGCAATTCGGTATAACGTGGCTCAATCACCTCTGCCAGCGTCTGACGCTGCAGGCTGCGAGGTGGACGCCCGCCCACGCTGGGTACTTCTACGTTTTCGTCTTTACCAACGATGGAGCCCAGCGCACAGCCGTGACGCACTTTAATGGCTTCCGCGTCGCTCGGCGGCGTACCGAAAGCGTAGGCAATATCGCTGGTCACCACGTTGCCCGCGTACGGGATCACTTTGGTATGACGCAGCGCGCCGCCGGTATATACCGCTATATCCATTGTACCACCGCCGATGTCCACCACGCAGACACCCAGTTCACGTTCGTCTTCCGTTAATACGGAATAGCTGGCGGCTAAACCGGCGAAAATGAGCTGGTCAACTTTCAGACCGCAACGTTCCACCGCTTTGACAATATTTTTCGCCATATCGTTATGGCAGGTAATCAAATGCACTTTCGCCTGCATACGTACGCCAGACAATCCGACGGGGTTTTTGATCCCCTCCTGGTAATCGATAGCGTACTCCTGCGGGATAACGTGCAGAACGCGATGTTCGTCGCGCACGCGAACCGATTTCGCGGTATGTACCACGTTTTCAACGTCGTCCTGCGTCACTTCTTCTTCTGAAATCGGCACCATGCCAATTTCATTTTGACAGCTGATATGTTTGCCTGAAAGCGCCAGATAAACTGACGAGATCTGGCAATCCGCCATCAGTTCGGCCTGGTCAATGGCGCGCTGTACGCATTTCACCACGGATTCCAGGTCGTTCACTCCGCCTTTATCCATACCACGCGATGGGCAACTGCCCACGCCAATGATATTAATCATACCGTCGGGCAGAACTTCCCCTACTAAAGCGGCAACCTTAGCGGTGCCAATCTCCAGTCCAACTACCAGTTTTCTGTCCGTCGCCTTGATCATTGTTGTTCTGCCTGTGCCTGATTCTGTTGTTGTTGAGCTTCCTCTACGGGAGCCGGTACCCAACCGACTGCCGCTCCCGAGTCATAACGCAAATCAACGTAGCTTATCCGTTTGCCGTCGGTCTGCGCCTGTTGCTGAAGAACCGGGTAGAGTTCCATAAAGCGCTGAAGCCGTTTCATGGTGTCACCCCGGCCAAGGTTGAGCTTAATATCGTTATTCAGCGTCAACTGCCAGGAGCGACGCGCGGTCATTGCCGCCACTTTCAACGTGAACTTATCCTTTGCCAGCACCTGCCCCATGTCGCGGTATCCCTGGAGGACTTCGTTCTCACTGCCTTCCGGGCCGTACAACATCGGTAAATTCTGTTTACTGGTGCGATCTGACGGCACGCTGAAAGAATTTCCGTCCACGTCAACCATATGCTGATCATTCCAGCGCGCTATCGGCACATATTCAACCAGATGAATCTTCAATTCGTCCGGCCACTGCTTTCTGACGCTCGCCTGCTTAATCCACGGCAGACGTTCAATCTGGCTTTGAATAATGTTGACGTCCTGCGTCATAAAGGTGCCCGGCGACCCTAATGCCAGAATCGCCTGACGGATATCATCGTTGCGCGTGTAGTGACGCTCACCGGTGACCACCATCTTTGACAGCGGTAATCGCTGTGCATCTTCCATCCAGCCCAGAACCATCCATCCGCTGACCAGCACGGTACAGAGCACCGCCAGCAGGAAGAAGATTCCCGCCAGACGAGAGCCATTACTTCGACGCGAAGAGGTTTCGTCTTCCTCTTCGTGGTTCCGCGTATTCAGCGCAGCCTGCGACATATCACCCCGCCAGGTCCAGAATTCGTACAACAAGCTGCGAGAAGCTCATCCCTGCCTGACGCGCCGCCATGGGCACCAGGCTATGGCTGGTCATGCCAGGAGAGGTGTTTGCTTCCAGCAGATAAAACTGGCCATCGCTGTCCAGCATCACATCAATTCGCCCCCAGCCGTAACAGCCAAGACTATCCCAGGCTTTTTGCACCAGAGCCTGGATTTCTGCCTCGCGCGTGGAATCTTCCAGGCCAGGGCAGAAATATTGCGTTTCATCAGAGAGATACTTTGCTTCATAATCATAGAAGGTTCCAGCCGCCTGGATACGTATTGACGGTAAAATTTCTTCTCCGACGATAGCGACGGTAAATTCCGGCCCACTGAGCCATTTTTCAATCAGAACTTCGTCATCATGCTGAAAAGCCAGCGCCAATGCATTTTGTAATGCACAACTTTTGCTGACTTTGGACATACCGACGCTGGAGCCTTCGCGGCTGGGTTTAACAATCAACGGCAGTCCGAGGGCGGAAATCTGCTGTTCTACCTTAGCGGAAAGCCCCACGGTGAACTGTTTACGCGTTAGCGCAACCCACGGCGCAACCGGCAGCCCGGCGCCCTGCCACAGCAGTTTGCTGCGCAGCTTATCCATTGAGATAGCGGAAGCCATCACGCCGCTGCCGGTATAGGGGAGTTGAATCAGCTCCAGCAGCCCCTGCAACGTACCATCTTCACCGCCGCGACCATGCAGGGCAATAAACGCTTTCTGAAACCCCATATTTTTCAATTGGGTAATATCCACGTCGCGCGGGTCTACCGGGTGTGCATCGACCCCGGCTTCACGCAGGCCAGCGAGCACCGCCGAACCTGAATTGAGAGAGACTTCACGTTCAGCGGAGGTTCCGCCAAAGAGGACCGCGATTTTATCAGCCATGGCGCTCCTCCTGCGATTTTTGCGGCTGCAATTTGATTTCTGCCAGGTGACGGGCGATTTTACCGATATTTCCCGCCCCCTGAACCAGCACCAGATCGTTGCCGGTCAGCACTGAAGCCAGCATCTCTGCCGCCTGCGCCGGGTCGGAAACCAGAATCGGGTCAACTTTACCGCGACCGCGAATCGTACGGCACAGCGAGCGGCTGTCGGCGCCAGGAATAGCGGCTTCGCCCGCGGAATAAACGTCCAGCATCAGCAGCGCGTCAACCTGGGTCAGTACGTTGGCGAAATCATCGTACAGATCGCGCGTACGGGTAAAACGGTGTGGCTGAAACAGCATCACCAGGTTTTTATCCGGCCAGCCCGCCCGCGCTGCTTTAATGGTGGCATCCACTTCCGTAGGATGATGACCATAATCATCGATCAGCATCGCGGTGCCGCTTTTACCGTTAACCTCAGCTAACGGGTATTCGCCAAGGAAATCAAAGCGACGGCCGGTGCCCTGGAAGCTTTCCAGTGCGCGCAGGATTGCACCATCATCAATGCCCTCTTCCGTCGCAACGGCCACCGCCGCCGCCGCGTTCAGCGCATTGTGGCGACCCGGAGCGTTCAGTGTCACCTGAATGACTTCTTTATCCTGGCGAACCAGACGGAAATGGCCCTGAGCGCCGAGCTGGCGATAATCTTCAACGCGAACATCGGCATCATCGCTAAATCCGTAGGTGGTGAGCTGGCGGCCAACGCGCGGCAGCAGTTCACGAATCACCGGATCGTCCACGCACATCACCGCGCGTCCGTAGAACGGCAGATTGTGCAGGAAGTTAATAAACGTCTGCTTCAGGTTTTCGAAGTCGCCGTGGTACGTATCCATATGATCGGCTTCGATATTGGTCACGATAGCGACCATCGGCTGTAAATGCAGGAAAGAGGCGTCGCTCTCGTCCGCTTCGGCAATCAGGTAACGACTATGGCCAAGGCGCGCGTGCACGCCAGCGGCTTTGACCAGACCACCGTTCACGAAAGTAGGATCCAGCCCGGCTTCAGCGTAAATGCTCGAGACCATCGCCGTGGTTGTGGTCTTTCCGTGCGTGCCGGCAATGGCAATGCCGTGGCGAAAACGCATCAGTTCCGCCAGCATCTCGGCGCGGCGAATAACCGGAATACGCGCTTCGTGGGCGGCGACGATTTCCGGGTTATCCGCAGAAATCGCGCTGGAAACCACGACAACGCTCGCATCGCGCACGTTTTCAGGGCGATGGTTGAAATAAATAGTGGCGCCAAGCTGAGTCAACTGCTGGGTCACCGGATTCGGCGCCAGGTCGGAGCCGCTAATCTGATAACCTTCGTTGGCCAGAACTTCGGCAATACCGCCCATGCCGGCACCGCCAATGCCAACAAAGTGAATGTGCCGGACGCGACGCATCTCGGGCACGATAGAACGCAGTTTTGCCAGATCTTGTGTATTCATTCTTTACGCCATCAACTTCTTTATTCGGACGGTGATCATCACCGCGATTAACGCGCCAGTGCTGCGGCGCTCACTTCTTCTGCTACCCGTTCGGTCGCGTCCGGAATCGAGGCTCTGCGCGCTCGCTCCGCCATATCCAGCAGCGTCTCGCGATCCCAGCCCGCCAGGGTTTGCGCGACGGCCTCCACGGTAAACTGCGGCTGCTCAAGGATCTTCGCTGCCCCTGCCTTCTCTAACGGCAGCGCATTCCAGTACTGCTGACGATCTTTGTGCTGAAAAGGCACAAACAGCGCCGGTAAACCCGCGGCGGCAATTTCGCTCACCGTCAGCGCCCCGGAACGACATACGACAACATCGGCCCAGGCATAAGCCGCCGCCATGTCGTCAATAAATTCGGTGACTTTGTGCTGCGGCTGGCCGGCGTCGGAATAGGCCTGCTGTACGCTCTCCTGGCCCCCTTTACCGCTCTGGTGCCAGATGGTGACAGCAGAACCCAGCTTCGCCGCCACCTGCGGCATCGTCTGATTGAGCACGCGCGCGCCCTGAGAGCCGCCGACGACCAATACGCGAATCGGCCCCTGACGCCCGGCTAACCGCTGTTCCGGCAGCGGCAGCGCCAGCACATCGGTGCGAACCGGGTTGCCAACAACGTCGGCATGCGGGAAAGCGCCGGGAAATGCCTGCATGACCTTTTTGGCAATTTTCGCCAGCCATTTATTCGTCAGGCCGGCAATTCCGTTCTGTTCATGCAGGACAACCGGGATCCCCAGCGACCATGCCGCCAGACCGCCGGGTCCGGAAACATAGCCGCCCATACCCAGCACCACGTCCGGCTGAAAACGCTGCATAATCGCTCGCGCCTGACGCCAGGCGTTGAAAATACGCACCGGTGCCAGCATCTGCGCCTTCAGGCCCTTGCCGCGCAGGCCGGATATCTGAATGAAATCAATTTCAATGCCGTGCTTCGGCACTAAATCCGCTTCCATACGATCCGCGGTACCCAGCCAGCGGACCTGCCAGCCCTGGTCCATTAAATGGTGCGCAACCGCCAGTCCCGGGAACACGTGTCCGCCGGTACCGCCTGCCATCACCATTAAGCGCTTTTCCTGACCGCTCATCGAACACCCCGTGTAAACGCCTGGGCTTTTTCCAGACGCGTTTCATAATCAATTCGTAACAGCAACATGATCGCCGTCGACATAATCAGCAGGCTCGAACCGCCGTAACTGATCAGCGGCAGCGTCAGGCCTTTGGTGGGCAGCATCCCCGCCGCCGCGCCGACGTTAACCAGCGCCTGAAAGCTAAACCAGATCCCAATGGCGCAGGCCAGAAATCCGGAGAAACGGTGGTCAATCTCCAGCGCTTTGCGGCCAATGGACATGGCGCGAAAAGCGACGAAGAATACCATTAAAAGTGCGAGTACCACACCGATATAACCGAGCTCTTCACCGATAATGGCGAAGATGAAATCGGTGTGCGCCTCGGGCAAATACTCCAGCTTCTGGACCGAATTGCCCAGGCCCTGCCCCCACATTTCGCCGCGACCAAAGGCCATCAGCGACTGGGTTAGCTGGTAGCCGCTGCCGAACGGATCTTCCCACGGGTTCCAGAAAGAGGTCACGCGGCGGATACGGTACGGTTCAGCCAGAATCAGCAGTACGACCGCCGAAAGCCCCATCCCGATAATGGCGATAAACTGCCACAGCTTGGCTCCCGCCAGGAACAGCATGGCCAGGGTGGTCACAAACAGCACGACGACGGTACCGAGGTCAGGCTGCGCCAGCAGTAAAATCGCCAGTACGAAAATCACGCCCATCGGCTTTAAGAAGCCGCGCAGGTTGTTACGCACTTCGTCGCCTTTACGCACGAGGTAGTTGGCGATGTAGCAGAACAGCGACAGCTTGGTAAACTCCGCAGGCTGGATACGCAGCGGCCCCAGCGCAATCCAGCGCGACGCCCCGTTAACCGAGCTGCCGACCACCAGAACAATCAGCAGCATGACGATAGAGGCGATCAGCATCGCGGTACTGTGGCGCTGCCAGAACTCCATCGGCAGGCGCAGCGTCACCATCGCCAGCCCTAGCGCCAGCAGAATGTATAAGCCATCGCGCTTGGCAAACAGAAACGGATCGTTCGCCAGACGCTGGCCTACCGGCATCGACGCCGAGGTCACCATAATGAAGCCGATTGCGGCCAGGCCAAAGGTCAGCCACAGCAGCATCCGGTCATACATCACCAGGCTATCGGTATCTTTTTGCCGCGAGCCCATCACCCAGCCTTTCAGCGCGGCGAACAGCCATGCGAAAATAAACATTCCCGGCAGACGCGGCAGTCTCAGCCGTGGCATTTTCAGGCGCGGGAGTGATAAACGCATCAACCTAACTCCTTCGCCAGGCGAGTAAAGATGTCGCCGCGTTGTTCAAAGTTTTTAAACTGATCGAGACTGGCGCACGCGGGAGACAGCAGCACCATATCGCCCGTGACAACCTGCGGCGCAATCTGGCGCATCGCCTGCTCCATGGTTTCCGTTTGCACGGCGACGTCCGGGCGAAGGGCCGCCAGCTGCGCGCCGTCGCGGCCGAAGCAGTACAGGCGAACGTTGTCGCCGGTCAGGTAACGGCTTAACGGCGTGAAATCAGCAGATTTCCCATCGCCGCCCAGCAGCAGATAGAGCGTTCCATCAAGATGCAGTCCATTGAGCGCCGCTTCGGTACTGCCGACGTTGGTGGCTTTAGAATCGTTGATCCAGCGCACGCCGTTGTGCTCCAGCACCAGCTGGAAACGATGCGCCAGCCCGGTGAATGTGGTCAGCGCTTTCAGGCTGCTGGCACGCGGCAGACCCGCAGCGTCCGCCAGAGCCAGGGCCGCAAGCGCGTTACTGTAGTTATGCTGGCCGCTTATCTTCATCTCTTTGACGTTGAGCACCTTCTCGCCTTTGACGCGCAGCCAGGTTTCTCCCTGCTGGCGGTTCAGGTGATAGTCGCCAACGTCAACGCCGAAGCTGATGCAGCGATCGTCAGCGCCGCGTACCGGCATGGTTAACGCATCGTCGGCATTGACGATACAGGCCCGGGCGTTCTCATAAACGCGCAGTTTGGCGGCGCGATACTGCTGAAGCCCCAGCGGATAGCGGTCCATATGATCTTCGGTGACGTTAAGGATCGTCGCCGCGGCCGCCCGCAGGCTGGAGGTGGTTTCCAGCTGGAAGCTGGAAAGTTCCAGGACATAGAGTTCGCGCTCAGGATCCAGCAGCATCAGCGCCGGCAGGCCAATATTGCCCCCAACGCCAACGTTCAACCCCGCCGCTTTCGCCATTTCTCCCACAAGGGAAGTCACGGTGCTTTTACCGTTGGAACCGGTGATCGCAATAATCGGCGCCTGCGCCTCGCGGCAGAACAGTTCGATATCGCCGACAATTTCTACCCCCGCATCCGCCGCGGCGCTCAGGGAAGGATGCGCCAGCGCGATGCCAGGGCTGGCGACAATCAGGTCCGCCGTCAACAGCCAATCTTCGTTCAGACCGCCGACATAGCGATCAACGGCTTCCGGCAGCTTGTCCAGCCCCGCCGGCGCAACGCGGGTATCCATCACCCGCGGCGTCACGCCGCGAGCCATGAAAAAGTCCACGCATGACAGGCCGGTCATACCCAGCCCAATAATGACGACTTTTTTACCCTGATAATCTGCCATGATTAACGTACCTTCAGCGTCGCCAGGCCAATCAGCACCAGCATCAGCGAAATAATCCAGAAACGCACGATAACGCGCGGTTCCGGCCAGCCTTTCAGTTCATAGTGATGGTGAATCGGCGCCATGCGGAAGATGCGCTGCCCGCGCAGCTTGAAGGAGCCGACCTGCAGAATCACCGAGAGCGTTTCCACCACAAATACGCCGCCCATAATCACCAGCAGGAATTCCTGGCGCAGCAGCACGGCGATAATCCCCAGCGCGCCGCCGAGTGCCAGTGAACCCACATCGCCCATAAAGACCTGTGCCGGATAGGTGTTAAACCACAGGAAGCCCAGGCCCGCGCCGACAATCGCCGTACAGACGATCACCAGTTCACCGGCGTGACGCAAATAAGGGATATGCAGGTAGTTGGCGAAATTCATGTTACCGGTCGCCCAGGCAACCAGCGCGAAGCCGGCGGCAACGAATACGGTGGGCATAATCGCCAGCCCATCAAGGCCGTCGGTCAGGTTGACCGCATTACCGGTCCCGACGATAACAAAATAGGCCAGCAGGACGTAGAACAGGCCCAGCTGCGGCATCACATCTTTAAAGAACGGCACTACCAGCTGAGTCGCCGGCGTATCTTTACCCGCCATATACAGCGCAAAGGCGACGCCCAGGGCAATCACCGACATCCAGAAATATTTCCAGCGGGCAATCAGGCCCTTGGTATCTTTGCGGACCACCTTACGGTAGTCATCAACGAAGCCGATGATGCCGTAGCCCACCAGTACCGTCAGCACGCACCAGACGTAGGGGTTAGATGGATAGGCCCACAGCAGAACGGAGACAACAATGGCGGTCAGGATCATGATCCCGCCCATGGTCGGCGTACCGCGCTTACTAAAGTGAGATTCCGGGCCATCGTTACGTACAACCTGGCCAAAGGAGAGTTTTTGCAGACGGGCGATCATGCGCGGGCCCATCCACAGAGAGATGAACAGCGCGGTCAGCAGGCTGACAATGGCGCGAAACGTCAGGTAGGAAAAGACGTTAAAGCCTGAATAATATTTGACCAAATGTTCGGCCAGCCATACTAACATGTTCCGTTCTCCTGTAATGCGCGTACTACCACTTCCATGGCGGCACTACGTGAACCCTTCACTAAAATGGTCATAATTTTATGTTCTGCGGTGAGCTCGCGCAGGCGGGTCACCAGCGCGGCCTTCTCGCTAAAATGTTCGCCAACGCCGCTGGCACCGCTGATCTCTGCGCTCAACGTACCGACGCTCAGTACGCGATCGAGCCCGGCCGCTTTTGCCGCTTCGCCCACCTGACGATGGCATGCCTGGCTTTCCGCGCCGAGTTCGGCCATATCGCCGACGACCAGTACCCGGTAGCCCGGCATCTCAGACAGCACCTGTACCGCGGCTGTCAGCGAGCCGACGTTGGCGTTATAGGAATCATCCAGCAGCAGCTGGCTGTCGGTCAGTTGAATCGGGAATAACCGCCCCGGTACCGCTTTCAGATCTTTCAGACCCGCTTTGATCGCCTCATGCGTCGCCCCCACCGCCATTGACAGCGCCGCGGCAGCCAGCGCGTTGGCGATGTTATGGCGCCCCGGCAGCGGCAGCAGTACATCAACGCTGCCCGTTGGGGTCTGCAGAGTAAATTCAGTCCCGTGCGACGTCACATGAACGTTGGTTGCCGTGAAATCGCTGTGGGCGGCGTTCGGCGAAAAACGCCAGGTTTTACGCTCGCCAATCACGCTTTGCCAGTTCAGCCAGTCATTGTTGTCGGCGTTCATAATCGCGATGCCGTTGAGCGGCAGACCGGTGTAAATTTCGCCCTTGGCTTTCGCCACGCCTTCCAGAGAGCCAAAGCCTTCCAGATGCGCGGCGGCCAGGTTATTCACTAACGCGGCTTCGGGACGGGTCAGGCTAACGGTCCAGGCAATTTCCCCCTGGTGATTAGCGCCTAACTCGATGACCGCGTAGTCATATTCTTTGGTAAGACGCAGCAGCGTCATCGGCACGCCGATATCGTTGTTCAGGTTACCTGCGGTATACAGCGTATTGCCGCACTGGCTCAGAATCGCCGCGGTCATCTCTTTAACCGAGGTTTTTCCGGAAGATCCGGTCAGCGCGACCACGCGCGCCGGCACCTGCTGACGCACCCACGCGGCCAGTTCGCCAAACGCCAGACGCGTATCCTTCACCACCACCTGCGGTAGATCGCAGGCCAGCTGACGGCTGACCAACAGCGCCCCCGCGCCGGCAGCTTTCGCCTGTTCGGCAAAGTCATGCGCATCAAAGCGCTCGCCTTTTAGCGCCACGAACAGGCAGCCCGCCGTGATTTTACGGGTATCGGAGGTGACTTCATCAATCGCCACATCGCGGCCGTGCAGCTCGCCATGCGTGATGCCGGCGAGCTGGCTGAGAGTCAAGCGAATCATGCTACCGCCCCCAGCAGACGCGCCACGGTGACGCGGTCAGAGTAATCGAGTCGGCGATTGCCGACGATTTGATAGTCCTCGTGGCCTTTGCCCGCCACCAGAACGACGTCGTTTTCTTTCGCCTGCATCACCGCATTAGTGACCGCTTCCGCACGACCTTCCACCGCCCTGGCATGGCCCGCGTCCAGCATTCCGGCCAGAATGTCGTTGATAATCGCCCGCGGCTCTTCGGTGCGCGGGTTGTCGTCGGTGACAACCACGATATCGGCAAACTCTTCGGCGATAGCGCCCATCAGCGGACGCTTGCCTTTGTCGCGATCCCCGCCGCAGCCAAATACGCACCACAGTTTACCGCGACAGTGCAGACGCGCCGCCTGCAGCGCTTTTTCCAGCGCATCAGGCGTGTGGGCGTAATCAACGACCACGGTCGGTTTACCCGGCGCGGCGAACACTTCCATACGCCCGCATACCGGCTGCAGGCGCGCGGCGGTTTTCAGCAGATCGGCAAGCGGATAGCCCAGCGCCAGCAGGGTGGCTAAGGCCAGCAGCAGATTGCTGACGTTAAAGGCGCCCATCAGGCGGCTTTCGATCTCGCCGTTCCCCCAGCTGGAGGCAAACTGAATGGTGGCGCCGCTATCGTGATAGCTCACGGCGGTCGCTTTAAGCCAGCGGCCCCGGCAGTTCGGGTTAATGTGATCTTCCATCGATACGGCAACCGCATCCGGCAGCTTCGCCAGCCAGCGGCGACCGACTTCATCGTCCGCATTAACAATCGCCTGGCCGCAATGGTGGGTTGAGTAGAGCAGCCATTTCGCCGCTTCGTAATGTTCCATATCACCGTGGTAATCGAGGTGATCGCGGCTCAGGTTGGTGAAGACCGAGGCGGCAAACTGCAGCGCGGATACGCGATGCTGCACCAGCCCGTGGGAAGAGACTTCCATCGCGGCGAACGTCGCCCCCTGCCCTGCCAGGCCAGAAAGTACGTGTTGAACATCAACGGCCGAACCGGTGGTGTTTTCCGTTGGGATAACTTTCTCCAGAAGGCCATTGCCTACGGTTCCCATTACCGCGCTGGTTTCCCCCAGCAGCTGCGCCCACTGCGCCAGCAGTTGTGTCGTGGTGGTCTTGCCGTTAGTCCCGGTGACGCCCACCAGGCACAGTTGTTCCGAAGGCTGATGGTAAAAACGCCCGGCCAGCGCGGATAAGCGCTCGTTGAGTTGGCTCAGATAGATAACCGGCACACCGTGCATTTCACGGATTTCGCCGTCATGGGCCTCATCTTTGGCCTCAGCAATAATGGCAGCAACACCTTGCGCTATCGCCTGCGGGATATAACGACGCCCGTCCGCCTGATGACCTAAAACCGCGATAAAAAGATCGCCAGAAGCAGCCACCCGGCTGTCCAGCGTCATTTCTCGCAGAATTCGCTCCGGCGCATTTGGCACCCACGGAGCGAGAAGGTCGCGCAAATTACGATCTGCCACCTGTTCCCTCGCCTTGATTAATCACTAATTCACTTTTTTCAGCCGTTGCCAGCGCATCCGGTTCAATGTTCATGGTGCGCAGTACGCCGCCCATGATGGCACCGAAGACCGGCGCGGAAACGGCGCCGCCGTAGTATTTACCCGCCTGCGGATCGTTGATCACCACCACCAGCGCAAAGCGCGGATGGCTGGCGGGCGCAACGCCTGCGGTGTAAGCAATGTATTTGTTGATGTAGCGGCCGTCGGGCCCTACTTTTTTCGCCGTACCGGTTTTAATGGCGATGCGATAGCCTTTGATCGCCGCCTTCACGCCGCCGCCGCCGGGCAGCGCCACGCTTTCCATCATATGAACAACGGTACGAACGAGTGATTCCGGGAAGACGCGCTCGCCCGGAACCGGTGGATCAACTTTGGTAATCGACAGCGGGCGATATATGCCGTAGCTGCCGATCGTTGCGTAGACTCGCGCTAACTGTAACGGGGTTACCATTAGCCCATAGCCGAAAGAAAAGGTGGCCCTCTCTATGTCAGACCACCGTTGTTTTTGAGGGTATAAGCCACTGCGTTCTCCGACCAACCCCAAATTGGTCGCTTTTCCGAGTCCAAAACGTGAGTAAGTATCTACTAACGCTGAGGACGGCATCGCTAACGCCAGCTTAGAAACACCGACGTTACTCGACTTCTGTAGTACCCCGGTCAGGGTCAATTCGCTGTAGCGCGCCACGTCTTTGATTTCGTGGCCGTTAATTCGATAGGGAATGGTGTTCAGTACGGTATTTTCGTTAACAATGCCGCGCTGAAGCGCCGTCATCACCACCATCGGCTTCACCGTTGAACCCGGCTCAAACACGTCGGTAATGGCGCGGTTACGCATCGTATCTTTAGAGGTGCCCGCGAAATTATTCGGGTTGTACGACGGGCTGTTGGCCATCGCCAGCACTTCGCCGGTGTTAACGTCGACCAGAACCGCGGTACCTGACTCCGCTTTGTTGAACGCCACCGCATTATTCAGCTCGCGATACACCAGCGCCTGCAGGCGTTCGTCAATGCTCAGCGCCAGGTTATGCGCGGCCTGGCTATCGGTGGACGAAATATCTTCGATTACCCGACCATAGCGGTCTTTACGCACGATACGCTCGCCAGGCTGGCCGGTAAGCCACTTATCAAAGCTCTTCTCTACGCCCTCAATCCCCTGGCTATCGACGTTAGTGAAGCCAATGAGGTGAGCGGTTACTTCGCCTGACGGATAGTAGCGGCGGGACTCTTCCCGCAGATGAATCCCCGGTAGCTTCAATTTACGGATGTAGTCGGCCATATCAGGGTTCACCTGACGCGCCAGATAGATGAAACGCATCCGTGGATTGGTATTGATGCGCGATGCCAGCTGATCCAGCGGCATATTCAGCGCATCGGCCAGCGCCTTCCAGCGGTTGTCCAGGGTCACGCCCCCGGCTTCATGCAGCTCTTTCGGGTCAGCCCAGATAGCTTTTACCGGCACGCTCACCGCCAGCGGCCGTCCGGAACGATCGGTTATCATTCCGCGCGCGGTAGAGACTTCCTGCACGCGCAGAGAACGCATATCGCCCTGGCGTACCAGCATGTCCGGGCTAATTACCTGTAGCCAGGCCACGCGGCCCAGCAGGAAGCCCAGCGCCAGCAGAATACAGCCGCACAGCAACGCAAAACGCCAACTGATAAAGTTGGCCTGTTCTTCCTGACGTTTTGCTTTTGGCGTTTTCGGCGCTGCTTTCATGCGTCGCAATAATCCTTATTTCTGTACAACGATATTTTCTTGTGATGGATCGACGTGCTGCATCTGCAGCTTCTCGGTCGCGATCCGCTCAACCCGACTATGATCGCCGAGAGCATTTTCTTCGAGGATCAGGTTGCGCCATTCAATATCCAGCGCGTCGCGTTCCAGCACCAGCTGTTCGCGCTGTGCGGTTAAGAGACGAGTATGGTGCGCCGTTGTCACCACCGTAATCGCCGTAATAATGATGCAAATGAACAGGCAGAGTGGCAGCTTCCCAAACCGCAGAAGGTCGTCTCCGATCACGCCAGGCAAAGCATGGCGCTCGTTGCTTCCTATCGACCCTTTCACCTTGCTTAGGGCTTCTGTCACTCTGCCGATCATGCGTTCGTCCTCTCTGCAATACGCAGAACTGAACTACGGGCACGAGGATTTTCAGCTACCTCTTTTTCGCCCGGCATCAACTTGCCTAATGCTCTTAGCTCACGGCCGCCCAGTTTTTTAAGCTGCTCTTCGGTCATCGGTAACCCTGCCGGAACCTGCGGACCGCGGCTTTGCTCGCGCATAAAGCGTTTCACAATACGGTCTTCCAGCGAGTGGAAACTGATGATTGAGAGCCGCCCGCCCGGGGCCAGCACGCTGAGCGAGCTTTTTAGCGCCTGCTCTATCTCCTCCAGTTCACTGTTCACCCAAATGCGCACCGCCTGGAAGGTACGGGTCGCGGGATGTTTGAATTTATCTTTCACCGGCGTCGCCGCCGCAACGACCTCCGCCAGCTCTTTGGTACGCGTCATCGGTTCGACGCGGTTGCGTTCAACGATGGCGCGGGCAATGCGTTTACCAAAGCGCTCTTCGCCGAAGGTTTTGATGACCCAGGCGATATCGGCTTCGTCGGCGGTTTGTAGCCATTCAGCGGCTGACTGGCCGCGCGTCGGATCCATGCGCATATCCAGCGGACCATCGCGCATGAATGAGAAGCCACGTTCAGCGTCATCCAGCTGCGGTGAAGAGACGCCAAGATCGAGCAGAATACCGTCGATCTTGCCGGTTAGATTGCGCTCGCCAACATAGTCTGCCAGCTGAGAAAAAGGACCATGAACGATGGAAAAGCGGGGATCATCGATAGTTTTCGCGACGGCGATAGCCTGCGGGTCGCGATCGATCGCCAGCAGGCGTCCCTCCGCTCCCAGCTGGGAGAGAATCAGGCGCGAGTGACCGCCGCGGCCAAAGGTACCATCAATGTAGATACCGTCAGGACGAATATTCAGGCCGTTAACGGCTTCATCCAGAAGTACCGTAGTGTGTTTATAATTTTCCATCATTTTACAAAGACAAATCCTGCAGGCGCTCCGACAGTTCCCCGGAAGCGGACTGCTCAGCGTCGATATCTTCCTTGACCCGTTGATACCAGGTCGTTTCGTCCCACAGCTCAAACTTATTGAACTGCCCGACCAGCATCACTTCTTTTGTCAGCCCGGCGTGTTGCCGCAGCACCGGGGCGATTAATAGCCTCCCGGCGCTATCCATCTGACATTCGCTGGCATGTCCCAGAAGCAAACGCTGTACGCGCCGCTCGGTGGGGTTCATGCTCGATAAACGCGATAATTTTTGCTCGATGATTTCCCATTCAGGCAAAGGGTAAAGCAGCAGGCACGGGTGATGGATGTCAATGGTGCATACCAATTGACCGGAAGCGTTCTCGATCAGCCCGTCGCGGTAGCGCGTCGGTACGGCCAGACGGCCTTTGCTGTCGAGATTGACTAACGTTGCCCCACGGAACATGCCAGCCTCACCCCTTTTCGCCACTTTACCCCACAAATTCCCACAAGAAGGAGTTTACGGAGCGGAGGAAAAGCTTGTCAAGCCAGCACGAATGCCAACAGAGCTCAAAAACCCATTATTTACAGCCGATATTCGCCCTGAGGAAAAATCAACCAACAAACGAGGCAAATTAACGTTATGAATATCGGTAAGAAAACAACCAACAAACTTGTAACAGTTAAAGCAGCAAAATATCTTCTAAGGGAAAATATAAAGTGTCAGTTTGCGACGCGAGCGGCATTTTAGGCCATTCTGATGACCGTTAACAGCACCAGTTTTCACAGGAGAGGCACACTAACTGCGGGGTATAGCGCTTATCGCTACCATAATAGGGAGGAAATGAGTGTTAATTCAGCAACTCACCTGCTGAATGTAACAAAATAATACAAATAAATACGCTAATCCTTTTATGGGCTAATTAAACCGCGAAATAAATGGCGCGAAGAATAAAATTAAAAGAGATGTCAGGAAGCTTAAGGATTTGTCTGAAAGATCCTTAACCCTGCAATTTTTACGTCATCTCAGCGGATTATCGCCAGACGCGTCTCCGTCTGGCGAATGCTCTACGAATAATCCTGGTCACGCGCTTAGCGGCGATTCAGACTGCCGCGACGATAAAGATTGCGCCGGATACGGCTTAACCCAGGTTTCGGCTTACGCGGTTCATCAAGGCTGGCGAGCACGATCTCCAGCACGCGCTCCGCCACGTCGCGGTGGCGCTGGGCTACGGCTAAAACGGGACACTGGAGGAAATCCAGCAGCTCATTATCGCCAAAAGTGGCAATAGCCAGCTCAGAAGGCAGCTTCCCTTCCCGGCGCAGCGTGACGTCCATCACGCCCTGCAGCAGCGGAAACGAAGTCGTAAAAAGCGCCTGAGGCATTGGATGCGTTTCCAGCCACTTTTCAAAGAGCTGCGCCGCGGCTTCGCGCTCGTAGCTGTTTGCATAGAGGAAATGCACCTCTCGCGGATCGTCCTTCCACGCCGTACGGAATCCCTGCTCACGCAGGAAGCTCACCGAAAGTTCCGGCAGGGCGCCAAGGTAAAGCACCGTTTCAGCGGGGAATTTACGTAACTCCGCGCCGAGCATTTCAGCATCGTCCTGATCGGCGCCGACGACGCTGGTGAAGTGTTCACGATCGAGCGCGCGGTCAAGGGCAACAATCGGGAACGGATCGTTAGCCCAGCGCTGATAGAACGGATGCTCAGGAGGTAATGAGGTGGAAACGATAATCGCATCGACCTGACGCTGCAGCAGATGCTCAATGCAGCGCATTTCGTTATCCGGTTGATCTTCGGAACAGGCGATCAGCAGTTGGTAGCCGCGCTGGCGCGCCTGACGCTCCAGGTAATTAGCGATGCGCGTATAGCTGGTGTTTTCCAGGTCCGGGATAACCAGACCAATGGACCGCGTACGTCCTGCACGCAAGCCTGCAGCAACCGCATTCGGGTGATAGTTGTGCTCACGAACCACCGCCATCACCTTTTCAACAGTTTTATCGCTGACGCGATACTGCTTCGCTTTCCCATTAATCACATAGCTAGCGGTCGTTCGCGAGACACCGGCCAGCCGGGCGATTTCATCCAGTTTCACAATTGCCCCTTGGGTAATAAGTACAGAACATAACCATTCTTCAGGTATGGATTCGTTTTTATAACATCTAAGCGCAGAAAAGTAAGCGCAGCAACCGCTTTAGTCCACAGTTCCCACCGATTTCGCAAAAAAATAGCCCGACAAGGGGTGTCGGGCTATTTTTACGTCAGTTTGCGCTGCTCAGCGCATGATTTTGTCGCCACGCGACAATCCGACAACACCCGAGCGGGCAACCTCAACAATACGGGCCACATCGCGCAGCGACGCTAAAAACGCATCCAGCTTATCGCTGGTTCCCGCCAGCTGAACGGTATAGATAGACGGCGTGACGTCGATAATTTGCCCACGGAAAATTTCCGTATTGCGCTTGACCTCATCGCGTCCATAGCCGCTGGCCTGGACCTTCACCAGCATAATTTCACGCTCAACGTGCGCGCCTTGTCCGAGCTCGTTAACGCGCAGCACGTCTACCAGCTTGTGCAGCTGCTTTTCTATCTGCTCAATCGCTTTCTCATCGCCAACGGTTTGAATCGTCATTCTGGATAACGTCGGATCGTCCGTCGGCGCTACCGTCAGGCTTTCAATATTATAACCGCGCTGTGAAAAGAGGCCGATCACGCGGGATAGCGCGCCCGATTCGTTCTCCAGTAATACTGATAATATCCGGCGCATAATCAGGTCCTCTCCGTTTTGCTCAGCCACATCTCGTCCATACCGCCGCCGCGAATCTGCATGGGGTATACATGCTCACTGCCGTCAACCGTTACATCGACGAAAACCAGTCGATTATTACGCACCTGCTCCAGCGCCTCAGCGAGCTTCGCTTCCAGCTCCTGCGGGTCGCTGATACGAATCCCCACGTGGCCGTAGGCTTCCGCGACGCGAGCAAAATCAGGCAATGACTCCATATAGGATTGTGAATGACGGCCAGAGTAAAGCATATCCTGCCACTGCTTCACCATCCCGAGGTAGCGGTTATTGAGGTTCAGCACCAGCACCGGCAGCTCGTACTGCAGCGCGGTGGAGAGCTCCTGAATATTCATCTGGATGCTGCCATCGCCGGTCACGCAAATCACCGTTTCTTCCGGCAGCGCCATCTTCACGCCCAGCGCGGCGGGAAGGCCAAATCCCATCGTTCCCAGACCACCTGAGTTGATCCAACGCCGTGGTTTGTCGAAAGGATAATAAAGCGCCGCGAACATCTGATGCTGACCCACATCGGACGTCACGTATGCATCGCCGTGCGTCAGCCGCCAGATGGTCTCAATTACCGCCTGTGGTTTAATCTTGCCGCTTTGCGTGTCGTACTGCAGGCAATGACGCGCGCGCCACTGCTCTATCTGCTGCCACCAGTCGCGGATTTCATCCAGCGGTTGCTGCGTCTCTTCATGTTCGAGCAGTTCAAGCATCTGTTCCAGCACCAGGCGGGCGTCGCCAACGATAGGCACGTCGGCAGGAACGGTCTTGGATATCGAAGTGGGATCGATATCAATATGCAGCACCGTCGCGTTCGGACAGTACCTGGCCAGATTATTCGTTGTACGATCGTCGAAGCGCACGCCAACGGCGAAAATCACGTCGGAATTGTGCATGGTCATATTAGCTTCATAGGTCCCATGCATGCCCAGCATCCCTAACGCCTGCGGGTGCGAGGCGGGGAAGGCGCCCAGCCCCATCAGCGAAGACGCTACCGGCAGCTTCAGTTTCTCAACCAGCGCGAACAGCTGCGGTTCACATTGCGCATTAATCGCCCCGCCACCGACATAAACCACCGGTTTTTTGGCAGCCACCAGCGTCTGCAGCGCACGTTTAATTTGCCCTTTATGACCCGACGTCGTCGGATTATAAGAGCGCATGCTGACCGTATCTGGCCAGGCGTACGGCAGTTTTTTCGCTGGATTGAGAATATCTTTCGGTAGATCCACGACGACCGGGCCGGGACGCCCGCTGGCCGCCAGCCAGAACGCTTTTTTCAGCACGCCGGGAATATCTTCGGTTTGCTTAACCAGAAAGCTGTGTTTTACCACCGGTCGGGAGATCCCCACCATGTCGCACTCCTGGAAAGCATCGTAGCCAATTAAGGACGTCGCGACCTGGCCGGAAAGAATCACCAGCGGAATGGAATCCATATAAGCCGTCGCAATGCCGGTAATCGCGTTAGTCGCCCCCGGACCCGAGGTCACCAGGACTACCCCGACCTCGCCCGTTGCGCGCGCAAGACCATCCGCCATATGCACGGCAGCTTGCTCATGGCGGACCAGTACGTGATCGATTCCGCCAAGGGTATGTAACGCATCATAGATATCGAGGACCGCGCCCCCGGGATAACCGAATACCTGCTTGACGCCCTGATCGACCAGCGACTGGACGACCATTTCGGCTCCTGACAACATCTCCATGGTTTGCCTCCCGGCTTATAGTTTTTAACGACAGCGGAATCCGATTTCCGCGCGCTCGCACAGGACGAAGCGCAAAAGCTTCGTCCTGAGGTGAATAGACTGCATGCCGTTACCATAACTGCTCGCTAACGGGCAGGCAATTGGCGACCGTCGGCACCTAAGAGGCATTAAAAGGATAAAAGAAAGGTTCACAGGTAAAACTCGGTGAAAAACTTCGGAGATAAGAAAATATGATAGTCAATGCTCGGGGAAAATAACCAACTACAGCAAATCATCCATTTTTTAACGGGCAGCGTCGGAGGCGGACAATCGCAAACAGAATAAAATTCTACGTTTAGTGACTTTTGTCACACAAAGCAGGAGCCGAAGCCCCCGTTTGTATCGCGACCGTTTAGCGCTGGCAGATATTGACCAGCAATTCTTCCATCCACTGATGCCCTTTATCACGGCCCGCCGCTTCATGCCAGGAAAGATAGCAGGTACGGCTATTCACTTTCAGCGGCAACGGTAATATTTGCAAATTCAGCTTATCGGCAAACTCGCTGGCTAACCAGCGCGGTGCGATAGCAACCATGTTGGTCTGGGAAACCACATTTAATACGCTGACCATCGCGTTTCCTTGATAAGCAATACGCGATTGTTTATCCGCAGTGTCATACCATGGCTGGCTAAATGAAGCGTATCGATCGAGAGCGACAACCGCGTGCTCCTCCTGATAAATATCATTTTCCATCATGGGGCCAGAAATACGCGGATGTTTCCGGCTGGCCACCAGCACCATTTCATCTTTGAATAAAGGTACGCAGGCAAACTCAGGGCGACGAAACTCTTCATAACCAATAACGAATTCAATTTCCTGATAACGTAATTGATGTTCCGTGTTTTGATTCAATGCCGATTTAAAGACCAAATGAATGTTGGGCGCAATCTCGCCAACTTTATTGAAAATAACCGAAGTCAATGCGTTATCCAGCGGGCTGCAAACGCATAAATTAAAGACCCGCTCGCTGCTGAGCGGCTCGAAGCCGGAGCCCGGTAACTCGTTCTGCACTAATTGTAATGCCTGTCGTACAGAACCAAATAGCTGATAAGCACGCGCCGTTGGCTGGATGCCGCGTCCATAACGAACAAACAGCTCATCATTAAACATCACTTTCAGTCTTGAGACGGCATTGCTGACCGCCGGCTGCGACATTCCCAGCGAATGTGCCGCACGGGTGATATTTTGTTCCTGCATTACCGCATCAAATACGGTTAACAGATTGAGGTCAACCATTCTCAGCTGAGGTTTTGTGGTTTCAACCTCTGAGTCCGGCTTATATTCAGTATTTTCTTTTAACATATTTAACTCCACTGTCACGCTAAATTCCCTTTGCCAAAGTGCAGTAATTAATTCTGAAAATATCATTTACCATGCATATGACATTTACAAAAGGGCAAAGATGAATTTTAGGAATATATCAAGGTTATGAGTGGCGACCAAAATTCTGCAGTTGAACGTACCCGCAATCCCCTAACCATATTGTTTACTTGATAAAACCAAGTGTACCCATAAATATCAAAAATAAACAATAACAGCAGCGGTTAACTATAATTTAAGCACTATTACAATATCAGTTTAAGCCCCCCTTAAAATTCACATTTTATTATCATTGATAATTTACCCTTACAAATATGAATGCATTCACCAACCGAATAAATCTAAATATTTCATTAAGATATGATTATGGCCGAGTGGGCTATGCTTGAAGCACTCATCGAAACTCAAAATTATCAAATAGTGAAAATATCTCAACGTGCAGTGATGTCCTAAAAAGGATCATCGGCAAAAAAGCGCGATCGTCAGCACAATTAGCTAATTCATACCTCTGGTAAAAAGACCTTTTGTTCACCCAAGGGTTGACATCAAACCCCATATCCAGTAACTCTAAATGCATAACGATTTCATCTGGAGCATGACGCAATGATTCGCAGCATTCGCTTTCTCAGCCTACTACTACTAAACGCATCCATTTTGCGCGGTAGGCTGTTGGGCGACGTTCATCGTTAAGTCATCTTCCAGCAAGACTATAAAACCCGCGCCAATGCGCGGGTTTTTTTATGCTCGTAAGCAAGGCGCCAGGACACAGACCAAGGATCTAAACCATGAGCCAGCAAGTCATTATTTTCGATACGACCTTACGCGACGGTGAACAAGCGTTACAAGCCAGCCTGAGTGTGAAAGAGAAACTGCAGATTGCTATGGCCCTGGAGCGGATGGGCGTTGACGTCATGGAAGTGGGCTTCCCAGTCTCGTCTCCAGGCGACTTTGAATCCGTGCAAACCATCGCACGCACGATCAAAAACAGCCGCGTTTGCGCCCTGGCCCGCTGCGTAGAAAAAGATATCGATGTTGCAGCAGAATCATTAAAAGTGGCGGAAGCGTTCCGTATTCACACTTTTATCGCCACCTCTCCGATGCATATCGCCACCAAGCTGCGCAGTAACCTGGATGAGGTTATCGAACGTGCCATCTATATGGTAAAGCGCGCCCGCAACTACACTGACGATGTCGAGTTTTCCTGTGAAGACGCTGGCCGTACGCCGATTGCCGATCTGGCTCGCGTCGTTGAAGCCGCGATTAATGCAGGCGCAACAACCATCAATATTCCGGATACCGTCGGCTACACCATGCCGTTCGAATTCGCCAACATCATCACCGGTTTGTACGAATGCGTGCCTAACATCGACAAGGCTATTATCTCCGTCCATACCCATGACGACTTAGGCATCGCGGTCGGTAACGCCCTCGCAGCGGTCCACGCCGGCGCTCGCCAGGTTGAAGGCGCGATGAACGGTATCGGCGAACGCGCCGGCAACTGCTCGCTGGAAGAAGTGATCATGGCGATTAAAGTGCGCAAAGACATTATGAATGTGCACACCCGCATTAATCACCAGGAAATCTGGCGTACCAGCCAGACCGTCAGCCAGATTTGTAATATGCCGATCCCTGCCAACAAAGCTATCGTCGGAACCGGCGCCTTTGCCCACTCTTCCGGCATTCACCAGGACGGCGTGCTGAAGAATCGCGAAAACTACGAAATCATGACGCCGGAATCTATCGGCCTGAACCAGGTGCAGCTGAACCTGACCTCACGCTCCGGCCGCGCGGCGGTGAAACACCGTATGGAAGAGATGGGCTATAAAGACACCGACTACAACATGGACCATCTGTATGACGCGTTCCTCAAGCTGGCGGATAAAAAGGGCCAGGTATTTGACTATGACCTGGAAGCGTTAGCCTTCATTAATAAACAGCAGGAAGAACCGGAGCATTTCCGCCTGGATTACTTCAGCGTGCAGTCCGGCTCCAGCGATATCGCAACCGCCTCTGTTAAGCTGGCCTGCGGTGATGAAACAAAAGCTGAGGCCGCCAACGGTAACGGCCCGGTGGACGCCATTTATCAGGCCATTAACCGCATCACCGGCTATGAGATTGAGCTGGTCAAATATGACCTCAACGCCAAGGGTCAGGGTAAGGATGCGCTGGGCCAGGTTGACATCGTGGCGAACTACAACGGCCGCCGCTTCCACGGGGTGGGCCTGGCGACGGATATCGTGGAATCTTCCGCGAAGGCCATGGTTCACGTCCTGAACAATATCTGGCGCGCCGCTGAAGTCGAAAAAGAATTGCAACGCAAAGCTCAGAATAAAGAGAACAATAAGGAAACCGTGTAATGTCGAAGAATTACCATATTGCTGTTTTACCAGGTGATGGTATTGGCCCGGAAGTCATGAACCAGGCGATGAAAGTACTGGAAGCCGTTCGCCACCGTTTTGATATGCGCATTACCACCAGCCAGCACGACGTCGGCGGTGTCGCCATCGATCGTCAGGGCACTCCCCTGCCGCAGACTACCGTCGAAGGCTGCGAACAGGCCGACGCGATCCTGTTTGGCTCGGTTGGCGGACCGAAATGGGAGCATCTGCCGCCCGCGGAGCAGCCGGAGCGCGGCGCGCTGCTGCCCCTGCGTAAGCATTTCAAATTATTCAGCAACCTGCGCCCGGCTAAGCTGTACCAGGGCCTGGAAGAGTTTTGCCCGCTGCGCGCCGATATCGCCGCTAACGGCTTCGACATTTTATGCGTCCGCGAACTGACCGGCGGCATTTACTTCGGCCAGCCGAAAGGCCGTGAAGGCAGCGGCCAGCATGAGAAAGCGTTCGATACCGAGGTGTATCATCGCTTTGAGATTGAGCGTATCGCCCATATTGCGTTCGAGTCCGCCCGCAAGCGTCGCCACAAAGTGACCTCTATTGATAAAGCGAACGTGCTGCAGTCTTCTATTTTGTGGCGCGAAATTGTTAGTGAAGTCAGTAAGCAGTATCCTGACGTTGAGCTGTCGCATATGTATATCGACAACGCCACCATGCAGCTGATCAAAGATCCGTCCCAGTTTGACGTCCTGCTGTGCTCCAACCTTTTCGGCGACATCCTGTCTGACGAATGCGCCATGATTACCGGTTCAATGGGCATGCTGCCGTCCGCCAGCCTCAACGAGCAAGGCTTTGGTTTATATGAACCCGCAGGCGGCTCCGCGCCGGATATCGCCGGTAAAAACATCGCTAACCCCATCGCGCAGATCCTCTCCCTGGCGCTGCTGCTGCGCTATAGCCTGGATGCCGATAACGCGGCAACCGCGATTGAAAATGCGATCAACCGCGCATTAGAAGAAGGCGTACGTACCGGCGATTTAGCGCGCGGCGCGGCGGCGGTCAGTACCGATGAAATGGGCGATATCATTGCCCGCTATGTCGCTGAAGGGGTGTAATCATGGCGAAGACGTTATACGAAAAGTTGTTCGATGCTCACGTGGTTTATGAAGCGCAAAACGAAACCCCGCTGCTGTATATTGACCGCCATCTGGTTCACGAAGTGACCTCGCCGCAGGCGTTTGACGGTCTGCGCGCCCACAAACGCCCGGTACGTCAGCCGGGCAAAACCTTCGCCACGATGGATCACAACGTTTCGACGCAGACGAAAGACATTAACGCGTCCGGCGAAATGGCGCGTATCCAGATGCAGGAGTTAATTAAAAACTGCAAAGAGTTCGGCGTGGAACTGTACGATCTGAACCACCCTTTCCAGGGCATCGTCCACGTGATGGGGCCGGAACAGGGCGTCACCCTGCCGGGTATGACCATCGTCTGCGGCGACTCACACACGGCAACCCATGGCGCATTCGGCGCGCTGGCCTTCGGTATCGGCACCTCTGAAGTCGAACACGTCCTGGCTACGCAGACGCTGAAGCAGGGTCGCGCTAAAACCATGAAGATCGAAGTCAAAGGTAAAGCGGCTCCGGGCATCACCGCCAAAGACATCGTTCTGGCGATCATCGGTAAAACCGGCAGCGCCGGCGGTACCGGGCACGTTGTTGAATTTTGCGGCGAAGCCATTCGCGATTTAAGCATGGAAGGCCGCATGACCCTGTGCAATATGGCTATCGAAATGGGCGCAAAAGCAGGCCTGGTCGCACCTGACCAGACCACATTTGATTACGTGAAAGGCCGCCTGCACGCGCCGAAAGGCAAGGATTTTGACGAAGCCGTCGCCTGGTGGAAAACCCTGACCACCGATGATGGCGCGACGTTTGACAGCATTGTCACCCTGCAGGCGGAAGAGATTGCCCCGCAGGTCACCTGGGGCACCAACCCAGGCCAGGTCATCTCCGTCACCGATATCATCCCGGACCCGGCATCATTCACCGACCCGGTAGAGCGCGCGAGCGCTGAGAAAGCGCTGGCCTATATGGGCCTGAAATCTGGCGTACCGTTAACCGACGTGGCGATTGATAAAGTCTTTATCGGCTCCTGCACCAACTCGCGCATTGAAGACTTACGCGCGGCGGCCGAGATCGCGAAAGGCCGTAAAGTGGCGCCGGGCGTTCAGGCGCTGGTCGTGCCAGGCTCTGGTCCGGTAAAAGCGCAGGCCGAAGCCGAAGGCCTGGATAAAATCTTTATTGAAGCCGGCTTTGAGTGGCGTTTACCCGGCTGCTCCATGTGCCTGGCGATGAACAACGACCGCCTGAACCCGGGCGAGCGCTGCGCCTCCACCAGCAACCGTAACTTTGAAGGCCGTCAGGGCCGCGGCGGGCGCACTCACCTGGTCAGCCCGGCCATGGCAGCTGCGGCGGCCGTTACCGGTCATTTCGCCGATATCCGTAGCTTGAAATAAGGAAACCATCATGGCAGAGAAATTTACCCAACATACCGGCCTGGTGGTTCCGCTGGACGCCGCGAACGTCGATACCGATGCAATCATTCCAAAGCAGTTCCTGCAGAAAGTCACGCGTACCGGTTTTGGCGCCCATCTGTTTAACGACTGGCGCTTCCTGGACGACAAAGGCGAACAGCCTAACCCGGAATTCGTGCTGAACTTCCCGGAATATAAAGGTGCCTCTATCCTGCTGGCGCGGGAAAACTTCGGCTGCGGCTCTTCGCGCGAGCACGCGCCGTGGGCGCTGACCGATTACGGTTTTAAAGTCGTTATCGCGCCGAGCTTCGCCGATATCTTCTACGGCAACAGCTTTAACAATCAGCTGCTGCCGGTCACCCTGAATGAAGCGCAGGTCGATGAGCTGTTCAAGCTGGTCCACTCTCAGCCGGGCATTAAGTTTGAAGTCGATCTGGAAGCCGAAGTGGTTAAAGCAGGCGATAAATCTTACAGCTTTAAAATTGATGCTTTTCGCCGCCACTGCATGCTGAACGGTCTGGACAGCATCGGCCTGACTTTGCAGCATGAAGAGGCGATCTCAGCCTATGAGAAAAAACAGCCGGCCTTTATGAATTAAGGCAGCCGCCATTTATATCTCAGCCCGGACCGCGATCCGGGCTTTTTTTCGCCGGTAAAAATGAGATCTGGCGCACATATATCAATATTCGTCGCTATAACGGGGCGACATTTTCGCCGCGATAAAAATAAATCATTATCAATTGGGCATCTATTCAATCATTCCCCTACTCTTTTTGTGTCATTCCACAAGTACAAGTAAAAAATCGATTGAAATATTTAAGGTAAAAACACTAATGTGTAAAGAAATTGTTAATCCCATAGAATCACGCTATAGCTCCGCGCAAAAAAAAGCATTATTTTTCTATTAAACGCCTCGTTATCTTTCCCCACAGAGAAATATTAACTTTGGACAGGCCACAATCGCCGTAAAAGGCCATCAGGCATCCAGTGGAGAGAGCATATGAGCCACTATCCCCATCTTTTTTCCCCGTTGACCATTAACGGAATGACAATAAAAAACCGCATCATCATGCCGCCAATGGGCACTAACCTGGCGAGCCTGAACGGGGAAGTCACGCAGGAGCAGATTGACTACTATGAGCTACGCGCGCGGGGCGGCACAGGACTCATCACTATCGAGAATATTTGCATCGATTTTCCTTTCGCCTCTAACGGCACTACGCAGCTGCGTATCGATAACGATCAATATATTCCGCGCCTGTTCAAATTAACCGAAACCTTACATAAACACGGCGCCTGCGTCAGTATTCAATTAAACCACGCCGGCGCGTCGGCCTATGCGTATCGCCTGAACGGCGAAATGCCGCTGTCTTCTTCCAGCACGCCGTCCAAAAAGAACGGGAATATTCCCCGCCCGATGACGCACGATGAGATATATCATGCCGTCGATAAATTTGGTGACGCGGCGGAGCGCGTTCGCCGCGCTGGATTCGACTGCGTGGAAATTCACGCCGGCCACTCTTATTTAATTAGCCAGTTTTTATCACCGCTGTTTAATAAGCGCACCGATGAATTTGGCGGCAGCGTAGAGAATCGCGCCAGAATATTAACCTTAATCGTCGATAAGGTACGGGCCTGCGTAGGCCCGCGTTTTCCGGTCAGCCTGCGTATTAGCGCCGATGACTTTCTGAAAGGTGGAAATACGCTCGAAGACTCCTTGCGGATCCTCGAACTGTGCCAGGAAAAAGTGGATATTATCAACGTCTCCGCCGCGCAAAACGACAACCTCAATTTCCAGATTGACCAGATGTCTCTGGAAGATGGCTGGAAGCGCTACCTCTCCCGCGCGGTACGCGACAAATTCCACAAGCCCACGGTGATTGCCGGTAACATCCGTACCCCGAAAGTCGCCGAAGATATTATCGCCAGCGGCGATGCCGACCTGATTGCCATTGGCCGCGGCCTGATCGCCGAGCCGGAGTGGGTGCAAAAAGTTCAAAGCGGCAACGAACGTTTGATGCGGAAATGCATCTCCTGCAACATTGGCTGCGCGGATCACCGCATCGCCCGCTCCCGCCCTCTTCGCTGCTCGATCAACCCGGATATCATCCACGGCGACGCGTATAAGCAGCAGCGCGTGATCCGCGATACCAACGTCGTGGTCATCGGCGCGGGTACGGCGGGAATGGAAGCGGCCTGCACCGCGGCTGAAGTCGGCTGCCATACCTGGCTGCTGGAAGAGAAGCACAGCATCGGCGGACTGGCCAGCGAGATCTCCCTGCTGCCGGAGAAAAAGCGTATCGCTGATTTTCCGCAGTTTATGAAAAACCGTATCGCCTCGCTCGATAACCTGATGCTGCAGGTCGGCAGACGCGCCACCGTGGCGTCCGTTTCCGCTCTTCGCCCGGATTTAATCGTCAACGCAACCGGTTCAGTTCCTCTACTACCGCCAATTGAAGGACTGCGCGAGAACATCGATGTCGAAGGCGGAAACGTCTTCTCCATCACCAACATGATTCATCATCTGGACCAGTTTGCCGATGCTACAGGTAAACGCATCGCCGTCGTCGGCGCAGGCGCCGTGGGTCTGGACGTTATCGAGTACTTCTCCGCGCGCGGTGCCAGCGCCGTGCTTATCGAGATGCAGGACGCGCCGGGTCGCGATCTGGACATCATTACCAAAAACGCCATGTTGACCATGCTCGATGAACATCACGTGGAACAGCACATGCGCACGCAGCTGGTTGCCGTCACCCCGACGCATTTCACCGTTAAAAACGCGGATGGCACCTTCGACATTCCTTTCGATTACGGCTTCGTCTGCCTGGGAATGCGCGCCAACACCGCCGGTCTCAATGAGATTGAACAATGGGCCAGAGCCAATAACGTAAAAATAATGAACATCGGCGACAGCCTGATGGCCCGGCGAATCATTGATGGCGTGCGCGAAGGGCGCAACGTGCTGGACACCCTCGAAGATATGGGCGCTCTCGGCAACCGCGAATCGACAAAAATTCCATTTCTAACATATTGAGGACTTTATCATGGCAGAACGTATTACTGGACACACCGAGCTGATTGGCCTGATTGCGACTCCGATTCGCCACAGCATGTCGCCAACCATGCATAACGAAGCTTTTGCTCATCTGGGGCTGGACTATGTTTACCTGGCCTTCGAAGTGGGTAACGAAGAGCTGAAAGACGTGGTACAGGGCTTTCGCGCGTTAAAACTGCGCGGCTGTAACGTCTCCATGCCGAACAAAACGGAGATTTGCCAGTATCTTGACAAGCTCTCGCCGGCGGCAGAACTGGTTGGCGCGGTGAATACCGTGGTGAACGACAATGGCGTCCTGACCGGCCACATTACCGATGGCACCGGATATATGCGCGCGCTCAAAGAAGAAGGCATTGATATCATCGGCAAAAAGATGACCGTTCTGGGCGCTGGCGGTGCGGCAACCGCGCTCTGCGTTCAGGCCGCGCTTGATGGCGTCAAAGCGATCTCCATCTTCAACCGCAAAGATAAATTCTTCGCCAATGCAGAACAGACCGTTGCCAAAATCCGTAATAACACCAACTGCGAGATCCACCTGTTCGATCTGGACGATCATGACAAACTGCGCGCGGAAATCGACAGCAGCGTCATTCTGACTAACGCCACCGGCGTGGGGATGAAACCATTTGAAGGCCAGATGCTGCTGCCTGACGACAGCTTCCTGCGCCCGGATCTGATCGTTTCTGACGTGGTCTATAACCCGCGCAAAACTTATCTGCTGGAAGTGGCTGAGAAAAAAGGCTGCCGCACCATCAACGGTCTGGGGATGATGCTCTGGCAAGGTGCGCGCGCTTTTGAAATCTGGACAGGCAAAGAAATGCCGGTTGAACACGTCAAAAATATCCTGTTCTAAGGATGGGCGCGATGAAAAATCAATATGTCCCAACGGCAGCTGGGCTCTATCTCAACTATCTGATCCACGGCATGGGGGTTTTGTTAATTACCCTCAATATGGCGAATCTGCAGGAACAGTGGGGAACCGACGCTGCCGGCGTCTCCATCGTCATTTCGTCGCTCGGGATCGGTAAGCTCGCCACGATCGTCACAGGATTCCTGTCCGACCGTTTTGGCCGTAAACCTTTTATCTATCTCGGCATCGCCAGCTATGTGGTGTTTTTCCTCGGTATTCTACTGACGAAAAACATTTATATGGCCTACTTCTTCGGCATTATGGCGGGCCTGGCGAACAGCTTCCTCGACTCCGGGACCTACCCGGCGCTGATGGAAGCTTTCCCTAACTCCGCCAGCCGGGCAAATGTGCTGATCAAAGCCTTTGTCTCTGCCGGGCAGTTCCTGCTGCCGTTCATTATCGGTGCGCTGATTTGGGCGAATATGTGGTACGGATGGTCGTTTATCATCGCCGCTGTATTGATGATTATTAGCGCTATCTACCTGATAAAAATGCCTTTCCCGGATCATCGGGCGAAAAAGGAAAGCGCAGAGAAATCAGTGACTGCCGCCGCCGCTCCGCAGGCGGACTCCGGCAAACTGGATATGGTCATCTTTACCCTGTACGGCTATATCGGTATGGCGACTTTTTATCTGGTCAGCCAGTGGTTAGCTCAGTACGGCGAGTTCGTTGCCGGCATCCCGCACGAGTCGGCCATTAAACTCCTGAGCGTCTATACTGCCGGTTCCCTGACCTGCGTGTTCGTCACCGCGGCCTTTGTCAAAGAGGTATTTAGCTCGGCCGTCGCCATGATCGTTTACACTTTCCTGTCGATGATGTCACTGCTGATCGTTTGCCTGTTCCCTACGCCAATGATAGTGACCGGCTTCGCCTTTATCATCGGCTTTGCCGCCGCCGGCGGCGTGCTGCAGATAGGCGCGACCATTATGGCCATGAGCTTCCCGAACGGAAAAGGCAAAGCCACCGGGATCTTTTATACCGCAGGAAGTCTGGCCAGCTTTACGATCCCGCTGATCACGGCAAAACTGTCGAAGATAGGTATTGCCAGCATTATGTGGTTCGATCTTCTGATCGCGATCGTCGGCTTTGTGATCGCCCTGTACATCGGTTATCGTCAGCTTCAGGTTCGCGCCGCTGCAAAAACATCCCGGGTTGCAGCAACCGCCTGATGGTCAATGACAAAAAGAATAATGGATACCAACATGACTCAAGCAGTAACAGTAAAAAACATCACCTTCCAGGAAGGGGAAACCTTAATCTGCGTACCGCTGATCGGCAAAACGCTCGCCGAGCTGCAGAATAACGCGCGCGCGCTGGCTACCGCCGGAGCCGATATTATCGAGTGGCGCGTCGATCACTTCACCCAGGTCAGAGAAACGGAGCAGGTACTGCTGGCGCTCGGTGAGATTCGCCAGCTGCTGAAAGAGATCCCGCTGCTGTTCACCTTCCGCAGTAAAAAAGAGGGTGGCGAAACGGAAATCAGTGACGAAGCCTATTTTGAGCTGAATCGCCAGGCGGCCGTTAGCGGTCTGACCGACGTGATTGATATCGAGTTATTCAACGACGAAGCGCAAATTCGCTCGCTGGTGAACGATGCCCACGCTGCGGGCGTCAAAGTTATCATGAGCAATCATGATTTCCATAAAACGCCGGCTCAGGAAGATATCATCTACCGCCTGCGCCGCATGCAGGATCTTGGCGCCGATCTGCCGAAGATCGCGGTCATGCCTCAGTCGCCGCAGGATGTCCTGACCCTGCTCTCGGCAACCCTGACGATGAAAGAGAAGTACGCGACTCGGCCATTAATCACGATGTCGATGGGTAAATCCGGCGGCGTGAGCCGGGTAACCGGCCGTTTGTTTGGTTCAGCAATGACCTTCGGTACCGTCGGTCAGGCTTCTGCGCCTGGACAAATCGCCATCACCCAGCTGCGTGAACTGATGGATATTCTTTCCTGATAAAACATCGCCCGGGGGTCACCCTCCGGGCGATGCTGCTAGCGGATTTTTTGGCTGTCATTAATAATGACATCTTTAAATGACTGAATTGCCGGAGAAAGTACCCGCTCTTTCATCGTTGCCAGATAGATATAACGCGGAGGAATCGCATTTTTAATCGTCAGGATATGCACGTTGTAATACGAGAGCGCGGAAATTCGCGGCATAATCGCAATACCGTAATCAATACTGACCAGCCCCGCCATCGCCGTATCCTCATCAACGTAGCAGGCAATATCCGGCACCAGCTTTTGCTGCATAAACACGTTATCAATAAAGGGGCGTAACCCGCTATTTTCCGAAAAATAGATATAGGGATAGTGGATAGTCTCCACCAGGTCGACCTCATTTTCATACAGCCTGGCCAGAGGGTGATCTTTTGCCGTCACCACGACCAGCTCCTGCTGAATAATAGGAATAAAGTCGATATCAGGTTCATCCGCAATATAGGAACAAATCGCCAGGTCGCTTTTCCCGGCCTTCAGTTCCTGCAGAAGCGTTAACGACGTTCCCTGAGTAAAAGAAAATGTCACATTGTGACGAGATGGTGAAAGGGAATATTTATTAATTAACTGCGGAACAACATGTTCGCCCATGGTATAAATAAACGCAATGCGAATATTTTCCTTGTTCTCGTCGCTATTTTTTTGCAACGTCATGCGGCCATTCTCTAATGAGGCCAGGGCATCTTCGACGTAGGGCAGAAAGCGCTTACCATTCTGCGTAATTTTGACATTGCGCCCTTTTCTGGCAAATAGCGCCACGCCAAGCTCTTTCTCCAGCTCAGATATGGCGTGGCTTAGCGAGGGTTGGGTGATAAAAAGACTGGAGGCAGCTTCAGTGTAGTGCTCGGTTTCTGCCAGCCGCTTAAAATAATAAAGTTGCTTTAGGTTCATTATTTTTGCTCGTATAATATAAGAATAAAACTCATGCCCCTAATATACCATACAGGCTATCGATGATGAGCCAAAAAGGAGAAATATCGGGGTCATATCAAATATTGTTCTGCCATGTCACAGAAGCCGTAACAAAGCGTGACTTATCATCGATAGCGTCAACGTCAAATAAAATATTTTTGCCTGCATAACTTCATGCAAAAATATTTTAAACTTTAAAGGAAATCACTATGAGGACGATCGATGCTCAGGAACGGCCGATTTTTCCGTCGGCCACGCAAAAGCGAACTAAAACGCGAATTGTAATTTTAATGTTACTATCGATAGGGACGATGATAAATTATCTCGATCGGACTATTTTAGGTGTTGTTGCGCCCAAGTTAACGAGTGAAATAGATATTGACCCGGCCATGATGGGGATCGTTTTTTCCGCTTTCGCCTGGACCTACGCGCTGGCGCAAATCCCCGGCGGGATGTTTCTCGATCGCTTCGGCAATAAGCTGACCTACGCGCTTTCTATTTTTTTCTGGTCAACCTTTACCTTACTGCAAAGCTTTTCTGTCGGTCTAAAATCGCTGCTGCTGCTGCGTTTAGGCTTAGGTATCAGCGAAGCCCCCTGTTTCCCGGTTAATAGCCGTGTCGTCAGTAAATGGTTTCCGCAGCATGAACGCGCCCGGGCAACGGCGACTTACACCGTCGGTGAATATATTGGCCTGGCCGCATTCTCTCCGCTCCTTTTTTTAATTCTGGAGCATCATGGCTGGAGAACGCTATTTTTCCTGACCGGTGGGTTGGGTATTGCGTTTACTTTTGTATGGTGGAAGTTTTATCACGAGCCGCATGAATCAAAAACAGCAAATAAAGAAGAGCTGGAGTATATCGGCGTAGAAAATACGGTATCCGTCAATGAAAATATCCCTTTCAACTGGCATGATGCGAAACGTCTGCTGTGCTGCCGGCAAATCATCGGCGCCAGCCTTGGTCAATTTGCCGGTAACACCACGCTGGTTTTCTTCCTGACATGGTTCCCGACTTATCTGGCTAACGAACGCCACCTCCCCTGGCTTCACGTGGGTTTCTTCGCCTCCTGGCCGTTCCTGGCCGCGGCTATCGGTATCTTTTTCGGCGGTTGGGTATCCGATAAAATAATAAAGAAAACCAACTCAGTAAATATTAGCAGAAAGCTGCCAATTATTTCCGGACTGCTACTGTCGAGCTGCATCATCATTGCTAACTGGGTCGATAGCAACACCGCAGTTATTATTATTATGTCGATTGCATTTTTTGGCCAGGGTATGGTTGGCCTCGGCTGGACGCTTATTTCTGACATTGCCCCTAAGAATATGGGCGGATTGACCGGCGGCATCTTCAACTTCTGTGCTAATATGGCATCAATTATAACCCCATTAATTATTGGGGTTATTATATCCATGACCGGTAATTTTTTCTATGCGCTGATTTATATCGGTTTAACCGCGCTGGTTGGCGTTATCGCGTATATTTTTATTATCGGCGATATTAAAAGGATCGTGTTGAAATAACCTGTCCAGCCCCAGTCCCGGCATCCTGCCGGGACTGGGGTGGCGATTCAGATATCTTTCACCCTGCTGGTCATAAACAGCGTCACCAGTGAAATTGCGGCAATCGTCCAGTAGACGCTGGCGTGACCATAGCTTTGCGACAGCGCGCCCTGAATCACCCCCGCCAGAATCACCCCGGTGGAAATACTGTTGGTAAACAGCGTCGTCGCGGCGCCCGCCCGTCCGGGCATCAGATCCTGAAACCACAGCATGCCAATCCCGGCAACAATCCCGATAAATACGGCATTAAACAGCTGTAGCACCAGCAGCGCCACGCGGTCGTGGAACAGAATCAGACCGATATAAAACAGCACGCCCGCCGCAACCGCTGTCACCATCATCTTGCGTTTGCCCCAGCGCTTAACGTAGTAGCCCGCCAGTATCATCGCCGGGATCTCCAGCCCGGCAGCGGTGCCCATCAGAATCCCGGCGAGGCTATCGGGAAGGCCAAGATCGCTGCTGATCCACAGAGGCATATCAATGATATACATGGTATTGCAGGTCCACATCAGCGTGGAGGCGATAAACAGCATGCGCACGTTTTTATCGTGCCATCCTCCGGCCTGCACCAGCACGTCAGCGCCTTCAGAAGGTTGCTCAACGCGGGCGACCGAGGGCAGTTTGACGGCGATCAGCGCCAGACTTATAACAAAGATCCCGGCGGCAATCGAAAACATGGTGGTGAAGCCATAATTCAGCGCCAGCATAAATGCCAGCGGTGGACCAATGACCCACGCCAGCGAAAGCTGCGCACGCATTATCGAACTGAACATCACCACTTCGCGCGCCGAGCTATCGGCATATTCCCGCGCCAGGGCAAAAAGCTGCGGCATCGCGGCATTCGCCACCGAGGCCAGCATAACCCCGCAGGTAATCAGCGTCAGATAGTGGCGATTAAAAGCGAACAGCAGCGCGTTTCCCACCGCCATCAGGCAGCAAAACATAATCAGCCGCCGGCGATCGCCCCGGCTGTCGGAGCGCTTAGCCAACGCCAGGCTGACCAGTATGCCGGCAATGGCGTTAACCGTATAGAACAGTCCTACCCAGAACGGCTGCGCGCCCACTTCGCGGCTGAGGAATAAACTGAGCGTCGGCGCCTGCAGCGCGCCGGCGATCCCCATCATGAAAGCGACAAGCATAAAAGCGGCGTAAACGCCGTTTAGACGACGCCCCATCGTCATTAACCACAGCATGAAATATCCTTAAGCACGCGAAGAAAACGAAAAAAGCCAGCAGAAGTATTCTGCTGGCGGGTGATTCTATACTCTATGGATTTCGAGTTGCGGGCAGGCGGCCAGAACGTAAGTGCCTGGAAACATAGATAACTATGTGGCCTGGGCGAGCGGGCGCAGCCAACGCACCTGCAGCTTGAAAGACGACGAGTATAACACCAATACTCAGTCACACATGATGTCTGCAAGTCAATGATCCGAGGTCTGCGACGTAACTCCCCACTGCATCAGTTCGCCGAGCATTTTCTGCTGTCTTCCTGCCATCAGGCGGGCCAGCCAGGACGCATCCTGCGTCGCAGAAAAGTAGCGTTGGTAGAACTGTTTCATGGTTGACCCCATCATATTCACCTCCTCGCTTCATCGACGTTGATTATTGACTTAATATAGGAAGTAATAAATTGCTGAGTTTTTATCAGGAGTTCCCCTTTTATGTCTTCCGGTCGTTTACAACAGCAGTTCATCCGCCTGTGGCAGTGCTGCGATGGCAAGTCGCAGGAGACCACGCTGAATGCGCTGGCAGAGATGCTAAGCTGCTCGCGCCGCCATATGCGTACCCTGCTCAACATGATGGAAGCGCGCGGCTGGCTGACCTGGGAAGCGGAGGCCGGGCGCGGCAAGCGCTCCCGCCTCTCTTTTCTCTATACCGGTCTCGCCCTGCAGCAGCAGAGGGCGGAAGATCTGCTGGATCAGGACAGAATCGATCAGCTGGTGCAGCTGGTTGGCGATAAAGCCGCCGTCCGGCAAATGCTGGTTTCCCATTTAGGCCGCAGCTTTCGTCAGGGCCGGCATATCCTGCGCGTGCTCTACTACCGGCCGATGAAAAATCTGCTGCCCGGCAGCGCGCTGCGCCGCTCGGAAACCCATATTGCCCGGCAGATTTTTAGCGCCCTGACGCGAGTAAATGAGGAAAATGGGGAACTGGAAGCCGATATTGCTCACCATTGGCAGCAGATCGCGCCGACCCACTGGCGTTTTTTTCTGCGTCCAGGCATTCATTTTCACCATGGGCGTGAGCTGGAGATGGAGGATGTCATCACCTCCCTGCAGCGCAGTAACGCGCTGCCGCTCTTCTCTCACATCGAGCGTATCGACTCCCCCACCGCCTGGACTCTCGACATTCATCTCAGCCAACCCGACCGCTGGCTACCGTGGTTGTTAAGCCAGGTCCCGGCCATGATACTCCCGCATGAGTGGCGAACGATGGAGAATTTCTCTAGCATCCCCGTGGGGACAGGGCCCTACTCGGTTGTGCGTAATAACCAGAATCAGCTCAAAATTCACGCCTTCGATGACTATTTCGGCTACCGGGCGCTGATCGATGAAGTGAACGTCTGGGTTCTGCCGGAAATCAGCGAAGAGCCCAACGGTGGGTTAACGTTACAGGGCACCACGCAAAGCGAAAAAGCGGTGGAAAGCCGCCTGGAAGAGGGGTGTTATTACCTGCTGTTCGACGCCCGCAGCCCGCTGGGCGGTAACAGCGCGGTACGCCAGTGGCTAAGCTATGTGTTCCAGCCCGCTAACCTGCTCTATCACGCGGGCGAGCACTATCAGGGCAACTGGTTCCCGGCGTATGGCCTGCTGCCCCGCTGGCATCATGCGCGAAGCCACGCCTGTGAAAAACCGCCCGGTCTTGAAACGGTCAGGCTGACCTACTACCAGGACCACGTCGAGCATCGCGTGATGGGCGGGATCATGGCAACGCTGCTGGCCGAGCATCAGGTTAAGCTGGAGATCCAGGAGCTGGAGTATCAGGAATGGCACCGCGGAGAGGTGGTCAGCGACGTTTGGCTCAACAGCGCCAACTTTACGCTGCCGATCGATTTCTCCCTGTTTGCCTGGCTGTATGAAGTTCCGCTGATTCGCAACTGTATCCCCATCGACTGGGAACAGGACGCCGCTCGCTGGCGCGCGGGCGAGCTGAACCCGGCCACCTGGAGCCAGCAGCTGTTGGCCAATCAAACCGTGGTGCCGCTGATCCACCACTGGCTGATGATCCAGGGGCAGCGCAGCATGCGCGGCGTACGCATGAACACGCTCGGCTGGTTTGACTTTAAGTCCGCATGGTTCGCACCGCCGGAGCCGTAATGCTTTCCGTTGGCAAACAAAATCATTACACTAACTGCCGTTCTCAACGGGGTGCTAATAAACATACGCAATCTCATTCAAGTTGCCTCAACGCGCGGTTAGCGCAGAAGCAACCCGAAGATAAAGCGTATGGGCTGAGAAAATACCCGTCGAACCTGATCCGGATAACGCCGGCGAAGGGATTTGAGGCCCACTCAAAATCCTTTGCCACCCCTTTTTCTGAGGTGCAAAGTGTTGAAAAAATTACTCCCCCTGCTGGCGCTGGTCGCCGCGCCCGTTTTTGCCAAACCGCTGCTCACCGTTTATACCTACGACTCATTCTCCGCCGACTGGGGCCCGGGCCCGGCGGTTAAAAAAGCCTTTGAAGCCGACTGCGGCTGCGAGCTGAAGTTCGTGGCGCTGGAAGATGGCGTCTCGCTGCTCAACCGCCTGCGAATGGAAGGCAAAAACAGCAAAGCCGACGTGGTGCTGGGGCTGGATAACAACCTGCTGGAAGCCGCTTCGCAAAGCAAGCTGTTCGCCAAAAGCGGCGTCCCGGCCAGCGCGGTCAGCGTGCCCGGCGGCTGGGACAACGACACCTTCGTGCCGTTCGATTACGGCTACTTCGCCTTTGTTTACGATAAAAACAAGCTGAAAAATCCGCCGAAAAGCCTGAAAGAGCTGGTTGAGGGCGAGCAAAAATGGCGGGTGATTTATGAAGATCCGCGCACCAGTACGCCGGGCCTGGGCCTGCTGCTGTGGATGCAAAAAGTCTACGGCGATAAAGCGCCGGAAGCCTGGCAGAAGCTGGCGGCGAAAACCGTTACCGTTACCAAGGGCTGGAGCGAAGCCTACGGCCTGTTCCTGAAAGGCGAAAGCGATCTGGTGCTGAGCTACACCACCTCCCCGGCTTACCACATTATCGAAGAGAAAAAAGATAACTACGCCGCGGCAAACTTCGCTGAAGGCCACTACCTGCAGGTTGAGGTAGCCGCCCGCACCGCGGCCAGCAAACAGCCGGAGCTGGCGGAAAAGTTCCTTAAATTTATGGTATCGCCGGGCTTCCAGAACGCGATCCCCACCGGCAACTGGATGTATCCGGTGACGACGGTTGCGCTTCCGGCAGGCTTTGACGCGCTGATGAAACCGCAAACGACCCTCGAATTCACACCGCAACAGGTGGCCGCCGAACGTCAGAACTGGATTAGCGCATGGCAACGCGCCGTCAGCCGCTAGCTTTCGGCTGGCTCCTGCCGGGACTCACGGCGGCCATCGTTCTGGTCGTCGTGGCGCTGGCCGCCTTTCTGGCGCTATGGTTTAGCGCCCCGGAGACCTCCTGGAACGCGCTTATCCGCGACAGCTATCTCTGGCACGTGGTGCGTTTCTCCTTCTGGCAGGCTTTCCTTTCCGCGCTTTTTTCGGTGCTACCGGCGATATTCCTCGCCCGTGCCCTGTACCGGCGGCGCTTCCCCGGGCGCACGCTGCTGCTGCGCCTTTGCGCGATGACCTTAATTCTGCCGGTACTGGTGGCGGTCTTCGGCATTCTTAGCGTCTACGGTCGTCAGGGCTGGCTGGCCCAGCTATGCCACGTTTTAGGCTGGCAGTGGGAATTCTCGCCCTACGGGCTACAGGGGATCCTGCTGGCGCACGTATTCTTTAATATGCCGATGGCCACGCGCCTGCTGCTGCAGACGCTGGAAAATATCCCCGGCGAACAGCGGCAAATCGCCGCCCAGCTCGGCATGCGCGGCTACGTCTTCTTCCGGCTGGTCGAGTGGCCGTGGCTGCGTCGGCAAATTCCACCGGTCGCGGCGCTGATCTTTATGCTCTGTTTCGCCAGCTTTGCGACCGTGCTGTCGCTGGGCGGCGGCCCGCGGGCGACCACCATCGAACTGGCGATTTACCAGGCCCTTAATTTCGACTACGACCCGGCGCGCGCGGCGATGCTGGCGCTTATCCAGATGGTCTGCTGCCTCGGGCTGGTGCTGCTTAGCCAGCGCCTGAGTAAAGCCCTCGCCATCGGGGCCAGCCATATTCGCGGCTGGCGCGATCCCGACGACCGGCTGTACAGCCGGCTGTGCGACGCGGCGCTGATTGGCGCGGCGCTTTTACTGCTGCTGCCGCCGCTGCTGGCGGTGATAGGCGACGGGCTGAACAGCAATCTGCTGAGCGTGCTGCATCAGCCGGCGCTGTGGCAGGCGCTGTGGACGTCGCTGCGTATCGCGCTTGCCGCCGGGTTCTTAAGCGTCATCCTGACCATGATGCTGCTCTGGAGCAGCCGCGAGCTTCGCGCCCGCCGTCACCCTCTGACCGGTCAGGCACTTGAGCTGAGCGGGATGCTGATCCTCGCCATGCCGGGCATCGTGCTGGCCACCGGTTTCTTCCTGTTGCTCAATAATAGCGTGGGCCTGCCCGAGTCCGCCGACGGTATCGTGATTTTCACCAATGCGCTGATGGCAATCCCCTATGCGCTCAAGGTACTGGAAAATCCGATGCGCGATATCGCCGCCCGCTACGGCACCCTCTGCCAGTCGCTGGGGATGCACGGCTTCACCCGCCTTCGGGTGGTCGAGCTTCGCGCTTTAAAGCGGCCGCTGGCCCAGGCGCTGGCCTTCGCCTGCGTGCTGTCAATTGGCGATTTCGGCGTCGTGGCGCTGTTCGGCAACGAAGATTTCCGTACGCTGCCGTTTTATCTGTATCAGCAAATTGGTTCTTACCGCAGCCAGGACGGCGCCGTGACCGCCCTTCTGCTTCTGCTGCTGTGCTTTTTACTCTTTAGCGTGATTGAAAAACTTCCGGGACGCGATGCTAAAACTGAATGATGTGACCTGGCTTTACCAGCATCTGCCGATGCGTTTTACACTTTCCGTCGAACGCGGTGAGCGCATCGCGGTTCTTGGCCCGAGCGGGGCCGGAAAAAGCACGCTGCTGAACCTGATTGCCGGTTTTTTAACGCCCGCCAGCGGCAGTATCGCGCTCGGCGGCCAGCTCCATACCCACACGCCGCCCGCGCGTCGTCCGGTATCAATGCTGTTTCAGGAAAATAATCTGTTCACCCATCTCACCATCCGCCAGAACATTGCGCTGGGAATGCACCCGGGCCTCAAGCTGAACGCGGATCAATCCGCCCATCTGCAGGCGATTGCCGGGCAGATGGGGATTGACGCGATGTTAGAGCGGCTGCCGGGCGAGCTTTCCGGCGGCCAGCGCCAGCGTGCGGCGCTGGCGCGCTGTCTGGTGCGCCAGCAGCCGGTACTGCTGCTGGATGAGCCCTTCTCGGCGCTCGATCCCGCGCTGAGGCTGGAGATGCTGACGCTGGTTGCCGACGTCTGCCAGCAGCGGCAGCTGACGCTGCTGATGGTCTCGCACAGCGTGGAAGATGCGGCGCGCATCGCGCCGCGGTCGGTGGTCGTGGCTGAGGGACGCATTGCCTGGGATGGCGCGACCGCCGCGCTGCTCAGCGGCAACAGCAGCGCCTCGGCGCTGCTGGGAATTAGCGCAAAATAACCTTCTGCAGGATGTCGAGATAGACCGGCATCAGCGGATGACGGAAGGCAAACACCAGCGCCGCGCCGGCGGCGCACACCGTGAGCGGAGCGAGCCACAGCAGGCGCGAGCGCGGCAGAAAACGGGTGAGACGATCGCCAGCGCTTTTGGCGCTGCGCCACAGCCGCCAGCATAGCCACGCCGCCAGCCACGCCAGCAGCGCCGCCCCCAGCAGCAGCCACTTAAAGCTGGCGCTATTCTCATCGGCCGGGATATCAATGGCCGCCCCGGCAAGGATTCCCGGTAAGAAGTAGAGCGGCGGCCACAGCAGGCAGCCGATGATATTCGGCGGGATGAACTTCGCGACCGGCAGATCGAGCATCCCGGCGACCATCGGCACCAGCGGGCGCGTCGGCCCGACGAAGCGGCCAATCAGAATCGTAAACATGCTGTGCTGATGCAGCGCATGTTCGGTTTTATCCAGCAGCGCTTTGTTTTTCTTTAAAAAAGACCAGCGATGCAGCGGCTTTTTAAACCGCCAGCCAAGCCAGAATGATATCCAGTCGCCGAGCAAACAGCCGATAATCCCCGCCAGCCACGCCTGCCAGAAGTTAACCTCGCCGCTGCCGATCAGCGCCCCCAATCCGGCCATCATCACCGTTCCCGGTAAGATAAGCCCCACCAGCGCCAGCGACTCGAGGAAGGCGACCAGCAGAACGGCTATCAGAGAATAGACCGTGGATTGAGTAATAAAGTGTTCCAGCAATGCTTGCATAATGTACCCGGTTTAAAAACGAAGCACGGATTCTCCGGAGCCGTTCATACTTCGTCAAGCCATCATTTGTTTGTATAGTTTACTGGCTGTGTTAAAAATCCGGGCCATCATTTCACTTTCTTTACTTTTTATTCACACCCTGCGCGAAACTCGCTCGGGCTGGCGCCGGTGCATTTCTTAAACACGCGCGAAAAGTAGAGCTGATCCTCAAAACCGACGTTACGGCCAACGGTCGCGATCGGCATCCGCGTCGTGCTCAGCAGCAGCTTGGCCTGGCTAATGCGCTGATCCTCCCGCCACCCCAGTACGCTGATCCCCAGCTGCTGGCGGAACAGATGCGACAGGCGCGACGGCGACAGGCACACGTGCTGGGCGACGCTGGCAATATCGAAATGGCTGTCCGCCAGATGATCGCTGATGTACTGGCAGGCATCGCGCACCCGGTTATCCAGCGGCGGATGCAGCGATTCGTTGATAGCTTCCATGCGCCTGAGCAGCAGCTGCTCCATAAGATTGATCGCCAGCAGCTCGGAGTAACGCCCGGCGCCCTGCCCGGCCTCCACAATCTGCCCGAACAGCTCGCCAAAGCGCGCCTGCCACTGCTCATCAGGGCGGAAAAAGCCGGTCTGGGCAAAAATCGTTGGCCAGTTAAGCCATTCATGCCAGTAGGCGCGCGGCCGGAAATAGACCCACTGGTGATACCACTCGCGGGCATCGGGATGGCGGCCATAATGGTGAATCTCTCCCGGCGGGAACAGCAGCATATCGCCAGGCCGGCAGATAAACTGCTCCCCGTGGTTATTGATCACCCCTTCGCCGCGAATCGTCAGATTGAGGATATAGCCCTTCATGCCCAGCGGACGGTCAATAAAAAAATCAAGATAGCCATCGGCTTCAATTGGCGTCAGGCCCGTCACCAGATGGGCGTTAAAAGAGTAACCCGGCAACAAAGGATCGTTTTGCGTTTCGGCCATAAACTCTGCTCTCCAGGAGACATTAAGGACACCAATTGTCCATACCTTGTATTTTATCCTCTGGCTGGTCGCTCGTGCTGCGACGCGGGTTAGAAATTGAATTAAAACCCGCCTCTTCTCGATAAAAACTGAGCACGGCGCACAGTTCAGGCGCTTTCAGCGCATAACTGAAGTGTCTATAAAGACGGCAGGAAAGTCCACATTGAATATTTGCACGGCGTCACACTTTGCGACGTCACAGCAATATAGTCCATAAGATTAGCGAATACGGCCTGACGGTTTTCAGCCCAGATATCTACTGTTTCACCATGAATGATTTTTAGCATGGAGTAACAGTATGGCAATTGCGATTGGCCTCGATTTTGGCAGTGATTCAGTACGCGCCCTGGCGGTAGAGTGCGCGACCGGCGAAGAGCTCGCCGCAAGCGTCGAGTGGTATCCGCGCTGGCAGGAGGGGCTATTTTGCGATGGTTCGAACAACCAGTTCCGCCATCATCCACGCGACTATATCGAATCAATGGAAGCCGCGCTGAAAAGCGTCCTCGCCGCGCTTAGCGCCGAACAGCGCGCTGCCGTGGTGGGTATCGGCGTTGACAGCACCGGCTCCACCCCCGCGCCCATCGACGCAGACGGCAACGTGCTGGCGCTGCGCGACGAATTCGCCAGCAACCCCAACGCCATGTTCGTGCTGTGGAAGGACCATACCGCGGTGGAGGAGGCGGAGGAGATTACCCGTCTGTGCCACCAGCCGGGCAAAGAGGATTACTCCCGCTATATCGGCGGCATCTACTCCAGCGAATGGTTCTGGGCCAAGATCCTTCACGTGACCCGCCAGGACAGCGCCGTTGCCGAGGCCGCCGCGTCGTGGATTGAGCTGTGCGACTGGGTGCCGGCCCTGCTTTCCGGGACCACCCGCCCGCAGGATATTCGTCGCGGCCGCTGCAGCGCCGGGCACAAATCCCTGTGGCATGAAGGCTGGGGCGGACTGCCGCCTGCCGGTTTCTTCGATGAACTCGACCCGATAATCAACCAGAGCCTGGCCTACCCGATGTTCAGCGATACCTGGACTGCGGATATCCCGGTCGGCACGCTCACCGCCGAATGGGCCGCGCGCCTGGGCCTGCCGCAAACCGTCGCCATCTCCGGCGGCGCATTCGACTGCCATATGGGCGCCGTCGGCGCCGGTGCGCAGCCAAATGCGCTGGTCAAAGTTATCGGCACCTCCACCTGCGACATTCTGATCGCCGATAAACAGAGCGTTGGCGAGCGCACGGTGAAAGGGATTTGCGGCCAGGTCGACGGCAGCGTCGTACCTGACTTTATCGGTATGGAAGCGGGGCAATCCGCTTTTGGCGACATCTACGCCTGGTTTGGCCGCATTCTCGGCTGGCCGCTGGAGCAGCTGGCGCAGGCCCACCCGGAACTCAAAGAGCAGATCAAAGCCAGCCAGAAACAGCTGCTGCCCGCGCTGACCGACGCATGGGCAAAAAATCCGTCTCTTGACCACCTGCCGGTGGTGCTGGACTGGTTTAACGGCCGCCGTACGCCGAATGCCAACCAGCGTCTGAAAGGGGTCATTACCGATCTGAACCTTGCCACCGACGCCCCGGCGCTGTTCGGCGGACTGATTGCCGCCACCGCTTTTGGCGCCCGCGCCATTATGGAGTGCTTCACCGAACAGGGGATCCCGGTCAATAACGTGATGGCGCTCGGCGGCATCGCGCGCAAAAACCCGGTGATCATGCAGGCCTGCTGCGATGTGCTGAATCGCCCGCTGCAAATCGTCGCGTCCGATCAGTGCTGCGCCCTGGGCGCGGCTATCTTCGCCGCCGTTGCCGCCGGCGTATACCGCGATATCCCTGCCGCGCAGGAAAACATGGCCAGCCAGGTGGAAAGTACCCTGCAGCCTCGTCCGGCGCAGGCGCAACGCTTCGAACAACTCTATCAGCGCTACCAGCAGTGGTCGCTCAGCGCGGAACAACGTTATCTCCCTTCGACTGCAAAAGCGGAATCCGCGCCGCAATCTCAGGCAGCCCTCACCCATTAAGGACATAAAAATGACGATTTTTAATAACTATGAAGTGTGGTTCGTTATCGGTAGCCAGCATCTGTACGGCCCTGAAGCGCTACGTCAGGTGACAAAGCACGCAGAACATGTGGTGAACAGCCTGAATGCGGAAGCCAAACTGCCGTGCAAACTGGTGCTTAAGCCGTTGGGTACCACGCCGGATGAGATCACCCATATCTGCCGCGACGCAAACTACGATGATAAGTGCGCCGGGATGGTGGTGTGGCTGCATACCTTCTCGCCGGCGAAAATGTGGATCAATGGCCTCACGATCCTGAATAAACCGCTGATGCAGTTCCATACCCAGTTCAACGCGGCCCTGCCGTGGGACAGCATCGATATGGACTTTATGAACCTGAACCAGACCGCCCACGGCGGCCGCGAATTTGGCTTCATCGGTGCCCGCATGCGTCAGCAGCACAGCGTGGTGACCGGCCACTGGCAGGATAAAGAAGCCCATCAGCGCATCGGCGCGTGGATGCGCCAGGCGGTCTCTAAACAGGATACCCGCCACCTGAAAGTGTGCCGTTTCGGCGATAACATGCGCGAAGTGGCGGTCACCGACGGGGATAAAGTCGCCGCGCAGATTAAGTTTGGCTTCTCGGTTAACACCTGGGCGGTGGGCGATCTGGTGCAGGTCGTCAATGCGGTCACCGACGGTGAAATCAGCGCCCTGGTGGATGAGTACGAAAGCAGCTATCGCCTGACCCCCGCGGTGCAAATCCACGGCGATAAGCGGCAGAACCTTCTCGATGCCGCGCGCATTGAGCTGGGGATGAAGCGCTTCCTGGAACAGGGCGGCTTCCACGCGTTCACCACCACCTTTGAAGATTTACACGGCCTGAAACAGCTTCCGGGTCTCGCCGTGCAGCGTCTGATGCAGCAGGGCTACGGCTTTGCGGGCGAGGGCGACTGGAAAACCGCCGCTCTGCTTCGCATCATGAAGGTGATGGCAACCGGTCTGCAGGGCGGCACCTCCTTTATGGAGGATTACACCTACCACTTCGAGAAAGGCAACGATCTGGCGCTGGGCTCGCATATGCTGGAAGTCTGCCCGACCATCGCCACCCCTGAAAAACCGATTCTCGACGTGCAGCCGCTGGGCATCGGCGGGAAAGCCGATCCGGCGCGCATCATCTTTAACACCCAGACCGGCCCGGCGATCGTCGCCAGCCTGATCGATCTCGGCGATCGCTATCGTCTGCTGGTGAACACCATTGAAACGGTGAAAACGCCGCACGAACTGCCGAAGCTGCCGGTGGCCAACGCCTTGTGGAAAGCGCATCCGGATCTGCGCACCGCGTCCGAAGCCTGGATCATCGCTGGCGGCGCGCACCACACCGTCTTCAGCCATGCGCTCACCCTCGACGATATGCGCCAGTTTGCTGAGCTGCAGGATATCGAGCTGACCGTGATTGATAACGAAACCCGTCTGCCCTCCTTCAAGGACGCGCTGCGCTGGAACGAAGTGTATTACGGTTCAAAACGCTAAGGGGCCGTCCCCTCACCCTCTCCCTGAGGGTGCGGGTGAGGGGAACTGACTCGCCAGCAATTCGGAGCACAGTATGTTAGAAGATCTCAAACGCCAGGTTCTCGAAGCCAACCTGGCCCTGCCAAAGCACAATCTGGTTACCCTCACCTGGGGTAACGTCAGCGCCGTCGACCGGGAACGGGGCGTACTGGTGATTAAACCCTCCGGCGTCGACTACAGCGTCATGACCGCCGAGGATATGGTGGTGGTCAGCCTGGAGACCGGCGAAGTGGTGGAAGGCAAGAAAAAGCCTTCGTCGGATACGCCAACCCACCGTCTGCTGTATCAGGCATTCCCGACGCTGGGCGGCATTGTTCATACCCATTCGCGTCACGCCACCATCTGGGCGCAGGCCGGACAGTCGATTCCCGCTACCGGCACCACCCACGCCGACTATTTCTACGGCGCGGTCCCCTGTACCCGTTTGATGACCGACGATGAGATCAACGGCGAGTACGAATGGCAAACCGGCGAAGTGATCGTTGAAACCTTCCGTGAGAAAGGCATCGATCCGGCGCAAATGCCCGGCGTGCTGGTGCACTCGCACGGCCCGTTTGCCTGGGGGAAAAACGCCGAAGACGCGGTGCATAACGCTATTGTGCTGGAAGAGATCGCCTATATGGGCATCTTCTGCCGCCAGCTGGCGCCGCAGCTGCCGGAGATGCAGCAAACGCTGCTGGATAAACACTATCTGCGCAAGCACGGCGCGAAAGCCTATTACGGGCAGTAACGCCGCAGCATTCCCGGCTCGCGCTGCGCTTAGCCGGGATACAGGCTGATAGTCCGGCTAAGCGTTAACGCCGCAATCCGGGAGATAGCGCGCACCACACCTGTATAAAACCCCAGCATCATTCGGTGAACCAGGCTATAATCAGGCCTGGTTTTTACTGATGAGAGCACGGCGTGACGCAGCCACGAGCAGGTTTTTTACTCACCCGTCACTGGCGGGATACCCCGCAGGGCACCGAACTGACGTTCTGGCTGGCGACCGATGACGGCCCGCTTGAGGTCACCCTGCCGCCGCAGGAATCCGTCGCGTTCATTCCCGAATCGCAGCGCCCGCAGGCTGAACGCCTGCTGCAGGGCGAAAACGGCCATCGCCTTGCTGCGCTCACTCTGCAAGATTTTCATCGCCAGCGGGTCTTTGGCCTCTACTGCCGCGCTCACCGCCAGCTGATGCGGCTGGAAAAAAAGCTGCGCGAAAACGGCGTCAAGGTATATGAAGGCGACGTTCGCCCCCCGGAGCGCTATCTGATGGAGCGCTTTATCACCGCCCCGGTGTGGGTTGAAGGCGAGGCGCGCGGCCAGCGGCTGGTCAACGCGCGGATGAAGCCCAATCCCCACTACCGGCCGCCCCTGAAGTGGGTGTCGCTGGACATCGAAACCAGCCGCCACGGCGAGCTCTACTGTATCGGCCTTGAAGGCTGCGGCCAGCGGGTCGTCTATATGTTAGGGCCGGAACCGGCCACCCCGCCTGCCGTCGATTTCGAACTGGTGTACGTCGCCAGCCGCCCGCTGCTGCTGGAAAAGCTTAACGCCTGGTTTGCCGCCCACGACCCGGACGTGCTGATCGGCTGGAACGTGGTGCAGTTTGATTTACGCGTCCTGCAAAAGCACGCCGAGCGCTATCGCATCCCACTGCTGCTCGGCCGCGGCAACAGCGAACTGGAGTGGCGCGAACACGGTTTTAAGAATGGCGTCTTCTTTGCTCAGGCCAACGGCCGCCTGATTATCGATGGCATTGAGGCGCTGAAATCCGCGTTCTGGAACTTCTCCTCTTTTGCGCTGGAGTCGGTCGCCCGCGAGCTGCTCGGCGAGGGCAAAGCCATTGATAATCCCTGGGATCGGATGGATGAAATCGATCGCCGCTTTCACCAGGATAAACCGGCGCTGGCCACCTATAACCTGCAGGACTGCGAGCTGGTCACGCGCATCTTCCACAAAACCGAGATCATGCCGTTTTTGGTGGAGCGCGCGACGGTCAACGGCCTGCCTGCGGATCGCCACGGCGGTTCGGTCGCCGCCTTCAGCCATCTCTATTTCCCGCGCATGCACCGGCTCGGCTACGTCGCGCCGAACCTCGGTGAAGTGCCGCCGCAGGCCAGCCCCGGCGGCTACGTGATGGACTCCCGCCCCGGTCTCTACGACTCGGTGCTGGTGCTGGACTACAAAAGCCTTTACCCATCGATTATCCGCACCTTTCTGATCGACCCGGTGGGGCTGGTGGAAGGTCTGGCGCAGCCCGATGACGCCCACAGCACCGAAGGCTTTCTCGGCGCGCGCTTCTCGCGAGAAAAACACTGCCTGCCGGGGATCGTCGGGCAAATCTGGCACGGGCGCGACGAGGCCAAACAGCATAAAAACAAACCGCTGTCGCAGGCGCTGAAGATCATTATGAACGCCTTCTACGGCGTGCTCGGTACCAGCGCCTGCCGCTTTTTCGATCCGCGTCTGGCCTCATCCATTACCATGCGCGGCCACGCGATTATGCGCCAGACCAAAGCGCTGATTGAATCCCAGGGCTATGACGTCATCTACGGCGATACCGACTCCACCTTCGTGTGGCTCAAACGGTCCCACAGCGAAGAGGAAGCCAGCAGCATTGGCCGCTCGCTGGTGGCCTTCGTCAACGAATGGTGGGCGGCGGAGCTAAGCAAAGAGGGGCTTGTCAGTACCCTCGAGCTGGAGTTTGAAACCCACTTCTGCCGCTTTCTCATGCCTACCATTCGCGGCGCGGATACCGGCAGTAAAAAGCGCTACGCCGGGATGATTCAGGAAGGCAGCGAGCAGCGCATGGTGTTTAAAGGGCTGGAGACGGTACGCACCGACTGGACGCCGCTGGCCCAGCAGTTTCAGCAGGAGCTTTATCTGCGCATTTTCCGCCATCAGCCCTATCGCGATTACGTGCGCGAAACCATTGATAAGCTGATGAACGGCGAGCTTGACGATCGGCTGGTCTACCGCAAGCGCCTGCGCCGTCCGCTGGCGGAGTATCAGCGCAACGTGCCGCCGCACGTGCGCGCGGCCAGGCTCGCTGATGAGCAAAACGTCAGGCTGGGCAGGCCGCAGCAGTATCAGCAGCGCGGCAGCATTAAATACGTCTGGACCACCGGCGGGCCGGAGCCGGTGGATTATCAGCAATCACCGCTGGATTATGAACACTATCTTTCTAAGCAATTAGAGCCTGTCGCCGAAGGAATACTTCCCTTTGTCGACGACGATTTTGCTACAATAGTGACGGGGCAGCTGGGGCTATTTTGATTTTTTCTCACTTATTCCGCTGGCGCAAAAGCCGCAAAATGAAGGGTGAGGAGGACGTGACGAACGTTCCGCCATCCAGTAATATAGCGCCCTTTCCATTCCTGGACCCAATTTTGACGTATCTCCGATTCTCCATGGAGATGCTCAACTATTGCCTGCAATCAAAGAACTAAAGAGCCGAACATATATGCCTTTTACACTTGGTCAACGCTGGATTAGCGACACAGAAAGCGAACTGGGATTAGGGACGGTCGTTGCGCTGGACGCGCGCATGGTGACCCTGCTTTTCCCCGCCATCGGCGAAAACCGTCTGTACGCACGCAACGACTCCCCAATCACCCGCGTGATGTTTAACCCGGGCGATACCATCACCAGCCATGAAGGCTGGCAGCTCCAGGTTGACGAAGTTAATGAAGAGAACGGTCTGCTGGCCTACACCGGTACCCGCCTCGATACCCAGGAAGCCAACGTTACCCTGCGTGAAGTGCTCCTCGACAGCAAGCTGGTCTTCAGCAAACCGCAGGACCGTCTGTTCGCCGGACAGATCGACCGCATGGATCGTTTCGCCCTGCGCTATCGCGCGCGTAAATTCCAGAGCGAGCAGTACCGCATGCCGTGGAGCGGCCTGCGCGGCCAGCGCACCAGCCTGATCCCGCATCAGCTGAATATCGCCCACGACGTTGGCCGCCGCCACGCGCCGCGCGTCCTGCTGGCGGACGAAGTAGGTTTAGGTAAAACCATTGAAGCCGGGATGATCCTGCATCAGCAGCTGCTCTCCGGCGCCGCCGAACGCGTTCTGATCGTCGTCCCGGAAACCCTGCAGCACCAGTGGCTGGTGGAAATGCTGCGCCGCTTTAACCTGCGCTTCTCGCTGTTTGACGATGAGCGCTACGCCGAAGCGCAGCACGACGCAATTAACCCGTTCGAAACCGAACAGCTGGTGATCTGTTCGCTGGATTTCGTGCGCCGCAGCAAGCAGCGCCTGGAACACCTGTGCGAAGCCGAATGGGATCTGATGGTCGTTGATGAAGCGCACCACCTGGTCTGGAGCGAAGACGCCCCGAGCCGGGAATATCAGGCTATAGAACAGCTGGCCGAATGCGTGCCGGGCATTCTGCTACTCACCGCGACACCGGAGCAGCTGGGAATGGAGAGCCACTTCGCCCGCCTGCGCCTGCTCGACCCCAACCGTTTCCACGACTTCGCCCAGTTTGTTGAAGAGCAGCAGAACTACCGTCCGGTTGCCGACGCGGTCGCCCTGCTGCTGGCCGGGAATAAACTGAACGACGCCGAGCTGAACGCGCTGAGCGATCTGATCGGCGAACAGGATATTGAACCATTATTGCAGGCCGCCAACAGCGATCGCGATGATGCCCAGGCCGCTCGTCAGGAGCTGGTGTCGATGCTGATGGACCGCCACGGTACCAGCCGCGTGCTGTTCCGCAACACCCGTAACGGCGTCAAAGGTTTCCCGAAACGCGAGCTGCATACAATTCGTCTGCCGCTGCCGACCCAGTACCAGACGGCCATTAAGGTTTCCGGCATTATGGGCGCCCGTAAAACCGCCGAAGAGCGCGCCCGCGATATGCTCTATCCGGAGCAGATTTATCAAGAGTTTGAAGGCGATACCGGCACCTGGTGGAACTTCGACCCGCGCGTTGAGTGGCTGATGGGCCATCTCACCAGCCACCGCTCGCAGAAAGTGCTGGTCATCTGCGCCAAAGCGGCCACCGCGCTGCAGCTGGAGCAGGTCCTGCGCGAGCGCGAAGGCATTCGCGCCGCGGTGTTCCACGAAGGGATGTCGATTATCGAACGCGACCGCGCTGCCGCCTGGTTCGCCGAGGAAGATACCGGCGCTCAGGTGCTGCTGTGTTCTGAGATCGGCTCCGAAGGCCGCAACTTCCAGTTCGCCAGCAATCTGGTGATGTTCGACCTGCCGTTCAACCCGGATCTGCTGGAGCAGCGTATCGGCCGTCTTGACCGTATCGGCCAGGCTCACGATATTCAGATCCACGTTCCCTATCTGGAAAGAACCGCCCAGTCGGTGCTGGTGCGCTGGTATCACGAAGGTCTGGACGCGTTCGAGCACACCTGCCCGACCGGCCGTACCGTCTACGACAGCGTGCATAACGAACTGATCAACTATCTTGCCACGCCGGAAAATACCGACGGCTTCGACGACTTGATCAAAGCCTGCCGCCAGCAGCATGAAGCGCTGAAAGCGCAGCTGGAACAGGGCCGCGACCGTCTGCTGGAGATCCACTCCAACGGCGGAGAAAAAGCCCAGCAGCTTGCGGAAAGCATTGAAGAACAGGATGACGACACCAGCCTGATCGCCTTCTCCATGAACCTGTTTGATATCGTCGGCATCAACCAGGACGATCGCGGTGAGAATCTGATTGTCCTGACCCCCTCCGACCATATGCTGGTCCCGGATTTCCCGGGCCTGCCGGAAGATGGCTGCACCATTACCTTTGAGCGTGACGTCGCCCTGTCCCGCGAAGACGCGCAGTTCATCACCTGGGAGCATCCGCTGATTATCAACGGTCTGGATCTGATCCTCTCCGGTGATACCGGCAGCAGCACCATTTCGCTGCTGAAGAATAAAGCGCTGCCGGTCGGTACTCTGCTGCTGGAGCTGATTTACGTCGTTGAAGCGCAGGCGCCGAAGCATCTGCAGCTCAACCGCTTCCTGCCGCCGACGCCGGTGCGCATGCTGCTCGACAAAAACGGCAACAACCTCGCCGGTCAGGTAGAGTTCGAAAGCTTCAATCGCCAGCTGAGCGCGGTTAACCGCCACACCGGCAGCAAGCTGGTCAACGCCGTCCAGCAGGACGTCCACGCGATTTTACAGCAGGGCGAAGGCCAGGTAGCCAAAGTGGCCCAGGCGCTGATCGACGCCGCGCGTAAAGAAGCCGACGATAAGCTGACGGCCGAGCTGTCGCGCCTTGAAGCGCTACGCGCCGTGAACCCGAACATCCGCGATGATGAACTGGCGGCTATCGAGAGCAATCGTCAGCAGGTGATGGACGCGCTGGCTCAAGCAGGCTGGCGTCTTGATGCGCTGCGCTTAATCGTCGTCACCCACCAGTAACGGAACGCGAATATGGCGATGGAAAACTACAATCCGCCGCAGGATCCCTGGCTGGTTATTCTTTACCAGGATGAGCACATTATGGTGGTCAACAAGCCAAGCGGCCTGTTGTCCGTGCCGGGCCGGCTTGCCGAGCACAAAGACAGCGTGATGGCGCGCGTTCAGCGCGACTTCCCGCAGGCCGAGTCGGTGCACCGGCTGGATATGGCGACCAGCGGCGTGATTGTGGTGGCCCTGACCAAAGCGGCGGAGCGCGAGCTGAAGCGGCAGTTCCGCGAACGGGAGCCGAAAAAGCAGTACGTCGCCCGCGTCTGGGGGCATCCGGAGAAAACCGAGGGTCTGGTGGATTTACCGCTGATTTGCGACTGGCCGAACCGGCCAAAGCAGAAGGTGTGTTACGAAACCGGCAAAGCGGCGCAAACCGAGTATGAAGTGCTGGAGTTGGCGGCGGACAACACCGCCCGCGTGCGCCTGAAGCCGATTACCGGGCGTTCGCATCAGCTGCGCGTGCATATGCTGGCGCTGGGCCATCCGATTCTTGGCGACCGCTTTTATGCGTCGCCGGAAGCGCTGGCCATGGCGCCGCGTCTGCTGCTGCACGCCGAAACGCTGACCATCACCCACCCCGCTTTCGGTAATACGATGACGTTTCGCGCGCCGATCGACTTCTGACCGTACCTCTCTGTCCCGGGTCGTGCCGCCAGCGGCTCACCCGGGCTACTCCTCGCTCATCAATGTCGCGGAAAACGGGCGTCAGTCGCGGGCAAACCACGCATCAATCATCTGCTCAACGCGGGCCACCACCTGCCCGGTGTCATGACGGCGGCTGCGCGCGCAGGCGTGCGCGGGCTCGTCGCACAGCAGGCAGCGGCGCTGGTTCTCCCCCATTGACTGACGGCCTACCAGGCCATTTTTCGGGCAAATGACGTCAATATCCCACAGGCGGCCCAGCGGATGAGTATGCTCGAGATCGGTACAGAAGGCTTTGATTTCACTGGCGGCGTGATCGACGCACCACAGCGCTTCCGGCCCGGTCGGCAGCCACAGCACCTGGCGATCCAGCGTCTGCCAGCGGTGTTTCCACAGCATCTGATCGCAGGCCTGCAGCGCCACCCCCATCATATTACGGTAGCGAATGCTGTCTTTCACCGCGCCCGGCGTCACCAGGGTCAGCGAAATCACCGGCCGCTGATAATGGGCTAACCAGTCGGCCTGGCGCGCGGCGCGCTGCTCTTTCGCCGCCAGCAGCGCTTCCATGCTTACGCCCTCACGGGCGAGAGTATCCACTGACATTTGTTCTCTCCTCACTTAATAAAAGGCAGCGGACAGGCTGCCGTCGCAGTCGCGAATAACGGCGCTGATTGTATCGCTAAACGATCCCTGTTTTGGAGACGGGGCGCAGATATTTTCTGCGCCATTTAGCACGAAAAAGCAGACTTAGCGGTTATAAAAAAGTTAAATCAGGCCAGAAAGTGACTGAGGAACAGCAGACCCAGCGAAACATTAATCGCGCCGCCGATCCGGGTTGCAATCTGCGCGAACGGCATCAGGTTCATGCGGTTGCCGGAGGTCAGAATCGCCACGTCGCCGGTACCGCCCTGACCGCTCTGGCAGCAGGAGACAATCGCCACGTCAATCGGGTACATACCAATCTTTTTGCCGACCAGGAAACCGGTCGCCACCAGCGCCGTTACGGTGCTGATAATCACCAGCAAGTTGGTCACGGTAAAGGCGTTGACCAGCTCCTGCCAGGGGGTGATCGCCACGCCGACGGCAAACAGAATCGGATAGGTGACCGCCGTGCGGAAGAACTTATACACCATCTGCGAGCCCTCCTGCAGGCGCGGAGAGACGCCGTTCACCAGCTTCAGCAGCACCGCGAGGAACAGCATGCCCACCGGCGCGGGCAGGCCGATGGTCTTCTGCCCCAGCATACCCAGCATATAGAGCAGCACCGCCAGCAGCGCGCCGGAGGCCAGCGTCGTCACGTCCATTTTGCCCTCGGCGGGCGTTTCGCGATGCGTCTCGTTGCGGCGGTTCGGCATCAGCTGCCCCTCCCCGGTCAAATGCGGGAAACGCTTGCCCAGTTGGTTCAAACAGCCGGAGATCACAATCGCCGTCAGGCTGCCCAGCATCACCATCGGCAGCACGCGCCCAAGCGCCACGCCCTGATCCATATGCATCAGCGCGGCGTAGCCAATCGACAGTGGGATAGCCCCCTCGCCGACGCCACCGGCCATGATCGGCAGGACGATAAAGAAGAACACCTGAAACGGCTCCAGTCCCAGCGCGGTACCGACGCCCACGCCGACCACCATGCCGACGATTTCGCCGCACAGCATCGGGAAGAAAATCCGCAGAAAGCCCTGAATCAGGGTGGTTCGGTTCATGCTCATAATGCTGCCGACGATTATGCAGCAGATATAAAGATAAAGAATGTTGGTCGACTTGTAGAATTTGGTGGTCGACTCCACCACCACCTCCGGCAGCAGGCCGTAATGCACCAGCGCAGAAGGGATAAAGGTCGCGCAGATGGCCGCCGCACCGAGCTTGCCCAGAACCGGCAGCCGTTTACCGAATTCGCCGCAGGCAAAGCCGAAAAAGGCCAGCGTCGCTACCATCACGACGATATCGCTCGGCAGCTTGCCGCCCAGGCAGTCCAGCGCGATCAGGCCGCCGGCCAGCAAAAAGAGCGGCAGCGGGATAATACCGACTTTCCAGTTATCGAGGATATGCCACCAGCGCTGCTTAAGCGCGGGTTTCGGCGTATTAATAGGGTCGATGGTTGCAGAGAATGCATTGTCTGTGGTGCTCATAATTAAGCCCTCTGGTTATTATTACTTTTCAGGTTAGAGGGCCACGCGCGGAGTTAATGTGAGATTCACCAGATTAAAAACGAAGTTTTAATGGTCACTATGGTTTTTATGGTTTCTATTATTTATGTGATATTTATCTGATTTATTGCCGTGGTTTTTAAGGTTTTTAAATCCAGCGCCTGATTAACCTTGATAAATTCCCCGCCAGCGGATAATTCTGGTTCCCGGACGCTCTTGTGACGTTCACCGGTTTTCCTCAGCCACGATGCCGGCGGCGAAAAAATGATACGCTGCCGTATCCCTGATACTGTGCATTATACTTATGAAGGTTTCATTTCAGTTTAAGCTGTTCATTTCGCTGGTCGCTTTTTTCTCAGTGCTGTTTGCGCTGCTGGGCGTGTATTACTATTTCGACGCCAGCCATCAGCTTTATCAGGAAATGAGCGCCCGCGCGAAAATACAGGCAGAAGAAATCGCGCTGATGCCGGATTTACGTCAGCAGGTGGCCCGTGAAGACGCGCTGGCGATAAAGCCTTTTATGCAAAATATCGCCGCCCACAGCGACGCCAGTTTTATCGTCATTGGCGATAAGCGGGGCGTGCATCTGTTTCACTCTGTCCATCCGGAGTGGGTCGGCACGCGGCTGGTTGGCGGCGATAACCAGCCGGTACTTGAGGGGAAAAGCACGACCACCATCCGTAAAGGGGGACTCGGTATTTCCCTGCGCAGCAAAGCGCCCATTTTCGATAACGCGGGTCGGGTCGTTGGCATTGTCTCCGTCGGCTACCTCACCAGCTATCTCGACAGCATCACGCTGGCAAAAGTCATCAATATCTTCATCGCCGCGGTGCTGCTGCTTATCGCGCTGTTTATCTTCTCCTGGTACTTCACCCGCAGCATTAAGAAACAAATTTTCTCGCTGGAGCCGCGCGAAATCGGCCTGCTGGTGCGTCAGCAAAAAGCGATGATGGAATCGATATACGAAGGGGTGATCGTGATTGACCATCACCGGCGTATTGAAGTGATAAACCACGCCGCCCGCAGCCTGCTCGGACTGAGCCAGCCCGCGCACCAGCTCCGCGGTAAGTCTATCGATAGCGTCATTACGCCGCAGCCGTTTTTCGCCGGCGGAGAGATGTTCGAAAGCGATACCCACGACGAGCTGTGCCGTTTTAATCAGCTGACGGTACTCGCCAGCCGGGTGCGAATCATGCTGGAGAATTCGCTACAGGGCTGGGTGATCACCTTCCGCGACCGCGATGAAATCAACTCCCTGAGCGCCCAGCTCAGCCAGGTAAAACGCTACGTTGATAATCTGCGCATCATGCGCCATGAACAGCTCAACCGGATGACGACCCTCTCCGGCCTGCTGCATATGGGCCACTATGATGAGGCGATTCGCTATATTCAGGCGCAGTCGGAGCATGCCCAGGAGCTGCTGGACTTTATTTCATCGCACTTTAATTCGCCGACGCTGTGCGGCCTGCTGTTGGGTAAAGCCGCCCGCGCGCGGGAAAAAGGGGTTGAGCTAAGCTTTGACCCGGCCTGCCGCATCGACCGCCCGCTGCCGTCGTTGATGGAGTCCGAGCTTATCTCTATCATCGGTAATCTGCTGGATAACGCCATTGAAGCCACCCAGCGCGCTGAACTGCCGCACGAACCGGTCGAGATCCTGATTCAGCTCAACGCCCGGGAATTAATGATTGAAGTCGCCGATCGCGGCGTCGGTATTCGCCCGGAGATCCGCGAGCATATATTTGAGCGCGGCGTCACCACCAAAACCCGCGGCGATCACGGTATTGGACTGTATCTTATTGAGCGCTATGTCACCCAGGCTGGCGGCACGATTGAAGTGGCCGACAACGCGCCGCGCGGGGCGATTTTTACGCTGTTTATTCCCGCCAGCGGGCCAGCCCATCCGCAAGAAGAGACACACTATGCATCATGACCTGGTCGATGTCCTGATCGTTGAAGATGAAAGCGAACTGGCGCGGCTGCACGCCGAGCTTATCCAGAAACACCCGCGCATGCGGCTGACCGGCACGGCGGCCTCTCTCGCCCAGGCGCGGCAGATACTCAACGCCAGACCGCCGCAGCTGGTGCTGCTGGATAACTACCTGCCGGACGGCAAAGGGGTCACCCTGATGAACGACCCTCTTATGGCCCATGCTAACTGCTCGGTGATCTTTATCACCGCCGCCAGCGATATGGAAACCTGTAGCCAGGCAATCCGCAACGGCGCCTTAGACTACATTCTTAAGCCGGTATCATGGAAGCGCCTGAGCCAGTCCCTTGAACGGTTCGTGCAGTTCTACGATCAGCAGCGCGAATGGAAGATCGTCGACCAGCAGAACGTGGATTCTCTGTATCAGCTACAGGCTAAAAACTACCGAGCCGATAGCGGCAGTAAAGGCATTGAAGAAAAAACGCTGGCGCTGGTGCAGAACCTGTTTACCGACGAAGAAGAGCGCTGCTTTTCGGTTGATGACGTGGTGAGCGAGGCTGGCTTGAGCAAAACCACGGCCCGTCGCTATCTGGAGCACTGCGTGGAAATCGGCTTTCTGCAGGTGGAAATGCTGTACGGCAAGATTGGCCATCCGCGGCGTATGTACCGCCGCGCCGCCGGCGCATCGTGACGCCTCTCCCGCCCGGGAGAGGCCGGTCGTTTAGAAGCCGCGCTGCTCTTTAATCAGCTCCCAGGCTTTCTGGATCTCCTGCGCTTTCTGCTTAGCCATCTCCATCATTTCCGGCGGTAGCCCTTTCGCTACCAGCTTATCCGGATGGTGCTCGCTCATCAGCTTACGATAGGCGCGCTTGACGGTGGCGGCATCATCGGTCGGTTTGACGCCCAGCACATTGCAGGCATCTTCAAGGGTTGGCCCACGCTGCGCCTGCTGCCAGCCGGCGCTGCCGCCGCGCTGGCCGTAAGATTGCTGCTGCGAACCGCCGCCAAACTGCGCCCCACCCTGCATCATGCGCAGGAACTGTTCGAACTGAGCGCGGGAGATGCCCAGCTCGTCGGCAATCACAAACAGCACGTCACGTTCGTTGGGATGCAGTTCGCCGTCGGCGAAAGCCGCCTGCAGCTGAATTTCCAGAAACATCCGAATTAAATCAAAACGCCCGAAGCAAACGCTGCGCAGCTGACGCATTTTCTCCCGCAGCGGGTAATCATCTGATTTCCCTACGCGAAACGCGTGCTGGGCCGCGGTACGCGCTTCGCCGTGCAGGTTCATGCGATCCATCAGCAAATTGGCGACCTGAATATCGGCTTCGGTGACGCGCCCTTTCGATTTGGTCAGATGCCCCATCACTTCAAACGTCGTCGAGAAGAACAGCGACTGGCGCTCCTGCTGATTGGCAAAGACGTTCAGCCGGCGGCTGCGCGCGCGGTCAAACATATGCCCGATTAAGAAGCCCAGCACCACGCCCCAAAAGCCGCCGCCCATCATCAACGCAACCGCAACGCCAATTATTTTACCCAAATACTGCATAGACTCCCCAATCTCTCTGCCGCCAGTTAAGCTATATCTGACCGCACGTTACAAAGCGTTTACGCCTCGGTCAATTGTGGGACATAGCCTATAATTTGCTTTATCATACTCGTCATTCTACACGGTGCCTAACGCTCGGGCTCGAAACGGGCAGGATTAACACTAGCGCGATTTAGACGAGTACGTTAGGCTCTGACCGTTTGCAAGCCGCTGCCACACGATGACGGAACAACAAATACAACGTATGAAAAAACGTATTCCCAGCCTCCTGGCCACCATGATTGCCAGCGCCTTGTATAGCCAACAGGGCCTCGCTGCCGATCTCGCCACGCAGTGTATGCTTGGCGTACCAAGCTACAATCGTCCTTTGGTTGAAGGGAAACCCAACGACCTGCCGGTGACGATCGATGCCGATCATGCGAAAGGCAACTATCCTGATAACGCCGTATTTACCGGCAACGTTGATATCAATCAGGGGAACAGCCGACTGCAGGCCGATGAAGTTCAGCTTCACCAGCAGCAGGCCGCGGGCCAGCCGCAGCCGGTGCGCACGGTCGATGCCCTCGGCAACGTTCACTATGATGACAATCAGGTAATCCTCAAAGGGCCGAAAGCCTGGTCGAATCTGAACACCAAAGATACCAACGTCTGGCAGGGCGATTACCAAATGGTTGGCCGTCAGGGGCGCGGTACCGCTGACCTGATGAAACAGCGCGGTGAAAACCGCTATACCATCTTAGAAAACGGCAGCTTCACCTCCTGTTTGCCGGGCTCTGACACCTGGAGCGTGGTCGGCAGTGAAGTCATCCACGACCGAGAAGAACAGGTCGCTGAGATCTGGAACGCCCGCTTCAAGCTCGGTTCCGTACCGATTTTTTATAGTCCCTACCTGCAGCTGCCGGTGGGCGACAAGCGTCGTTCGGGCTTCCTGATCCCCAACGCCAAATACAGCACCAAAAACGGCGTCGAGTTCTATCTTCCTTACTACTGGAACATCGCCCCGAACTTCGACGCCACGCTGACGCCGCACTATATGAGCAAGCGCGGCGGCGTCATGTGGGAGAACGAATTCCGCTATCTGACCAAAGCAGGAACCGGCTTAATCGAGTTCGACTACCTGCCTTCGGATAAAATTTACCAGGACGATCACTCCGGCGACAGCAATAGCCGCCGCTGGCTGTTCTACTGGAACCATTCTGGCGTCGTAGACCAGGTGTGGCGCTTCAACGCCGACTACACCAAAGTCAGCGACCCGGACTACTTTAACGACTTCAGCTCTAAATACGGTTCCAGTACCGATGGCTACGCGACGCAGAAGCTCAGCGCCGGCTACGCGAATCAGAACTTTGACGCCACCGTATCGACTAAGCAGTTCCAGGTCTTTAACCGCGACTCAAGCAACGCCTATTCCGCCGAGCCGCAGCTGGACGTGAACTACTACCAGAACGATGTCGGCCCGTTTGATACCCATCTTTATGGCCAGGCGGTGCATTTTGTTAACTCGAACAGCAGAATGCCGGAAGCAACGCGCGTTCACTTCGAGCCAACCATCAATCTGCCGCTGTCTAACGGCTGGGGAAGCATCAATACTGAGGCAAAACTGCTGGCAACCCATTACCAGCAAAGCAACCTTGATGACTACAACGCGGCCAACGGTACCGATTACAAAGACTCCGTTAACCGCGTCATGCCGCAGTTTAAAGTCGATGGCAAAATGGTTTTCGAGCGCGATATGCAGGAGAACTATACCCAGACGCTTGAACCGCGGATGCAGTATCTGTATATCCCCTATCGTGACCAGAGCAAGATCGGCAGCTACGACTCAACCCTGCTGCAGTCGGACTACAGCGGCCTGTTCCGCGACCGTACCTATAGCGGCCTCGACCGTATCGCTTCCGCCAACCAGGTCTCCACCGGCGTCACATCTCGCGTTTATGATGCCGCCGCCGTTGAACGTTTTAATATTTCCGTTGGTCAAATCTACTATTTCACCGAGGCACGTACCGGTGACGACAACATCAACTGGGAGAACAACGACACGCGAGGTTCACTGGTATGGGCTGGCGATACCTACTGGCGCATCGCCGATGACTGGGGTTTACGCGGGGGAATTCAGTACGATACGCGTCTGGATAACGTCGCAACCGGCAGCGGAACCGTGGAATACCGTCGCGACGAAAACCGTTTAGTACAACTTAACTATCGTTATGCGAGCCCGGAATACATTCAGGCGACCCTGCCGTCTTATTCCACCGCTAAGCAGTACAAAGATGGTATCTCGCAGGTGGGGATGACCGCCAGCTGGCCAATCGTCGATCGTTGGGCAGTCGTCGGCGCGTATTACTACGACACGAATACCAGAAAGTCAGCGAACCAGATGTTAGGGGTGCAGTATAGCTCCTGCTGCTACGCTATCCGCGTCGGCTATGAACGTAAGATCAACGGCTGGGATAACAGCAGCAGCGAAAGCAAATACGACAACACCTTCGGCTTTAACATTGAGCTGCGCGGCCTGAGCTCCAACTACGGTCTCGGCACCCAGCAGATGCTGCGTTCGAACATTTTACCGTACCAGAGCTCCCTGTGATGTGGCTGGTTTACACGTAATCCGCAATTGCGGTTAATTGAAATGGAAAAAGTATGAAGAACTGGAAAACGCTGCTTCTCGGTATCGCCATGATCGCGAATACCAGTTTCGCTGCCCCACAGGTTGTCGATAAAGTAGCGGCTGTCGTCAATAATGGCGTTGTTCTTGAAAGCGACGTCGATGGCTTGATGCAATCGGTAAAACTGAACGCCGGCCAGGCCGGGCAGCAGCTGCCGGATGACGCCACCCTGCGTCATCAGATCCTTGAGCGTCTGATCATGGACCAGATTGTCCTGCAGATGGGCCAGAAAATGGGCGTGAAGATCTCTGACGATCAGCTCGACCAGGCCATCGCCAACATCGCCAAACAAAACAACATGACCATGGATCAGATGCGCAGCCGTCTGGCCTATGACGGTATCAACTACAGCACCTACCGTAATCAGATTCGTAAAGAGATGCTGATTTCGGAAGTACGTAACAACGAAGTCCGTCGTCGCATCACCGTTCTGCCGCAGGAAGTTGAAACCCTGGCCAAACAGATCGGCGATCAGAACGACGCCAGCACCGAGCTGAATCTCAGCCACATTCTGATCCCGCTGCCGGAAAACCCAACGTCCGAGCAGGTGGCAGAGGCTCAGGATCAGGCGAATTCAGTGGTTCAGCAGGCGCGCAGCGGCGCGGACTTTGGCAAACTGGCTATCACCTACTCTGCGGACCAGCAGGCGCTGAAAGGCGGCCAGATGGGCTGGGGCCGGATTCAGGAACTGCCGGGCATCTTCGCCCAGGCGCTGAGCACCGCGAAAAAAGGCGATATCGTCGGCCCGATACGTTCCGGCGTGGGCTTCCATATCCTGAAAATTAACGATATGCGCGGCGGCAGCCAGAACATCTCCGTGACCGAAGTTCACGCTCGCCATATCCTGCTGAAACCGTCGCCGATCATGAACGACGATCAGGCTCGCGCGAAGCTGGAGCAGATCGCGGCTGATATTAAGAGTGGAAAAACCACCTTTGCCAAAGCGGCAAAAGAGTTCTCTGAAGATCCGGGCTCTGCCAACCAGGGCGGTGATTTAGGCTGGGCGACGCCGGATATCTTCGATCCGGCCTTCCGCGACGCCATTCTGCGCCTCAATAAAGGCCAGACCAGCGCTCCGGTTCACTCCTCCTTCGGCTGGCACCTGATTGAGCTGCTGGATACCCGCAACGTCGACAGAACCGACGCCGCGCAGAAAGATCGCGCTTACCGCATGCTGATGAACCGTAAGTTCTCTGAGGAAGCGGCGACCTGGATGCAGGAACAGCGCGCCAGCGCCTACGTGAAGGTTCTGAGCAACTAATTGCATTAGCCTCATACACAACATCGCTCAGGGTGTATCGAGGCGGCTGAGCAAATCGCCCCGGTCTCTGACGGGGGCGACGAAGCGCAGCCAGTAAGAGACCGCCTGAAGGATGACGTGTATGAATCGAGTTGTTATCACTCCCGGTGAACCCGCCGGGATTGGCCCCGACCTCGTTGTGCAGCTTGCGCAGCGCGACTGGCCGGTAGAGCTGGTGATCTGCGCCGATGGCGCTCTGCTGTCTGACCGGGCGAACCTGCTCGGTCTTCCTTTATCGCTTCTGCCTTACCACCCCACCGCTCCCGCTACGCCGCAGCGTGCAGGCACCCTGACCCTTCTCCCCGTCGCGCTCAACGCGCCGGTTGAACCGGGCGTGCTCAACGTCAGCAACGGTAGCTACGTGGTGGAAACGCTGGCCCGCGCCTGCGATGGCTGCCTGAACGGCGAATTCGCCGCGCTGATTACCGGGCCGGTGCACAAGGGCATTATTAACGATGCGGGGATCGCCTTTACCGGTCATACCGAGTTCTTTGAAGAGCGCTCGCAGGCCAGTAAAGTGGTGATGATGCTGGCGACCGAAGCGCTGCGCGTGGCGCTGGTGACCACTCACCTGCCGCTAAAAGCGATAAGCGATGCGATTACCCCTGAGCTACTGCGGGAAATCATCACTATCCTGGATCACGATCTGCGCACCAAATTTGGTATCAGCAACCCGCACGTGCTGGTTTGCGGCCTGAACCCGCACGCGGGTGAAGACGGCCATATGGGGACGGAAGAGATCGATACCATCATTCCGGTGCTCGAAGAGATGCGCGCGAAGGGCATGAATCTCAGCGGCCCGCTGCCGGCGGATACCCTGTTTCAGCCGAAATATCTCGACCATGCCGATGCGGTACTTGCGATGTATCACGATCAGGGCCTGCCCGTGCTAAAATACCAGGGCTTTGGCCGCGGCGTGAACATTACGCTCGGTTTACCATTTATTCGCACTTCCGTTGACCACGGCACCGCCCTTGAACTTGCGGGCCAGGGGAAAGCGGAAGTCGGCAGTTTTATCACGGCGCTTAATCTCGCCATTAAAATGATTGTTAATACTCAATGAATAATCGAGTCCATCAGGGCCACTTAGCCCGTAAACGCTTCGGGCAAAACTTTCTCAACGATCAGTTTGTGATCGACAGCATTGTCTCGGCCATCAATCCACAAAAAGGCCAGGCGATTGTTGAAATCGGCCCCGGCCTCGCCGCGCTGACCGAACCGGTCGGTGAACGCCTCGACCAGCTCACCGTTATCGAGCTGGACCGCGACCTGGCCGCTCGTCTGCAGACGCATCCGTTCCTCGGACCTAAGCTGACGATTTATCAGCAGGACGCGATGACCATGAACTTCGGCGAGCTGTCGCAGAGCATGGGCCAGCCGCTGCGCGTATTCGGCAACCTGCCGTACAACATCTCGACCCCGCTGATGTTCCATCTGTTCAGCTATACTGATGCCATTGCCGATATGCACTTTATGCTGCAAAAAGAGGTCGTCAATCGCCTGGTTGCCGGGCCGAACAGTAAGGCGTATGGTCGGTTAAGCGTAATGGCGCAGTACTACTGCCAGATCATTCCGGTGCTTGAAGTTCCGCCGAGCGCCTTTACGCCGCCGCCTAAAGTCGATTCCGCCGTGGTGCGTCTGGTGCCTTACCGCACGCTGCCGCATCCGGTGAAAGAAGTGCGCGTACTGAGCCGTATCACGACGGAAGCCTTTAACCAGCGTCGGAAAACGATCCGCAACAGTCTCGGCAACCTGTTCAGCGTTGAGGTTCTGACCGAACTGGGCATCGATCCGGCGAAGCGCGCAGAGAATATTTCCGTAGCGCAGTACTGTCAGCTAGCTAACTGGTTATCTGAGAACGCGCCCACCAAGGAGAGCTAACCATGATTAATTCGCCCCGAGTTTGTGTACAGGTGCAAAGCGTCTACATCGAATCGCAATCTTCCCCGCAAGAAGAGCGCTACGTCTTCGCTTATACCGTGACCATTCGCAATCTGGGGCGGACGCAGGTTCAGCTTCTTGGCCGCTACTGGCTTATCACCAACGGCCACGGTCGTGAGACCGAAGTCCAGGGTGAAGGCGTGGTCGGCGAGCAGCCGCATATTCCGGCCGGCGGCGAATATCAATATACCAGCGGCGCGGTCATTGAAACGCCGCTGGGCACCATGCAGGGACATTATGCGATGATCGATGTGAACGGCGCGCCGTTCACCATCGAAATCCCTGTTTTCCGTCTCGCAGTACCCACTCTCATCCATTAAAACATGTCTACATACCTTATTGGCGACGTTCACGGTTGCTACGATGAACTGATCGCATTATTAGAGCAGGTGGAGTTTAACCCTGGGACTGATACGCTGTGGCTCACGGGCGACCTGGTCGCGCGCGGTCCCGGTTCGCTCGAAGTACTGCGTTTCGTGAAACAGCTTGGCGATAGCGTACGCCTCGTTCTGGGCAATCATGACCTGCACCTGCTGGCGGTCTTTGCGGGCATTAGCCGCAATAAACCCAAAGATCGGCTGAAATCGCTGCTCGAAGCGCCGGACGCCGACGATCTGCTCAACTGGCTGCGTCGTCAGCCGATGATGCAAATCGATGAAGAGAAAAAGCTGGTCATGGCCCATGCCGGGATCACCCCGCAGTGGGATCTGGAAACCGCCAAACAGTGCGCCCGCGATGTGGAAGCCGTGCTCGCCAGCGACTCGTATCCGTTCTTCCTCGATGCGATGTACGGCGATATGCCGAACAACTGGAGCAACGAACTCAGCGGCCTGGCACGGCTGCGCTTTATCTCCAACGCCTTTACCCGCATGCGCTATTGCTTCCCGAACGGGCAGCTGGATATGTACGCCAAGGAGGCGCCGGAAAACGCGCCCGCACCGCTCAAGCCGTGGTTTGCTATTCCCGGGCCGGTGGCCAGCGAGTACAGCATTGCCTTCGGTCATTGGGCTTCGCTGGAAGGGAAAGGCACGCCGGAAGGGATTTACGCGCTGGATACCGGCTGCTGCTGGGGCGGCGATCTGACCTGCCTGCGCTGGGAAGATAAAACATACTTCACGCAGCGATCGAACCGGCAGACCAATCTTGATGAAGGCGAGGCGATCGCCTCCTGAAGAGAGTCACCCCGGTGAGCGAACGTCACCGGGGAAAACCTTAGCGGCGCTCCAGAATCTCGAAGCAGTAGCTATGGGAATTCTGCGCATCCGCATCGTGGAACTCGCTGAATACCGACTCCCACTCATCCGGATCGTAATCCGGGAAGTGGGTATCCCCTTCCACTTCCGCATCAATATGGGTCAGATAGAGCTTGTGCGCTTTCGGCAGGAACTGCTCGTACACGCGTCCGCCGCCGATCACCATCATCTCTTCCACGTCGCCGCAGGCGGCAATGGCTTCATCGACCGATTTGACCCACTGCACGCGATCGTCGGTGCCGGGCTGGCTGCTAATCACGATATTTTTACGCCCCGGTAACGGACGACCGATGGATTCCCAGGTAAGACGTCCCATCACTACCGGTTTGTTTAAGGTATTGCGCTTAAACCAGGCGAGATCGGCAGGCAGATTCCATGGCATGGCGTTTTCCATACCAATGACGCGATCTACCGCTAACGCCGCAATCAGACTGATCATTGAATAATTCCCGAATGCAAAAAATTGTCGCCACTATACGGAAAGCGTAATACTTCGTCGACTGGGCGAAGAGTAAAGAATCAGAAAATTTTAAGATTTGCTGGCGAGCCCACGTAAGCCCCGTGAGCCGCCAGGCAGGATTTAAATCGAAAACAAAATGTTACTTGTAAAGCTAACGTAACACCCTAAATTATCCCTTATGCCGAGGGCTTATTTTGCGGCTCATCGGCGATGTCACCGGTATGCCGTCCCTCTTCCGTTCCTTGCCAGCCGTGACGCTGAACCAGAGATAAATGATTGCGGTCTTCGTTGATAATGCCGGTCAGCATATCGCTGGTGCGCTTGAATACCGCCACCCGGGAAGCCGCGTCATTTTCCGCCATCGCCACCATCTCTTCCACCATTTGCAGATTGAAACGGCGGAACAGATCGGCCCGTTCGCGGGCCTCGTAGGCGCCGAGGCCCAGCGCCTCCAGCGTCATGCGTCCGGACTTCAGCGCCGCTTCGAAGGTTTCACGCTCCGGCGCTTCGACCCCGGCCTGGCGCAGCTTGATGTAATGATCGACATCGCGGGCGCGGGAGATGATCTGCAGATGCGGGAAATGCTCTTTTGCCAGCTCCGCCAGCTGCAGGTTCGTCTGCGGATCGTCGATGGCGTTAATCAGCACTTCCGCCTTTTCCGCCCCCGCCGACTCCAGCAGGTCCACCCGCGTCGCATCGCCGTAGAACACCTTCATATCAAATTTACGCAGGGTGTCGACGTGGTCAGGATCGTGATCGAGAATCACCATCTTCACCCCACTGGAGAGCAGTACGCGGCCGGCGATCTGCCCGTAACGACCAAAGCCGGCGATAATCACCCGCGGCTGCTCTTCGTCAATTTCATCGGCTTCGCGCTCCTGGCCGCTGGCGGATTTCTCCATGCGGGTCAGCAGCACCAGCAGGATTGGCGTGGCCGCCATTGATAGCGCCACCGCGAGGGTCAGCGCCTTCGCCCATTCGCCGTCCAGGACATCGGCCATCTGCGCCGCGCCGAAGACCACAAAGGCGAATTCGCTCCCCTGCCCCAGCAGCACCGCAAACCAGCGGCGCTGAGCGCGCGGAACGCCTAACGGCCGGGCGATCAGCCACAGCATCAGGGATTTGATCACCAGGAATCCCACCAGCAGAATCAGGATCCGCAGCGGATGAGTCACCAGGGTACCGAAGTCGATAGACATCCCGACGCCGATAAAAAACAGCCCCAGCAGCAGGCCCTTAAACGGTTCAATATCGCTCTCCAGGGCGTGGCGGTACTCCGAGCTCGCCAGCAGCACGCCGGCGAGGAAGGCCCCCATCGCCATCGACAGCCCGACCTCTTCCAGCAGCAGCCCGAAGCCAAATACCAGGAACAGCGCCACGGCGCTGAAGACTTCACGCAGGCCGGAGCGCGCGACAAAACGCAGCATCGGCCGGGTCAAATAGCGTCCGAGCGCCACCACCAGTGCCAGCGCGCCCGCCACTTTCAGGGCCGAGAGCGCAAACGCGCCCAGCGTCGTCGAGCCGCCGCTCGCCGCCAGCAGCGGGATCATCGCCACCAGAGGAATGGCCGCGATATCCTGGAACAGCAGCACCGCAAAGGCGCTGCGGCCCAGCTGGGTAACCGTCAGGTTACGTTCGTTCATCGCCTGCATAGCGATCGCCGTTGAGGAGAGCGCCAGGGTCATGCCAATCAGCTCGGCAACCTGCCAGCGCAGACCCAGCGACATGCAGAACAGGCCAATCAGCACGCCGCAGACGACCATCTGCAGCGCCCCTCCGCCGAACACCGAGGCGCGCAGTTTCCACAGCCGCTGTGGATCCAGCTCAAGACCGATAACGAAAAGCATCAGCACCACGCCGATTTCCGCAAAGTGCAAAATCGACTCGGCGTCGGTGACCAGCCGCAGCCCCCACGGGCCAATAATACAGCCGGCAATTAAGTAGCCGAGCACCGACCCCAGCCCAAGGCGTACGGCAATCGGCACGATCAGCGCGGCGGATCCTAAATAGATGAGCGCCTGTATCAGCGTATGGCTATCCATTATTGTGCGCCTCCTGCCATTCGATTAAACGTTGACGGTAGTGGCGCGCCTGCGCCTGAAGGGTTTCGTCATCGCAGATAAAAGTGCAATGCATCGCGAACGGCGGCAGCCATTTCATGCCGCAATACAGCGCGGTCGCCTGCAGCGGCTGCGCCAGGACGTCGAAACCGGGGAAGGAACCAATATCAAAGTGGCTTTCGCCGCCGCCGGTGGTCACCGCCCACATCAGCGATTTACCGCGCAGCGCGATACCGTTGTGCCCGTATGCCCAACCGTGCGCCAGCACTTTGTCCATCCACAGCTTGAGCAGCGGCGGCACGCTGTACCACTGCATAGGATGCTGCCAGATGACGAGATCGGCACGGGCCAGCGCCGCCTGCTCGGCAGCGATATCGATATTGAAATCGGGGTAAAGTTGATAGAGAGAGCGTATCTCGACGCCGTCAAGCGTCCCTGCCTGCTCAAGCATCCGCTTATTCGCATGCGAGTGCTGCGGATAAGGGTGCGCATAAATTATGAGGATCATTGATTAGCCTGCGTTAGCTCTTGTTGTAATCAGCAAGAGTGTAGACAGTTAATCGAACCGCTTACAGTGATAAGTGTGATTTAAATCTCATTCAGGATGAGGGGCTGCCAGATGTGCGCAAAGGTAAGGCCAGATATGACCCCGCCGCACGGGGCCGTGGAGAACGCTTAGTTATCCAGTTCATCCATCGATTTAACCTGATCGCGATTGATCTGCTCGGTGCGGCCAGTCTCGGCATTTTTGTAGGACACAAGCCCGGTATCATCGTCCACCTGCGGCTTGCCATCGGTCACAATGGTTTTGCCGTCGGTCGTTTTTAGCGACTGATTGGATGAGCAGCCAGCAACGGTAAAAAGCGCGGCAGCGGCGAAAACAGCAGCAGTGAGGGGTTTATATTGCATCGTGTTTCTCTCCCATTATTCAGTCAAATTAATTATCACCCTAACCACTTTAGGCTAGCTGACTGTCCGGAGAGAGAAAACCAGAACTCTCCGAAGTGACCTGTTAACGCCGATCCCCTGTTTTTGTTCGACGTTCAGCGCCGCGGGAAGCGTCACTTTATTCCGCCCAGGCTTATCGTCACGCAAAAAAAAGCGCCTCCGGCGTTGGCCACCGGAGGCGCTTTTACTGGCAGATAATATTACTTTTTAATCTGCGCGTGCATTTCCTGCACCGAGGTCACTTTTTCCATCGCGTTGGCATTCAGCGCCATTGCGGTCGCGAAACCGCCGTTCAGCGTGGTGTCGTAGTGCACTTTGTACTGCAGGGCGCTGCGGCGAATCAGCTTGGAGTCTTCAATCGCCTGGCGGCCCGCGGTGGTGTTGATGATGTAGGTGTATTCACCATTCTTGATGCGGTCCTGAATGTGCGGACGGCCTTCATGCACCTTGTTCACCAGACGCGGGTTGATGCCGGCTTCGCCCAGCACAATCGCGGTACCGTGGGTCGCATCCAGCTCGAAACCAAACTTCAGCAGTTTTGCCGCCAGATCCACCACGCGCTCTTTGTCGCCTTCGCGAACGGAGAGCAGCGCGCGTCCCTGTTTCTTCATCGTCGAGTTGCTGCCCAGCTGCGCCTTGGCGAACGCTTCCGCGAAGGTGCGGCCTACGCCCATGACTTCACCGGTAGAGCGCATTTCTGGCCCTAACAGCGGGTCGACGCCCGGGAATTTGTTAAACGGCAGCACCACCTCTTTCACCGAATAGTACGGTGGGATGATCTCTTTCGTGACGCCCTGCTGAGCCAGCGTTTTGCCCGCCATCACGCGCGCCGCGACTTTTGCCAGCGGTACGCCGGTGGCTTTCGAGACGAACGGCACGGTACGCGCCGCGCGCGGGTTGACTTCAATCAGGTAGACTTCGTTGTTTTTGACCGCAAACTGCACGTTCATCAGGCCGCGCACCTGCAGCTCAAAGGCCAGCTTCTGCACCTGCTCGCGCATCACGTCCTGAATTTCCTGGCTCAGGGTGTAGGCCGGCAGCGAACACGCGGAGTCGCCGGAGTGCACGCCCGCCTGCTCGATATGCTCCATGATGCCGCCAATCAGCACCATTTCGCCGTCGCAGATCGCATCGACGTCGACTTCAACCGCATCGTCAAGGAAGCGGTCCAGCAGCACCGGCGCATCGTTAGAGACGCTGACGGCGGTCTGGAAGTAGCGACGCAGGTCGATTTCGTCGTAGACGATTTCCATCGCGCGGCCGCCGAGAACGTAGGACGGACGCACCACCAGCGGGTAGCCAATCTCTTTCGCCTTTTCGACCGCCATTTCGATCGCGGTCACGGTGGCGTTCGCCGGCTGCTTCAGCTTCAGGCGGTCAACCGCGTGCTGGAAGCGCTCGCGGTCTTCCGCACGGTCGATAGCATCCGGACTGGTGCCGATAACCGGCACGCCAGCCGCTTCCAGCGCGCGCGCCAGCTTCAGCGGCGTCTGGCCGCCGTACTGCACGATAACGCCTTTAGGCTTCTCGATACGCACGATTTCCAGCACGTCTTCCAGCGTCACCGGTTCGAAGTAGAGACGGTCGGAGGTGTCGTAGTCGGTGGAGACGGTTTCCGGGTTACAGTTGACCATAATGGTCTCGTAGCCGTCTTCGCGCAGCGCCAGGGAGGCGTGTACGCAGCAGTAGTCAAACTCGATACCCTGACCAATACGGTTCGGGCCGCCGCCGAGCACCATAATTTTATCGCGGTCAACGGACGGGTTGGCTTCGCACTCGTCTTCATAAGTGGAGTACATGTAGGCGGTGTCGGTAGCGAATTCCGCCGCGCAGGTATCCACGCGCTTGTAGACCGGGTGCAGGTCATACTGGTCGCGCAGCTTGCGGATTTCCGCTTCGCGCACGCCAGCCAGCTTCGCCAGACGCGCATCGGCAAAGCCTTTGCGCTTAAGCTGACGCAGGAAGTCGGCGTCGAGGCCGGTAATACCGACTTCAGCCACTTTCTCTTCCAGACGCACCAGCTCTTCAATCTGCACCAGGAACCAGCGGTCGATATTGGTCAGGTTGAAAACGCCGTCGACGGAGAGGCCCGCGCGGAAGGCATCGGCGATGTACCAGATACGCTCAGCGCCAGCATCTTTCAGCTCGAGGCGAATTTTGGTTAGCGCTTCCGGGTCATCGAGGCTCACTTTTGGGTCGAAACCGGTCGCGCCCACTTCCAGGCCGCGCAGCGCTTTTTGCAGGGATTCCTGCTGCGTGCGGCCAATCGCCATCACTTCACCGACAGATTTCATCTGGGTGGTCAGGCGGTCGTTGGCGCCGACGAATTTTTCGAAGTTGAAGCGCGGGATTTTAGTCACGACGTAGTCGATGGACGGCTCAAACGACGCCGGGGTGCGGCCGCCGGTGATATCGTTCATCAGCTCATCAAGGGTGTAACCAACCGCCAGCTTCGCCGCCACTTTAGCGATCGGGAAGCCGGTGGCTTTCGAGGCCAGCGCCGAGGAGCGGGAGACGCGCGGGTTCATTTCGATAACGATCAGGCGACCATCTTTCGGGTTCACCGAGAACTGAACGTTGGAGCCGCCGGTTTCTACGCCGATTTCACGCAGTACCGCCATCGAGGCGTTACGCATGATTTGGTATTCTTTATCGGTCAGGGTCTGCGCCGGCGCAACGGTGATGGAGTCACCGGTATGGATGCCCATGGCGTCAAAGTTTTCGATAGAGCAGACGATGATACAGTTGTCGTTTTTATCACGCACCACTTCCATCTCGTACTCTTTCCAGCCAATCAGCGATTCATCAATCAGCAGTTCATTGGTTGGGGAGAGATCCAGCCCGCGCTCGCAAATCTCTTCGAACTCTTCGCGGTTATAGGCGATACCGCCGCCGGTGCCGCCCATGGTAAAGGAGGGACGGATGATGCATGGGAAGCCAACGTCAGCGGCAACCGCCAGCGCTTCTTCCATAGTATGCGCGATACCGGAACGCGCGGTGTCGAGGCCGATTTTCTTCATCGCCACGTCGAAACGGCGGCGGTCTTCGGCTTTATCAATCGCATCGGCGGTCGCGCCAATCATGGTCACGCCGAATTCTTCAAGCACGCCCTGACGCTCCAGCTCCAGCGCGCAGTTCAGCGCCGTCTGGCCGCCCATGGTCGGCAGAACCGCATCCGGACGCTCTTTCTCAATAATCTTGCGCACCACTTCCCAGTGAATCGGCTCGATGTAGGTGGCATCGGCCATTTCCGGGTCGGTCATGATGGTAGCCGGGTTAGAGTTCACCAGGATGACGCGGTAACCCTCTTCGCGCAGCGCTTTACACGCCTGGGCGCCGGAGTAGTCAAACTCACACGCCTGACCGATAACAATCGGGCCCGCGCCCAGAATCAGGATGCTTTTTATATCTGTACGTTTTGGCATGGCTCTCTTAACTCCTGATTATTTCGCGGACTGACGGTACTGCTCAATTAATTCGATAAAATGGTCGAACAGCGGTGCGGCATCGTGCGGGCCAGGGCTCGCTTCCGGATGCCCCTGGAAGCTGAACGCCGGTTTGTCGGTACGGTGAATGCCCTGCAGGGTGCCGTCGAACAGCGACTTGTGGGTCACGCGCAGGTTAGCGGGCATAGACGCTTCATCCACCGCAAAACCGTGGTTCTGCGCGGTGATCATCACCACGTTGTTATCCATATCTTTTACCGGATGGTTGCCGCCGTGGTGGCCGAACTTCATCTTCACGGTCTTCGCGCCGCTCGCCAGCGCCAGCAGTTGATGGCCGAGGCAGATGCCGAATACCGGAATATCGGTCTCCAGGAACTTCTCAATCGCGTCGATAGCGTAATCACAAGGCGCCGGGTCGCCAGGGCCGTTGGACAGGAAAATACCGTCCGGATTCATCTTCAGCACCTCTTCGGCGGAGGTCTTTGCCGGAACCACCGTCAGGCGGCAGCCGCGATCGACCAGCATGCGCAGGATATTGCGCTTGGCGCCGAAATCGTAGGCCACCACGTGGAACGGCAGCTCGCTTTCCGCTTTGGCTTCCGGCAGGTCGCCCGCCAGCGTCCAGCTCCCCTGCGTCCAGCTGTAGGTTTCTGCGGTGGTTACTTCCTTCGCCAGATCCATACCGTTGAGGCCCGGGAACGCTTTCGCTTTTTCCAGCGCCAGCTGTGCATCCGGGCTATCGCCGGCGATGATGCAGCCGTTCTGCGCGCCTTTTTCGCGCAGCAGGCGGGTCAGCTTACGGGTATCGATATCGGCAATCGCCACGATATTGTGGCGCTTCAGATAAGAAGAGAGGTCTTCGGTATTGCGGAAGTTGCTGGCAATCAGCGGCAGATCGCGAATGACCAGACCCTGCGCATGTACCTGAGAAGACTCTTCATCGGCGGCATTGATGCCGACGTTGCCGATATGGGGATAGGTTAGAGTGACGATTTGGCGGGAATAGGAAGGATCAGTGAGGATTTCTTGATAACCGGTCATTGAAGTATTGAAAACGACTTCCCCAACCGCCGTGCCGGTAGCCCCAATGGCCCGACCGTGAAACTGGGTTCCGTCTTCCAGAACCAATAGCGCTGACTTAATCAAAACACCCTCCAGAGAATATCCACTCACTTTATTTGCATATTAATTCATAATGTAGATCTGAATCAATGCAAATCTGTTGCCCGCAGAATTTTGGCAAACGGCGGCATTCTGGAGAGATGGCGGGTAAAAGTCAACTTAAAGCGGATATTTTTAATCTTGTTTCAGGCCACTATTCAGTAATACCTGCCTTAACGGGCAAAAAGATCACCTAACTCACCCGGGAAAACGCTTGCGGAGGAGGATGTTTGTAAAATCACCGGACAGGGATTGAAAAAGTAGACCAGATGGTCAAAATTTACAATAAAACAACAAAAATAAGGCGGATAAGATAGTGTTTTTCAGGCTTGGCGATAAAAAATAGGTTAAACAGCAAAAATAAAAAAGGGCAATAAAATATTGCCCCTTGCAATCAATTACTTATTGAAAGCAATAACCACATCACGATGGGTAATAATCGTTATAAAGAATTCAATTCAAGCACATCATGCATATCAAAAAGACCGTTTTTCTTGCCTTTTAGCCATAATGCAGAACGAACGGCACCATTTGCAAAAGTCATCCGGCTGGAAGCCTTATGGCTGATTTCAATACGTTCGCCGATATCCGCAAACATCGCCGTATGTTCGCCGACGATATCCCCGGCGCGCACGGTCGCAAAGCCGATGGTGCCGGAAACGCGTTCGCCGGTATAGCCTTCGCGACTGTAGACCGCACACGCTTTCAGATCTTTATCCAGGGCTCCGGCAATCGCCTCGCCCATCGCCAGCGCCGTACCCGATGGCGCATCCACTTTGTGACGATGATGCGCTTCAATAATCTCAATATCGGTATAGTCGCCCATCACCTTCGCCGCTTTTTCCAGCAGCTTAAGCATCACGTTGACGCCGACGCTGAAGTTGGCGGCAAACACGATGGCGATCTCCTGCGAAGCGTCGCGAATCGCCTGCTTCCCGGCGTCGTCAAACCCGGTGGTGCCGATAACCATGCCTTTGCCGTGTTGACGACAAAACGCAAGATGGGCAAGCGTGCCTTCCGGGCGGGTAAAATCGATGAAAACGTCAAAATCGTCTTTTACCGCCTCAAGGCTGCTTTGCACCACCACCCCTGACCTGCCCGCGCCCGCCAGTTCGCCCGCATCGCTGCCGAGCAGCGAGGAACCTTCGCGCTCCAGCGCCGCGCCAAGCGCCGCGCCGTCCATCTGCTGTACCGCCTGAATTAACTGGCGTCCCATCCGGCCGCCCGCGCCCGCGATGGCCACGCGGATTTGTGCATCATGCATAGCTATTCTCTTTTGTTAACACTACGTAAATTGTTTTCAGAGTAACCAGCTCATCGATGGGCCGCTACTCAAAAACACCGATAATTAGAAATTTATGACAAACTGCCGCCGATATCAGTAAAAACTATAAGATTGTGCCGGGAATTTGCCGTGGAGTAGTGAGAAGCGAGGAGCGCGCGCAGTCCGCAACCCCGGCCTGGCCCTGTATGGCCAATCCGGGGAATACGGCGACAGAAAAGCAGCGATTAGTGGAGGAATAGCTCGCCGGCAGGGAAACCGGACAGGAACCAGGTGACCGCCAGCAGGTCGGCGCTACCGCCCGGGCTAAGGTGGCGAATAATCAGCTCATCATCCAGCCGGCGCAGCGCGTCCAGCCCGCCGTCGGTCAGCACCCCGCCTTCCCACAGCAGCTTTTGCGCCTGCTGCTGAACAAAATTGAGCCCTTCCAGCCCGCCGCGCGACACCAGATTGGTATCGTCATTCCAGGCCATCAGGTGCAGCAGAGTCTGCAGTAACGCCAGATTGGTATCGCCGGTGTCCGCCATAACGCGATTGAAGACCGGCATCGCCTGGGTGCGCACGGTGCGAAAGCCGCTTTCCGCTTCGCCTCTGGCGCCGGAGAGCCCGTAGCGCAGGAAATGCCCTTCGCCTTTACTGACCTTCATTCCTTCAGGAGAGGAGAGCTCGCGCCCGACCAGGCCGCGGCAGAAGCGGGCCACCTGATCGCAAACCCGGTGCTGTTCAACCGGCTCCCCTCTGGCCACCAGCCTTCCCGCCGCCGCGCTGAGCAGGCCAAAAGCGAAGATCGCGCCGCGATGGGTATTCACCCCGCCGGTAGCCTCCAGCATATCCGTCTCGCACGCCATGCCCACCGGACGCAGCATCGTCAATACCTGTTCCGGCGTGATATTGGCCGTGTCGTGGCCCATAATGAAAAACTTCTCCATCCATGGCGCGACAGCTGCCGTGCTGGCCTCAAAGGAGGCCAGATCCATATCCCGATGCGCGCCGGCGTTACGAATATCCACCAGGCCCGGTTTCGGCGTCAGGCGGACTTCGGTCAACAGCGCCCGTTCCACGCGAGAAACCATCTCCTCCGCCGTCACCACGTGACGGCTCAACGGGCGACGCTGGCTTATCATCACTTCGCTCATGCCTTTCTCCTCAGCGCGTTTAACCGGCGCTTTTAACCTGATGAATGACATCAATCACTGAACCGTCGCGATAGCGCACCACGGCCACCACCCGATCGGTGAAGGCGATCGGGTCAGGCTTGCCGGTCAACAGTTCGGCGCGCTGCTGCAGTTCTTCAATGGTCAGCAGCGGGATACCCGCGTTACGCAGGTTATCAATCAGGTCCTGACGCGCCGGGTTGACGGCGATACCGTGATCGGTGACCAGCACATCCACGCTGGCACCCGGCGTCACGCGAGTCAGCACCTTCTCCACCACGCACGGGATGCGCCCACGCACCAGCGGCGCGGTGATAATGGTTAAATCCGCGCCCGCCGCCGTATCGCTGTGGCCGCCGGACGCGCCGCGCAGCACGCCGTTGGAGCCGGTCATCACGTTAACATTGAATCCAGTATCGATCTCCAGCGCGCTCAGCATCACCACGTTCAGGCGTTCGCAGGAGACGCCTTTCGAGCCGGGATTGGCGTACTGATTAGCGGAAATTTCAATATGGTTAGGGTTATTGGCCAGCGAACGCGCGGCATCGCCGTCAAAAGACTGGGTATCCAGCAGCGCTTTGATCAGCCCCTTTTCGTGCAGATCGACCATCGTGCCGGTGATCCCGCCCAGACCAAAGCTGGCGGTAATGTTGTTACGACGCATCTTATCTTCGAGGAAACGGGTCACCGCCAGCGATGCGCCGCCGGTCCCCGTCTGCAAAGAGAAACCGTCTTTGAAATAGCCAGAATGTTCGATCACCTTCGCCGCCTGGCGGGCGATCAGCAGCTCGCGCGGGTTGCTGGTCAAACGGATCGCCCCGGCGGTGATTTTCGCCGGATCGCCGACCTCGTCGACCCGCACGATCAGATCCACCCGATCCTGGGCGATACTGGCCGGATAGTTTGGATAATCCACCCACTCTTCGGTGAGCAGCACCACGCATCCGGCGGCCTCGGCATCCACTCTGGCGTAGCCCAGCGATCCGCAGCGGGATTTACCGCTAAAGCCGTTGGCGTTGCCATACTCATCGCAGCACGGCACGCCGAGGAACGCCACATCAATGCGTAGCTCACCGGTTTGCACTAAATGCGCCCGGCCGCCGTGAGAGTGGATTTGTACCGGGTTTTCCATCAGGCCAGCGGAGATCGCTTCGCCCAGCTTACCGCGCAGACCTGAGGTATAAATCTGCCGGATCACGCCATTCTTAATATGCTCAATCAGCGGCCAGTGGGCATCGATAAGCGAGCTTGAAGCCAGCGTCAGATCGCGAAACCCCATTTCAGCCAGCTTCGCCACCACCATATTGACCACCTTGTCGCCGCCGCGGAAGGCGTGGTGAAAAGAGATGGTCATGCCGTTTTGCAGCCCGGAACGGCGAATCGCCTCCTCCAGCGAGACGCAGATTTTACGCTGCCGCTTTTCGCTTTCGCTGGCCAGCCACGGGCTCTGCGCCGTCACGCCCGCATAGGGCGCTAATCCTTCCGGCATCACGTACTGCTGATTAAGCATTGCTACGGTCTCTTTCATTATTTACTCCTTAATCACGAATGCCGGAAGCCGACAGCGCCACGACTTTGCGCGCATGATCGATAATCGGTCCATCTATCATCTTGCCGTTCAGCGATACCACGCCCAGACCGCGCGCTTCCGCCTCTTCCGCCGCCGCGATCACCTCCCGCGCATGTTCAACTTCTTTCAGCGTGGGGGCATAAACCTGGTGCAGCAGCTCAATCTGGCGCGGGTTGACCAGCGATTTACCGTTAAAGCCAAGATTCTTCGCCAGATTCGCTTCCGCGAGGAAACCCTCTTCATTGTTAATATCCGACCACACCACGTCGTACGCCGCGATCCCGGCGACGCGCGCCGCGTGCAGCACCGCGCAGCGGGCGTAAAACAGTTCGGTGCCGTCGCCGCGGCTGGTGCCCATATCCATAACGTAATCGAAGGCCGCCAGCGCGATGGCCGACAGGCGCGGGCTGGCGCGAGCAATCTCAACCGCGTTCACTACGCCCAGCGCCGACTCTATCGCCGCCATTAATTTCGTGCTGCCCACTTCCCGGCCGCATTCGCGCTCAATCCGCTCGACCTGCGCTTCCAGCTCATGGATATCTTCTTTGCTATCGGTTTTCGGCAGGCGCACCATATCGACGCCCGCGCGCACCACCGCCTCAAGGTCGGCGAGACCAAACGGCGTGCTGAGCGGGTTAATGCGCACCACGGTTTCCACATCCCGGTAGAGCGGATGCTGTAGCGCATGATGCACCAGCAGGCGGGCGGTATCTTTTTCACGGAGCGAGACGGCATCTTCGAGATCGAACATCACCGCGTCAGCGCCGTAAACAAATGAGGTGCTTAACATCGCGGCGTTGGCGCCGGGGATAAACAGCATACTGCGACGAGGTTTCATAGCTGACTCCAGTGCGGTTGAGATTGTTGCGCCGCGCGCAGCGCCGCGGCCTGAACCCGAGCCTTCAGTACGCATTCGAGCGCGCCTTTATCATCGACGACGACGTTCGCCCGGCTCACCCCAAGCTGCGTCAGCGTCTCTCTGACCACCCGCTCAATCGCCGCGCCAAACTGCTGCTTCACAATGCTGTCGATTTCAAGCTGAATACCTGGCTCATTCGCAGGCCCGATCCTGACCATCACATCGCTGGATTCCAGCGTGCCGGCCAGGGCGTCAATCATCATTTCCATAGAGGCTGATCCTTAGTTATGGAGGTAAATCAGGCGGTTTGGTGTTCGCTTTCCGCCAGATGCATCAGAAAAGAGAGGGTTCCCGGCGGCACCAGCGGCGCAATCGACGACCACTGGCGCTGCTGATACAGCCTGCGCACCCGGGAAGCGGAAATGGGCGCGCCCTCTTTATCAACCCGCGCCAGCTCAACCACCTGAATCGCCGGCGCGTCGCCCGGCGCTTCCAGCAGCTGGCGCATACGCTGGTTGTAGCGACGGGTTAATTCACACAGCGGTTCGCTGCCGACAAAGCGGTGGGTCACGCCCAGCGCCGGGGCTAAACGTTCGCGGAAAAGCTGCAGATCGATCTGGCTGTGGCAATCGTCAACCACGCCTTTGTCTTTAAGGAAGTAGCCGGGAAAAGTGGCGCGCGAGATAAGATAGGCCGACCCCGGATGCAGGGTCACGTTGGCGATCCCGGCGATCCCCTGTTCAATCAGCGCCACGCGATCGCGGTAGCGGAAAAACGAAGCATCTTCCTTCACCACGAACAGATGCAGCCAGTCGCAGCGTTGAGCCGCCTGTTCCACCAGCCAACGATGCCCCAGGGTAAAGGGATTGGCGTTCATCACGATGGCGCCGATTTTTTCGCCGGGCTGACGATACATCGTAAGCTGGCGGCAATAGCGGGCCAGACGTTCGCGGCTATTTTCCATTAACACGGCCTGATCCCCCGCGCGGGCGATAGGCCAGAACCCGGCGCAGGAGAAGAGCGCCGCGTTATAGGGTTTAGTGAACAGAAATAGTTCGCTGCGGCCCAGCTCATACGCCAGGGTCATCAGTTCAGTCAGCAGCTTCAGGCTGAGCCCTTCCCCCTGCAGCGACGGGTCGACGGCAATACACTTCAGAACGCATCCGGCAATGGCGCCGCAGCCGACAATGCGCCGCTGGTACTCGACGATAATCGCCCATTCGCAGTCCGCCTCCAGCGAGAGCTGGTGCTGATGAAGAAAGAGGTCAACGGCCTCTCGCCGCCGGGGGTCGAGCTGTACCGCGACGCGTTTTACTATCAGATTCATTTTTTTCGCGCTTCATTGACCAAAACGAGCTGTATTTCGCCATCGTTCCCGCAGCGGTTCTTTTATTTCAATCACATTTTTCCGCGTACCTTAATTGGCTTTATGGTTTTTATGTTGTTAATTAATTCAGAAGAATAAAAACAATTAAATTAATTAAAAACACGACTAATCAGTGAAGATAATCACATATCGCCGGGGAACATATTTATTATTATGCCGCCGTCCTATTATTGTTTTTTCTAACAGCATTAATACACAAAATCATTCAAGTTGCATCGAGGCGGTAACTGAATGAATCCCCAGGAGCTTACGCATAGTAAGTGACTGGGGTGAGTGAAGGCTGCCAACAAAGAGGCAGCTTGAAGGATGATGTGTATATTCCTTTTTTTTAACAGGGTGACGTCATATGACTAATATGAGCCAGGCTCCATCTGCGGAGAAAAAAGGGGTTAGCGATATTCTGGGGTTTAAAATCTTCGGCATGCCGCTACCGCTTTACGCCTTTGCGTTAATCACTTTACTACTTTCACACTTTTATAATGCCCTGCCGACCGACATTGTTGGTGGCTTCGCGATCATGTTTATTATTGGCGCCATTTTTGGCGAAATTGGCAAACGCCTGCCAATCTTCAATAAATATATTGGCGGCGCGCCGGTGATGATCTTCCTCGTGGCCGCCTATTTCGTTTACGCCGGCATTTTCACCCAGAAAGAAATTGATGCAATCACTAATGTGATGGATAAAAGTAACTTCCTGAACTTATTCATCGCAGTATTGATTACCGGCGCAATCCTCTCGGTTAACCGTAAGCTGCTGCTGAAATCTCTGCTGGGTTATATTCCGACCATTTTAATGGGGATCCTCGGCGCATCCATCTTCGGGATTATCATTGGCCTGTGCTTCGGTATCTCCATCGACCGCATCATGATGCTGTACGTCCTGCCGATTATGGGCGGCGGCAACGGCGCGGGCGCGGTGCCGCTGTCTGAAATTTATCACTCCGTCACCGGCCGTTCGCGTGAAGAGTACTACTCCACCGCGATTGCTATCCTGACCATCGCCAACATCTTTGCCATCGTCTTTGCCGCGCTGCTCGATATTATCGGTAAAAAGCACACCTGGCTGAGCGGCGAAGGCGAGCTGGTGCGCAAGGCCTCCTTCAAAGTAGAAGATGATGAAAAAGCGGGCCAGATTACCCATCGCGAAACCGCCGTCGGCCTGGTGCTCGCCACCACCTGTTTCCTGCTGGCCTACGTTATTGCCAAGAAAATTCTGCCAAGCATTGGCGGCGTCTCTATCCACTATTTCGCCTGGATGGTGCTGATCGTCGCGGCGCTGAACGCTTCCGGCCTCTGCTCGCCGGAGATCAAAGCCGGGGCCAAACGCCTGTCTGACTTCTTCTCTAAGCAGCTGCTGTGGGTACTGATGGTCGGCGTCGGCGTGTGCTACACCGACCTGCAGGAAATTATCGACGCGATTACCTTCGCGAACGTCATCATCGCGGCGGTGATCGTGGTGGGTGCGGTCGTCGGCGCGGCCGTCGGCGGCTGGATGATTGGCTTCTTCCCGATTGAGTCCGCGATCACCGCCGGTCTGTGCATGGCCAACCGCGGCGGCTCGGGCGACCTGGAAGTGCTCTCGGCCTGTAACCGTATGAATCTTATCTCTTATGCGCAAATCTCCTCCCGTCTGGGCGGCGGTATTGTGCTGGTCATCGCCAGCATTGTGTTCGGCATGATGATGTAACCAACACGCACGATGGCGATGTTTGAGCGTCAACCACAGCGGTGCTCTTTAGGGTCCAGAGCCGGGGGCGGCTTCGGGAAATCCACCCTACTCCTTAGCCGGAAGTATCGTTTGGTTAGCCTTCAAACACGCCGTCGTGCCCTTACTTTAGGGTCTTTCAATGACTGAAGCTGTACTGCTGGGTGAAGGCTTCACCCTGATGTTCCTCGGCATGGGGTTCGTGCTGGCGTTTCTGTTTCTGCTGATTTTCGCCATCCGCGGCATGTCCGCCGCCGTCAACCGCTTCTTCCCGGAACCGGCTCCCGCGCTGAAGGCCACACCTGCCGCCGCGCCCGCTGACGACTTCGCCCGCTTAAAGCCGGTAATTGTCGCCGCTATTCACCACCATCGCCGCCTTAACCCTTAATTCACGGAGGAATCCATGACCGTTGCCATTACCGATGTCGTCCTGCGCGACGCCCACCAGTCCCTTTTTGCCACCCGCCTGCGCCTCGACGATATGCTCCCCGTCGCCGCGCGGCTCGACGACGTGGGCTACGGCTCCCTCGAATGCTGGGGCGGCGCCACCTTCGACGCCTGCATCCGCTTTCTCGGCGAAGACCCCTGGGTCCGCCTGCGCGAACTGAAAAAGGCCATGCCGAAGACCCCGCTGCAGATGCTGCTCCGCGGCCAGAATCTGCTCGGCTACCGCCACTACGCCGATGACGTGGTGCAGCGCTTCGTCGAGCGCGCCGTCAAAAACGGCATGGACGTGTTCCGCGTCTTCGACGCCATGAACGACCCGCGCAATATGCAGGCCGCCCTGCACGCGGTGCGCAGCCACGGTGCGCACGCCCAGGGCACGCTCTCCTACACCACCAGTCCGGCCCACACCCTGCAGACCTGGCTCGACCTGACCGAACAGCTGCTGGAGACCGGCGTCGATTCCATCGCGATTAAGGACATGTCCGGCATTCTCACCCCGATGGCGGCCTTTGAGCTGGTGAGCGAAATCAAGAAGCGCTACGACGTCAGGCTGCACCTGCATGCTCATGCCACCACCGGGATGGCGGAGATGGCCCTGCTGAAGGCCATCGAGGCCGGCGTCGACGGCGTCGATACCGCCATCTCGTCCATGAGCGCCACCTACGGCCACCCGGCCACCGAGGCGCTGGTGGCAACGCTGGCCGGAACGGAACATGACACCGGGCTGGATATCCTCAGGCTTGAGAGCATCGCGGCGTACTTCCGCGAGGTGCGCAGAAAATACCACGCCTTCGAAGGCCAGCTGAAGGGCACCGACAGCCGTATCCTTGTGGCCCAGGTGCCGGGCGGCATGCTCACCAACCTCGAAGGCCAGCTGAAGCAGCAGAACGCCGCCCACCGTCTGGATGAGGTGCTGGCGGAAATCCCCCGCGTGCGCGAAGATCTCGGCTTTATCCCGCTGGTCACCCCCACCTCGCAGATTGTCGGCACCCAGGCGGTGCTTAACGTCCTCACCGGGGAGCGCTACAAAACCATTGCGAAGGAGACCGCCGGCATTCTGAAGGGCGAGTACGGCCACACCCCGGTGCCGGTCAATGTGGCATTACAGGCCCGCGTGCTGGACGGCGCCGAAGCCATCACCTGCCGCCCGGCGGACCTGCTGAAGCCGGAGCTGGCGGAGCTGGAAGCCGACGTGAAGCGCCAGGCGCAGGAGAAGGGCATCACGCTTGCGGAGAACGCCATCGACGACGTGCTCACCGTGGCGCTATTCCCGCAGGTCGGCCTGAAGTTCCTTGAGAACCGCCATAACCCGGCGGCCTTTGAGCCAGTACCGAAGGTGGAAACCGCGCAGCCGGTGGCAAAAGCGGAGAAACCGGCCGCCTCCGGCGTCTACACCGTGGAAGTGGAAGGGAAAGCCTTTGTGGTGAAGGTCAGCGACGGCGGCGATATCAGCCCGCTGACGGCGGCCGCTCCGGCGGCGCCTTCCGCCCCGGCTCAGGTTGCCGCCCCGGCAGGCACCGGTACGCCGGTAACCGCGCCACTGGCGGGCACCATCTGGAAAGTCATCGCCGGCGAGGGCCAGGCGGTGGCCGAGGGCGACGTACTGCTGATTCTGGAGGCCATGAAGATGGAAACCGAAATCCGCGCCGCGCAGGCCGGGACCGTGCGCGGTATCGCGGTGAAATCCGGGGACGCGGTGGCGGTGGGCGACACCCTGCTGGCCCTGGCGTAAGGAAGAGGAACGGAAATGGAAAGTCTGAACGCCCTGATTCAGGGCATGGGGCTGATGCACCTCGGCGCCGGCCAGGCCGTCATGCTGCTGGTGAGCCTGCTGCTGCTGTGGCTGGCCATCGCGAAGAAGTTCGAGCCGCTGCTGCTGCTGCCGATTGGCTTCGGCGGGCTGCTGTCGAATATTCCCGAGGCCGGGCTGGCGCTGACCGCCCTGGAGAGCCTGCTGGCCCATCACGACGCCGGGCAGCTGGCGGTGATTGCCGCGAAGCTTAACTGTACGCCGGACGTTCATGCCATCAAAGAGGCACTGGCCCTGGCGCTGCCGTCGGTGCAGGGACAGATGGAGGACCTCGCCGTGGATATGGGCTACTCCGCCGGGGTACTGGCCATCTTCTATAAGGTCGCCATCGGCTCGGGCATCGCCCCGCTGGTGATATTTATGGGCGTCGGGGCGATGACCGACTTTGGCCCGCTGCTGGCCAACCCGCGCACCCTGCTGCTGGGGGCGGCGGCGCAGTTCGGCATCTTCGCCACGGTGCTCGGGGCGCTGACGCTGAACTACTTCGGGATTATCAGCTTCACCCTGCCGCAGGCGGCGGCCATCGGCATCATCGGCGGCGCGGACGGCCCGACGGCGATTTACCTCTCCGGGAAACTGGCGCCGGAATTACTCGGCGCCATCGCGGTGGCGGCGTACTCGTATATGGCGCTGGTGCCGTTAATCCAGCCGCCAATTATGAAGGCGCTGACCAGCGAGAAGGAGCGGAAAATCCGCATGGTGCAGCTGCGCACGGTGAGTAAGCGGGAGAAGATTCTGTTCCCGGCGGTACTGCTGCTGCTGGTGGCGCTGCTGCTGCCGGACGCGGCGCCGCTGCTGGGGATGTTCTGCTTCGGCAACCTGATGCGCGAGAGCGGGGTGGTGGAGCGCCTGAGCGACACGGTGCAGAACGGGCTGATAAATATCGTGACCATTTTCCTCGGGCTGTCGGTGGGGGCCAAGCTGGTTGCGGACAAGTTCCTGCAGCCGCAGACGCTGGGGATACTGGTGCTGGGGGTGATTGCGTTCTGCGTGGGGACGGCGGCGGGGGTGCTGATGGCGAAGCTGCTGAACCTGTGCAGCCGGAACAAAATCAACCCGCTGATTGGCTCGGCCGGGGTATCGGCGGTGCCGATGGCGGCCAGGGTGTCGAACAAAGTGGGTCTGGAGTCGGATGCGCAGAACTTCCTGCTGATGCACGCGATGGGCCCGAACGTGGCGGGGGTGATTGGCTCGGCGATTGCCGCCGGGGTGATGCTCAAGTACGTGCTGGCGATGTAAAAACGCGTTGTTCCCGGCTCGCGCTGCGCTTAGCCGGGCTACCCGCCCGGACGGGCGTCGCGCGCCGCCTCCGGGAAATACTCCTGGCTACGGCGCAAAAGCCCGATCGGGTGGTACGTAAAACGTCGTATTCCTACTGGATGAGTTCTGAAATCAGTAAATCTGTGGGCCGATTCAGCGCCGTCGGCCCCTAAAAAAGAGAAAATGACCTTTTGATGTCAATTCGCCCAATGTTTGCCCGAAAAATCACGCACTGGTTTGCCCGACGTTCGTTTCAGAACCGCATCTTCCTGTTGATCCTGTTTACCTCGACAATCGTGATGCTGGCCATGTCGTGGTATCTCACCAGCATTACGGAGGAACGCCTGCATTACCAGGTGGGACAGCGCGCGCTGATTCAGGCCATGCAGATCTCCGCCATGCCCGAACTGGTTGACGCGGTAGAAAAGCACGATTTACCGCGCATTAAAGAACTTATCGACCCGATGCGATCGTTTTCCGACGCCACCTATATCACCGTCGGTGACGCGAAAGGCCGGCGCCTGTATCACGTGAATCCAGAGGAAATCGGTAAATCGATGGAAGGCGGAGACAGCGACGAGGCGCTGTATAACGCCAAAAGCTACGTGTCGGTGCGTAAAGGATCGCTCGGTTCGTCATTACGCGGCAAGTCGCCGATCCAGGACAGCACCGGGAAGGTAATCGGAATTGTATCGGTGGGCTACACCATCGAACAGTTAGAAAACTGGCTGAGTCTGCAAATCGGATCGCTGATGATCCCGATGGCGATCATGCTGCTTCTGCTGCTCTACTGCGCCCGGCGCTTCTCGCTGCATATCAAAAAACAGATGCTGAATATGGAACCACAGCAGCTCTCACAGCTGCTTATCCAGCAGAGCGTCCTGTTTGAATCGGTCTTTGAGGGGCTGATAGCCATTGACTCCCACTACCGAATTACCGCCATCAATCAAACCGCAAGGAGGCTATTAAACCTGAGCCAGCCGGAAACTATCCTGATTGGCAAAAGCATCAGCAGCGTGATCTCTCAGGAAGCATTCTTCTATGACGCGCCGCAGACAAACAAAAAAGACGAGATCGTTACTTTTAATCAGATTAAAGTGATCGCCAGCCGTATGGCCGTCACGCTTAATAACGAGCCCCAGGGCTGGGTCATTAGCTTTCGCAGTAAAGACGATATCAACACTCTGAGCCTGCAGCTCAGCCAGGTCCAGCAGTACGCGGATAACCTGCGCGCCGTACAGCACGAGCATCGCAATCTGATCTCCACCATTGCCGGGCTGCTGTTTTTAAAACGCTACGATAACGCGCTGGATCTTATTCAGCAGCAGTCTGAGAGCCACCAGAAAGTGCTCGATTTTATTGCCCGCAATTTTAAAGTGAACCACCTTGCCGGGCTGCTGATCGGCAAATATTACCGCGCCAAAGAGCTCGGATTAGAGCTGATCTTCGATCCCGCCTGTCACGTTGAAACTCTCCCCTCTTCGCTGTCGCATAACGAATGGATCTCGATCGTCGGCAATTTGCTGGATAACGCCTACAACGCCGCCCTACGTCAGCCGGCAGGTTCAAAGCAGATTGAATGCCTGATCAACAGCGAGGGCGGCGAAGCGATCGTCGAGATCGCCGACCAGGGCTGCGGGATTGAGGAATCGCTGCGCGATCGTATTTTTGAGCGCGGCGTGACCAGCAGCGGCAGCGGCGATCACGGCATCGGACTCTGGCTGGTTCGCAGCTACGTTGAGCAGGCGGGCGGCAATATCGTCGTCGATGACAACATCCCTTTTGGCACTATTTTTACCCTTTATATCCCCCTGACCCGAGATGAACACCATGGATAGCATCACCACTCTCATCGTTGAAGACGAACCTATGCTGGCGGAAATTCTGGTGGATACCATCAAGCAATTTCCCCAGTTCGAAGTCATTGGCATTGCGGATAAACTGGAAAGCGCAAAAAAGATGCTTCGCCTCTATCAGCCCCAGCTCACCCTGCTGGATAACTTCTTACCCGATGGCAAAGGACTCGATTTGATCCGCCACGCCGTCAATACTCATTATAAAGGGCGCATCATTTTCATCACCGCCGACAACCATATGGATACCATCAGCGAAGCCCTGCGGATGGGCGTTTTTGATTACCTGATTAAACCCGTTCACTATCAGCGCCTTCAGCATACGCTTGAGCGTTTTGCCCGCTATCGCAGCTCTCTTCGCTCAAGCGAGCAGGCAAGCCAGACCCATGTTGACGCCCTGTTCAATATCCAGGCAAAAGAGCACGCGGAAGCCGCAGGCTCTCCGCTGCGGGGTATTGATGAGAGCACTTTTAATCGGGTATTACAGCTCTTTGCCGACCCGGAAACGGTCCATACCGCAGACACCCTGGCCCGTATTCTCGGCAGTAGTAAAACCACCGCCCGCCGCTACCTTGAGCAGGGCGTTAAAAACGATTTCCTTGAGGCTGAAATCAGCTATGGCAAAGTCGGCAGACCCGAGCGGATTTATCACGGTAAACATCCTGCGCATATTTAAGCACCAGGAGATGCCCTGTTGAGTGTGCATCTCCTTTCACTCGCTTATTCCACCGCGTAGCTGACAATAATTTGCCCTTTTTTCATCTTCACCTGGGAAATGACGACTTTACCCAGTTCGGACAGGCTGGCCACGTGCGTCCCGCCGCAGGGATAGCTCTGCATATCGCCAAACCCGACCTTGCGCAGGCCATCGGCAAAAGTAAGCTGACGCGGTAAATTGTCTGCCTGCCAGGCCTCAACTTTTTCCAGCAGCGCGCTGGCCTCGGGCAGCCCACCATGCGCGCCTGGGGCAAAAATAATACGGCTTTCTCCCGGCCAGTGATGTCCTTTTATCGGCTGCCACCCCGACAGCTCCCCGGCCTGGGCAAGCACGTGCCCGGCGGAGTGCAGGCGCGCGTGCAGCCGCCGGCTCTCTGGATCGATGCGAATCGTGACCTCGCCGGCCGGCAGCGGCTGTGAAACGATATGCGCCACGCTATCGCCGCGGCTAACCACGCCCTCGACGGCGAGGCCGGCAATCCAGCCGCGATCCGCCGGCTGCCCGCCGCCCTGCGGGTGAAACAGCGTGCGATCCAGCTCAATGGCACAGCGGCCATCGGCTTCTCTCAGGCAGTTGACGACTTGCGCAAGGCATTCAGCGGCATCGCTGGTGTAATAAAGGCGTTCAGTCATGGCTGTCCTCCTCTTTGTCAGGACAGTATATTGATATTGCTGGTGGCGATAATCCCGCCTGACATCAACGCAATTTTGCTCCGGAAGCACAAATGAATCTGAGCCTACTGCCCGACCTCGCCCTGTTCGTACAGATTGTGGAACAGGGCAGCTTCTCCGCCGTCGCACGCCAGGCCGGCGCAACGCCTTCGGCGATCAGCCGCAGCGTCTCGCGCCTGGAGCAGGAGATGGGCTGCAAGCTGCTGCACCGCACCACGCGCAAGCTGCGCCTCAGCGATGCCGGGAAAATGGTGTATGAACATGCGCTGGAGATGCTGGAGTCGGCGCGTCTGGCCATGGACTCCGCCAGCAGTACCCAGGCGGTGGCGCAGGGCAAGCTCACGCTCAGCGTGCCGAAAGCCGTGGGACGGTTTGCCATTCACCCGTTGATGCTGGAATTTTTTAACCACTACCCGAAGATCGACGTCTGCCTGCGGCTTGAGGATCGGGTTCTCGATTTTATTGATGACGGCATCGATCTGGCGCTGCGTATCACCCACACCCCTTCCCCGGGGCTACACGGTAAACCGTTAATGACCATCAGCCACGTCATCTGCGCGACGCCCGGCTATCTGGAGCACTATGGAACGCCGCAAACGCCGCAGGATCTGCGCGAACATAGCTGTATCAGCCTTGGCGAGACGCCCGCCGATTCGCGCTGGAAGTTCCGCCGCGGGGGGAAAACGGAAACGATCCAGACCCACGGCCGCTACGCCGCCAACCATACCGCCGTGCGCCTCGATGCCGTGAAGCAGAATCTGGGCATCGGCAGCCTGCCGCTGTTTACCGCCCGTGAGGCGCTGGCGCGCGGCGAGATTGTGCAGATTTTACCGGAGTGGGAGTTTATCAGCCGCTATTCCGGCCAGCTCTGGCTATTGTGGTCGGGCAATAAGCATATGCCCGCCAGAATGCGGGCGATGATTGATTATCTTAGCGAGAAGATGAAGCCGGCTTCAGGCAGCCCAGCTTTAGCGCAGCGATCGAAAACCACGGAATAAGCGGCTATGAATAAAAACGGGGATGCGATATCACCCCCGTTGATTCAACTTGATGACCAGTATCGTTTACTGATGGTGGGTTGTTAAGCGTAATTTATTATAATTAATCAGGCTTCCCGCCTTAATTATCTCCCGCTCTGCTGAGGTGAGCCCCTCCATGTAAAGAGAGATCTCTTTAATGGGGCGATCGTGGCCGATCACGAACGCGGTAATCTGACGCAGATCGGTTTCCAGGGCTGACCTGATCCCCGGGATATAGATGAAGTCGCCGACCTCAAACTCCGGCAGCGCCTTCATCTGCAATGGCAACATCCCCCAGTTAATCACGTTCGTACGATAGCGCTTCGTGGCATACTGCTGGGCAATATTTGCCAGGCCACCAAGGACTCTCTGGCAGCTGGCGGCTTGCTCTCGTGCAGAACCATCGCCGGGTTTGACCGCATAAACCATGCTGCCAATCTCCGTCTGCTCAAGCGTGACATTTTCCTGCCCCGGCAGTTGGCGGATCCGGGAAAAAACCTCCTCTAGCTGCGGATCCATGCGACAAGGATCGTCCCCCTCGATCCGTAATTTTTCCAGCGCCGCAATCTTCTTACTACGGCCGACATAGCCCGGATCGCGTCGCGAAAGGGTAAACTCAGCCAGCCCTAACGGATTGGAGCGAAATGATGAGGTTTCGCCTGATGGAATCAGTTCATCGGTGGTGGTCACCGGATCCATGATTTTTGAGGTCACGTTTAGCAAAATATTGTCCGTTAGCTCACTCATCTCCGGCCAGTCTTTAATATTCGGACCATAAATCAGCGACTGTTGCGTCGCCCCCTTAATAAAGCCTTGATAAACACGATTTTTATAAGGCGAAACATCAAATTCATACTGCGGAATATTTTCCCAGCAATCGAGTTCGCAAGCCGATGTCAGCACGCCCCCATTGGCAGCCGTCGCCGCTATGGAGCGGGCATCCATCAGCGCAACGGCCGACATTTGCCCATTCCCGGGTTTTGATCCTTCTCGGTTTGGAAAATTACGCGTCGTGTGGCGAATACTTAACCCGTTGTGCATGGGCGTATCGCCTGCGCCGAAGCAGGGGCCGCAAAATGCGGTGCGCATAATCGCGCCGGCGCTCAACAGCGCGCTGGTCATGCCTTTTTTAGTCAGGTCCATCAATACCGGTTGGGAGGAGGGATATATCGACAGAGAGAAAGCGTTGTCACCACAGGAGTGGTTTTTTAAGGCATGTGCCGCTTCGACCACGTTAACATAATTTCCACCAGCGCAGCCGGCGATGATCCCCTGCTGAATCCGCAGCTTTCCATGTTCGACTTTATCCAGCAGGGAGAGCCTGGCGCGTCCCTGGGAAATGTTATCCGCCGCAATCTCAACTTCGTGCAAAATATCCTGCAAATTCTCATTAAGCGTATCAATTTCATATACGTTGGCAGGGTGAAAAGGCAAGGCGATCATCGGCTTGATGGTGCTTAAATTCACTTCTATGCAGCCATCATAGTAGGCCATCTCTTTTGCTGAGAGCGGACGATAGTCTTGTTCCCTGCCGTGAATACGCAGGTAGTTTTTTGTCTCTTCATCCGTTTGCCAGATGGACGATAAACAGGTGGTCTCCGTGGTCATCACATCTACGCTATTCCTGAAGTCGGTAGACATTGTCGCCACCCCAGGCCCCACAAACTCCATAACTTTATTTTTCACATAACCGCGCTCGAACACCGCGCCAATTATCGCCAGGGCAATATCCTGAGGACCAACGCCGGGCGAGGGTTTCCCTGTCAAATACACGGCGACAATCTCAGGATAATCAATATCCCAGGTCTCTCCGAGCAGTTGCTTAACCAACTCGCCGCCCCCCTCGCCAACCGCCATGGTCCCTAAAGCGCCATAGCGCGTATGGCTGTCTGAGCCCAGGATCATTTTCCCACCGCCGGCCATCATCTCGCGCATATATTGATGAATAACTGAGATATGGGGCGGGACATAAATGCCGCCATATTTTTGCGCTGATGACAAGCCAAATATGTGATCGTCGCTGTTGATAGTGCCGCCGACAGCGCAAAGCGAATTATGGCAATTTGTCAGAACATAGGGTAATGGAAAACGTTCCATTCCCGAGGCCTTAGCAGTCTGGATGATGCCCACAAAAGTAATATCGTGGGAGGCCATTGAATCAAATTTAATTTTTAACTTATGATCATCCCCAGATGTATTATGGGCGGAGAGAATCGACCATGAGATCGTTCTCTTGCGCGCCTCCTTCTTCTCCTCTACCGCGGTTGAACGATTATCAGCACAAATAATACCGTGCTGATGCGAGATATAGACTCCATGGTCATATAACTTAATCATGACATATATCCTTAGATGTAGAAAAAATCACGCCTGCGCGATTAGCCCTTCGTTTTAAAAGATCGCTGGCCGCGATTAATAAAATGGAAAGAAAATGGGTAACAAGATAAAGCTAACAATTACCGATATCAAAATAAGCGGCAAACCAACTTTTACATAATCGACAAACTTATATCCACCGGCGGAAAAAATCATCATATTGGCAGGAGTTCCCACTGGCGTTGCATAAGCGCATGAACAGCCGATAACAATCGCCATTAATACCGCCCGGGGATCGGCGCCCATCGAATTGGCAATAGACAGGCCAATCGGCATTAATAAAGCCGCCGTTGCCGTATTCGACATAAAATTGGTTAAAATACAGGAGATGATTAATACGGCGCTTAAAAGTAAGAAAGGCGAGGCCTGGTGCCCGAGCAAATCTATTATTGAGCGCGCCATGATCGCGCCAGCGCCGGTGGTTTCCAGCGCCTTGGCTAATGCCAGAGTGCCGCCGAACAGGAAAATCGTCTGCGAGTCGATGGCCTGGTAGGCCTGTTTTTCCGTAATAACTCGGGTCACAATCAACGACAATGCGCCAATTGAACCAACGATCGCAATCGGCAAACCCAGCTGTTTTTCAAAAATCATGCCCAGTACGGTCAGGATTAATACCGATAGCGCAATCACCTGCTTATATTTCGGGCACGCTGGCGCTTTAATATTATTAACACTTTGAGGCTGTGCCACATTCGTTTTTGGCAATATGCGATAGCCGATCGTCACAAAATAGAGTATGCCGCAGGCCAGCATCGGAATGCCTAACTTAGCATATTCAAAAAAACCAAAACGTTGACCAACCTGCTCCAGCGCCGACTGCGCAATCAGATTCCCGGGTGAGCCGATCAGCGATAAATTTCCCCCCAGCGCCGAGGCAAAAGCCAGCGGCATAAGCAAGCGCGACCGGGCATATCCTGATTTCATCGCTGCGCCAATCACCACAGGAATGAGGACCGCCGCCGTGCCGGTATTGGATAGCAGACCGGAAAGCGTTCCGCAGACCAGCATAATGACGACTATCAGCTGCTTTTCTGTCCTGGCGTAGCGCGTAACCAGACTACCAATTTTATCCGTCACCCCGGTTTCGAATAAGGCGCCGCCAACCACAAACATAGCCACAAACAAAATCACATTTTGATTAATAAAACCGGCAAAAGCCGTTTTGACATCAAAGACCCCGGTTACCACCAGAGTAATACAAACAATCATAGCCGTTACCGCTAAGGGTATTTTTTCCCAAACAAACATGACAATAGAAAAAACCAAAAGCGACAACGTAATCGTAACTGGAGACATAAATATATCGCACCTCACCTTGCTAAAAGGCTATGTTTTCTTAATAAGAGGACTTACCCCCGGGCATCAGAGAATGCCCGGGCAAACCTTCATTCCTTAAAGGTTATTTAAATTACCCCCCAGGCGATTAACATCTCCCACCACCATACCCCGAGTGTGATTTGCAGAATAAAAGTCAGCAATGCTAATATCCCACCAATAATCCACCATGATTTGATATCATTATAACCAACGCCAAAAATAACTGGCCCTGCCGCACCGCCGTAGTGGGTTACCATGCCCCCATAAGAGTTGCTGAATAATAGCGCGAGCGCGGTGAGCATTATCGGTGCGCCAGAAACATTCGCCAGCATGGCAAAGACCGGTACCATGGCGACAATATAAGCACTCCCTGACGCGAAGAAATAACGAACCAATATGCTCAGTGCGACAATCACAATAAAAGCGACATTGCCGTGACCATCAAAGGAAATATTATTTTTAAGCGCCTCTGCTAGCCATACGAAAAATCCAACCTTCGACAGCAATGAGCTTAAACCAATAATTCCACCGTACCAGATGAGCGTATTCCATCCTCCTTTATTCTTAATCACGTCATCCCAGGTCACGATTTTCAATACCAGCATCAGCGCCATTACGCAGATCGCAACGGTAGACTCATTGACCCCCAGGGCGCTGCTGAATACCCAACCGCCGAGCGCAAGAACAAAAAGGCAAGACAGCATCTTCTCCCGCACCGTCATGGGCCCCAAAGCGTCTATGCCTGTCTGAGCGATCTTTTTATTATCAACCCGCTTTAATTCTGGCGGATACAGCTTGTAGGTAATCAGCGGCGTCAGCAGCAACATAATGATGCCGGGTAGTCCTGCGGCCAGCGCCCATCCTCCCCAGCTCAATTTTATGTGGCAAATATCTTCGATCATTTTCAGCGCAAGGATATTCCCGGCCATGGCGGTGAAGAACATGTAGCTGGTCGTTTTAGTGACCATATAGATGTTCAGCATGAGGTAATGACCCACGCGCTTCGCGCTCCGCTCCGGCTCTGACCCTAAGGCGACGGCGACGCTATTGATTATGGGTAAGACGATGCCGCCGGCGCGGGCCGTATTCGACGGCGTGGCGGGCGCCAGAATCAGGTCAAGAAAAGCGGTAACATAGCCAAGTCCCAACGTCGTGCTGCCAATCTTGCCGATAAGAATATAAGCAATTCTTTTACCCAATCCGGTAATCACAAATGCCGCGCTCAGGGTAAATGCAGAAAAAACTAACCAGGTGGTACCTGATGAATATCCGCTTAATACGCTGGCGGCTTTTATCGAACCGTCACCCAAATTTCCCACAATCACCATTGATGCCGCAACGGCGATCAGCAATACCACGGGTTCAGAAAACGGTTTAATCACTAAACCTACAATCGCTGCCAGATAGATACCGGATAATACCCAGGCAAGTGTTGATAATCCTTCTGGCGCCGGGCATAAACTGATGAGCAACGGTATTGCTATAATAACAAGCAGCTTCCATAATTTATTATTTTGCATTTCCATTCCTTACCTGCACTCAATATTTGAGGATGCTTGTTGAACGTATTCACATGCCTCCCCTCTCCTCTTCTACGGTGGATTGATAGATAATCGGAGGGTGGGTATTTATTCGGGGATGTAAACCGTTCCTGAAAGGATTTTCCGCGCGGTGCGTATAACCGATGCCCGAATATCTTCCGGGCGCTCAGCAGTATGACTTAAATCGACGTCGATCCCCCCGCTGGGGTGTTCGACTGTAATAACGCCATCGCCCGATAGCTTCGTCAGTTCATTCGCAATGGTGCCTGGAATAACGCATGCGCTTGCCAGACCGATAGCGCCGGTAATCGCCAGCGATTTATGACAGTTATGCGGCATAAAATAACGTACATTTATCGTTCCGCCGCTTAGCGCCGGTGAAATCAGAACCGGTTTAGGGATAACCATAGTGCTCACATCCCCAAACCCCATCGCCTTCCCGGCCTGACGGCGAATAGATTCCAGCGATTTGAGTAAGGCTGTATCCCGATCTAATTCGCTGGCAGATTCATATCCTGTTTTTCCGAGACTCTGGGCCGGGATCACCACCATAGGCATCGCCATATCAATACAGGTCACTCGCACATTATCAAAGACCTCCATACGATTGCCCGTTGGGAAAAGCTGGCCGGATTTTGCGCCCGCGGCATTCAAAAAAGTCAGCGCAACCGGCGCGGCATGGCCTGGAACGCCATCGATTTGCGTATCGCCTTCATAAATAACCTTTCCATCTGGTGTTTGAACGTCAGCGTCAACAAAGGTATTGGTGTTCACATTTCTTATACGCACTCGCGTAACCGGCGACACCGCCTTAACCAACCCATGTTCAATGGCAAAGCCGCCAACCGCGCACAGCATATTGCCGCAGTTTGGCGTCGTATCCACCCGCCGTTCATTGACGATGACCTGAACAAACAGATAATCGATATCCGCTTTGTCGCTAAGGGATTGACTAATAATGGCCACTTTACTGGTTTGTGGGCTCCCTCCGCCAATACCGTCAATCTCCAGCTCGTGACCGGATCCCATTATGGTTAACAAGAACTCATCACGTTTCTGAATATCCTTAGGCAAATCATCTGCTAATAGAAAGGCACCTTTTGATGTCCCTCCACGCATTAATACACAGGGAATGCTCTTCATAGCATGTTCCTTATCCGCCAGAAATAAATAGAAGAATTGAATAAAACGCCGCGTGAATTTAATTGGTTTTATGTTCTTTAAGGTTTTTATTTACTTAATTAACGGCCAGATAAATCACGTCAGGTATTTTACCAATGCATTCTACTTGCAAGAATTTCGCTGGTTGATAAAATTTTGCCATAAGAGTTATTCCTGCTAAGTATTAATAAAAAAGCATGCCTGCTTAATAATGACTTGTCGTCTACTTAGAACAACGCTTATTAAACCCTACGGAGCAATAATGAAAAATGAACTATCCGGTATGAAAGCCTTTGTCACGGTGGCAGAGCTTGGCTCATTTAGCAAAGCCGCCGAGCAGCTCAGCCTCTCGCAGCCGGCTCTCACCAAAAAGATAAAAAAAATAGAGAGTCATCTGAATATTGCGCTGTTCGAACGAACCACGCGAAAACTTGCGCTTACCCAGGCCGGAAAAATACTGCTCCCCAAGGCCAAAGCGTTGATTTCCAGTCTTGATGCGGCAATATTTAACCTCAACGATTCAACTTCTCAATTACATGATACCGTTACGCTATCTTGCATTCCGACTGCCGTATTTTACTTTTTACCGCGCGCTATCGTGCAATTTAATAAAAACTACCCCAACATCAAAGTACGAATTTATGAACAAGGTATAGAAACGTGCATGAACTCGGTACGAAAAGGCGAAGTTGATTTTGGAATAAACATGAACTTCATCACATATCCAGACATCGATTTTATCCCCCTGGTGAATGAACCTTTTGTTCTGGCCTGTCGGCAAGACCATCCTCTGGCGTGTCGAAAATTAGTCGAATGGCGGGAACTGGTGAGCCAGACCTTAATCGGCGTCAGGAAATCAAGCGGCAACCGACAGTTAATAGAGAAATGCCTGGCGGATAAGCCCTGGCGACTGGATTGGTTTTATGAAGTCAGGCATTTGTCGACCTCGCTCGGCCTTGTCGAAGCCGGATTGGGCGTCTCGGCGCTTCCCTGTCTGGCAATGCCCCATAGCGGCAATAGCACCGTCGTGAGCGTTCCGCTCGTGGAGCCGGTTATCCGGCGGACGCTTGGTATGATCCGCGTAAAGAACAGACCTCTCTCCGCGGCGGCAGAACGATTAGCTTCGCTCTTACTGCTTATGTGGACGGATGAAGCGGGCGCGCTATGGCGCAACGTCGTTGATTCCACTCACAATACCTGAGCGCCACGCCGGCCGCTTCATCCCCCGGTTAAGGCGCCAGGGCAATCACCTCGGCCGCCCAGCGCTGAAATCCTTCGACATCCAGCCCCAGCGCCACCTGCGCATTTGCCGGTTGGCCAAGTTTACCTTCGATATCCACCACCGTGGTGCCTGAAGTCCATGTACCCTGGGTTTCTACCGCCACGAAGCACGGTGCAAGGGTAAAAAGCTGCGGGCGGACCAGCCAGGCAATCGCGCACAGGTCGTGCATACGCAGACCGCTGCTCATGCTGCCGCTACGGTAGTGGCTAAACAGCGCGTGCAGCATTTTCCCGGTCTGATTCAACGTCGGCAGAGTGGCGAGATAATCCGGCGCCAGCATCGCCTGATTAGTGACGTCCAGCCCGCACATGACGATATCCAGCCCGCTGTTGAACACTTTAGCCGCCGCTTCCGGGTCGATGGCGATGTTAAATTCCGCGTTCGGCGTAAAATTGCCGCGCCCGGCGGAGCCGCCCATGATCACCAGGCGACGGATATTAAAGCGACATTCCGGGTACTGGGTCAGCAGTAGCGCAATATTGGTTAGCGGGCCGATCGCCACCAGGGTCATCGGCTCCGGGGCGTGCATCAGCGCGTCGCGGATCGCCTGAAACGCCGGTTTCGCCAGCGGCTGGCGATGATGTTCAACGAAATCGTAGCCTTCCATCCCGGACTCGCCGTGCACCGAGGCGGCGTCGCGCAGAGGGCGAACCAGCGGCATCGACGCGCCCTGGGCCAGGGGAACATCGGCGTTCCAGAAATGCAGAAGCTGAAGGGCGTTGCGGGTCGTTTTCTCCACCGACACGTTGCCCGCCACCGTGGTCATCAGCTGCAGATCAAGCTCGGGGGCGAATAGCGCGGCGGCAATCGCCGCGGCATCATCAATGCCGGGATCGGTATCCAGAATGATAGGTAAGCGCATCGTTTCTCCATAAAAAATGCCAGACGTTAAGTCTGGCATCTTCTCATACTGCGGCGGAAAAGAACTTACTCTACTTCACGGACATCTACGCGCAGCTCTTTCGGCACTTCGAAAACGATGTTCTCTTCGCGGCCTTCCAGCGGCACCGCTTCGCCGCCGCCCAGCTCCTGCAAACGCGAAATCACGTTCTGTACCAGAATATCCGGCGCCGATGCGCCCGCGGTCACGCCGACGCAACCCACTTCTTTCACCCAGGCTTCCTGGATATCGGTCGCGTCGTCGATCAGATAGGCCGCTTTTCCCATCCGCTGGGCCAGCTCGGCCAGGCGGTTAGAGTTCGAAGAGTTCTTCGACCCCACCACCAGCACCACATCGGCCTGCCCGGCCAGCGCGCGGACGGCTTCCTGACGGTTAGTCGTGGCGTAGCAGATATCATCTTTACGCGGCCCGACGATTTTTGGGAAACGCTCGCGCAGAGCGTCAATCACGTCGGAGGTATCGTCGACGGAAAGCGTCGTCTGGGTCATAAACGACAGCTTAGCGTCGTTTTTCACATCCAGCGTCCAGACATCGTCCGGCGATTCCACCAGGTACATCCCCCCCTGCGGGTTGCTGTACTGCCCCATGGTGCCTTCGACTTCCGGGTGACCGGCGTGGCCAATCAAAATGGATTCTTCGCCGCGGCGGCTGGCGCGGGCGACTTCCATATGCACTTTGGTGACCAGCGGACAGGTGGCGTCAAACACCGTCAGATCGCGGCTTTTCGCCTCGTTGCGAACGGCCTGAGAGACGCCGTGGGCGGAGAAAATCAGGATGGCGCCGTCCGGCACTTCGCTAATCTGCTCGATAAAAATCGCGCCGCGTTGACGCAGGCTGTCGACAACATAGCGGTTGTGCACGACTTCATGACGCACGTAGATCGGCGCGCCGTATAGCGTCAGCGCGTTTTCAACAATGCTGATAGCGCGGTCAACGCCTGCGCAGAAGCCGCGCGGGTTAGCCAACAGAATCTGCATCTTACCCCTCCAGCGCCGGATCGATCTCCAGCACTTCAACATCAAAATGAACGGTACGCCCGGCCAGCGGATGATTGAAATCAACGGTGATCGAATCGCCGTTCACTTCGCGGATCACGCCGGGCATTTCGCTGCCATCCATTGCGGTAAAGAGCATAATCGCGCCGACTTCCGGCTCGCCCGCGTCGATAAATTCCCGGCGCGAGAAGTATTGGATCAGGTCCGGGCTCGGTACGCCAAACGCGGCGTCAGGCTCCAGCGAAAAGGTGGTTTTATCGCCTTCTTTCAGCCCCAGCAGATGCTGTTCAAGACCTTCAGAAAGCGAGGTATCGCCCAGGCGAAAGAGCGCGGGTTTACCGTTATTGCGGGTTGACTCTGCGGTGGAGCCATCGTCGAGCTTTAAGGTGAAGTGCACCAGCACCGCACTATTGCTCTGTACTGATTTAGACATGCAGGTTGCTCACTTGTTTTGCCCGGCGGCAGCGCCGCCGGGCGAGTTTTGTTACGCCTGTTTCTTCGCAGCCGCGTTCGGTAAGAAGCCTTCCAGCACAATCAGCGCCGCGCCGATACAGATAGCGGTATCGGCGAGGTTGAAGGTGGCGAAGTGCCAGTTCCCGACGTAGAAATCGATCATATCGACGACAAAACCATGCCACAGCCTGTCGAATAAATTCCCCAGCGCGCCGCCAATAATCAGGGCGTAGGCAATATTATTCAGCTTTTGTGTCGCCTTAGAACGATACATCAGCACCGCAAGGATCACGCAGATACCGATAGCGATACCAGCGAAGAACCAGCGCTGCCAGCCGCCGCTGTCGGCGAGGAAGCTAAAAGCCGCGCCATAGTTGCGCGCATAGTGCAGATTAAGCGATGGGAACAGCGATACCGTATCCCCCAGAGCGAAGTTCTGGAGGATCAGGAATTTACTGCCTAAATCGATAATCAGCACGGCTACGACGACCCACAGCCAGCGTAGCCCCGTTGAACAAATCGGTTTACTCATCAGGCAAACTTACGTTTTTCGCCGTCACCGGCGATGTTGCTGACACAGCGTCCGCAGATATCCGCGTGTTCCGCCACCTTGCCGATATCCGTGGTGTAATGCCAGCAGCGCGGGCACTTGTCACCTTCGGCTTTGCTCAGCACGACTTTCAGACCTTTGAGCAGTTCACTCTGCCAGGCGTCGGCCGGAGCCTGCGCATAATCGGCAACGTTCGCCCCTGAGGTCAACAGGACAAATCGCAATTCATCGCCCAGCGCGTTCAGCTTCGCCGCGAGATCGGCATCGGCGTACAGCGTTACTGCCGCTTCCAGAGAGCCGCCCACCTGCTTGTCCGTACGAGCCTGTTCGATAACCTTGTTGACTTCGCCACGCACCTTCAGCAGCGCGTCCCAGAAGCCGTCGTTCATCGCTTCGTCAGCGTCCAGGCCAAACAGGCCGGTATACCATTCGCCGGTAAAGACGTATTTCTCGCGGTCGCCCGGCAGGTAACCCCAGATTTCGTCAGCGGTGAAGGACATGATCGGCGCCATCCAGCGCACCAGCGCCTCGGCAATGTGGTACAGCGCGGTCTGGCAGCTACGACGCGCGATGCTGTCAGCCTTGGTGGTGTACTGGCGATCTTTAATGATATCGAGCCAGAACGAGCCCATTTCGATAGAGCAGAAGCGCATCAGGCGCTGCACCACTTCGTGGAAGTCATAGGATTCGTAGGCTTTGACGATATCGTCCTGCGCCGCTTGCGCGCAGCCTACTGCCCAGCGGTCCAGCACGACCATCTCTTCCGGTTTCACCATATCTTTTGCCGGATCGAAACCGTTGAGGTTCGCCAGCAGGAAGCGCGCGGTGTTACGGATACGACGATAGCTGTCAGCGGCGCGTTTGAGGATCTCGTCAGAGACCGCCATTTCGCCGGTGTAGTCGGTGGAAGCCACCCACAGGCGCAGAATATCCGCGCCCAGCTTGTTCATCACGTCCTGCGGAGAAACGGTGTTGCCGATAGACTTGGACATCTTGCGGCCCTGGCCATCAACGGTAAAGCCGTGGGTCAGTACCTGGCGGTAAGGCGCTTTGCCCTTCATCGCGGTAGAGATCATCAGGGATGACATAAACCAGCCGCGGTGCTGGTCGGAGCCTTCCAGATACATATCGGCGGCGTGACCGGCGAACTCCGGACGCACGTCAACGACGGAAGAGTGGGTCGAGCCGGAGTCAAACCAGACGTCCAGCGTATCCGGCACCTTCTCGTAGCTATCCGCGTCGGCGCCGAGGATGTCGCGGGAATCGAGATCCCACCACGCCTGGATGCCGTCGACTTCTACGCGTTTCGCCACTTCTTCCATCAGTTCCAGCGTGCGCGGATGCAGCTCTTGCGTCTCTTTATGCACGAACAGCGACATCGGTACGCCCCAGGTGCGCTGACGGGAGATACACCAGTCAGGACGGTTGGCGACCATCGATTCGATACGCGCCTGGCCCCAGTCCGGGATCCACTGCACGCCTTTGATTTCGGAAAGCGACTGTTTGCGCAGACCTTTTTGATCCATGCTCACGAACCACTGCGGCGTGGCGCGGAAGATGATCGGCGTTTTGTGACGCCAGCAGCACGGGTAGCTGTGCTGCATTTTTTCAACGTGCAGCAGCGCGTCTTTTTCTGACAGCAGCGCAACGACAACATCGTTGGCTTTAAAGACGTTTACGCCGTCCAGCGTTGGATAGGTTCCCGGCAGATAGGCGCCGTCCGGGCCAACCGGGTTCGCCACTTCCAGGCCATATTTTTGACCGATGACATAGTCATCCGGACCGTGGCCTGGCGCGGTATGCACCGCACCGGTACCCGCGTCCAGCGTGACGTGATCGCCCAGGATCGCCGGGACGTCAAAATCGAGGAACGGATGCTTAAAGCGCATCAGCTCCAGCTCGGCGCCCTTCACCACCGCAAGGATGGTGTAATCAGCAATGCCGGCGCGCTTCATCACGCTGTCGACCAGGTCTTTTGCCAGGATCAGCGCCTGACCGTCAACCTGCACCAGCGCATAGTCAAACTCCGGGGACAGCGAGATGGCGCGGTTCGCCGGCAGGGTCCACGGGGTGGTGGTCCAGATAACCAGAGAAACCGGGCCGTTCACGTCGGCCACGCCAAATTTCGCCAGCACCGCCGCTTTATCGGCCGCGTGGAACGCCACGTCGATGGACGGAGAGGTTTTGTCGTAATACTCGACTTCCGCTTCCGCCAGCGCGGAGCGGCAGTCTACGCACCAGTGCACCGGCTTAGCGCCTTTGTGCAGATGGCCGTTGCCGATGATTTTACCCAGCGCGCGGATGATGTTGGCTTCGGTTTTGAAGTCCATGGTCAGGTACGGGTGCGACCAGTCGCCCAGCACGCCCAGACGGATAAAGTCTTTACGCTGTCCGTCAACCTGGGTGGCGGCGTATTCGCGGCACTTAGCGCGGAACTCGGCGGCGGTGAATTTCTCACCCGGCTTGCCGTACTCCTGCTCCACTTTCAGCTCGATCGGCAGACCGTGACAGTCCCAGCCCGGTACGTACGGAGAGTCATAGCCCGCCAGCCCTTTGGACTTAACGATAATGTCTTTCAGAATCTTGTTAACTGAGTGACCAATATGAATGCTGCCATTCGCATAAGGAGGGCCATCATGCAGAATGAAGGTTTTTTTGCCTTTTTTGGCTGCACGAATGACGCCGTACAGGTCATCATCGGTCCAACGCGCCAGCATTCCCGGTTCACGCTTGGCGAGGTCGCCGCGCATCGGGAACCCTGTTTCCGGCAAATTCAGGGTCGATTTATAGTCACTCATCAGATTCTCGGTTCCGTATTTCGGTTTGATAAACACCGTCAGGGTTATGCCTGGCCGGTTAGCCCAAAGAAGTCGCGGGCCGTTAACTCATCACGTGCGATTTGCGTTTTCAGCTCATCAAGCGACGCAAATCGCTGCTCGTTACGTATTTTTTTACGCAGTATTACATCTATATGGCGACCGTAGAGGTCCATTACAACATCCAGGAGATGAACTTCCAGCTGCTGACGCACGCCGGAGACCGTTGGACGAGTACCAATGTTGGCGACGCCCATAAAAGGTTTGTCGCCAAGCCCTGTCACTTCTACCGCATAGACCCCTTTTACCGGGGAAACCTGACGGCGCAGCGGTAAATTCGCCGTCGGGAAGCCTATTGTGCGCCCGAGCTCATCGCCGTGCACGACGCGACCGGAGATGGTAAACGGATGCCCCAGCAGCGTCTCCGCGAGGGGCAGATCGTCGTCCGCCAGCGCCTGACGTACCGCCGTGCTGCTGATGCGCACGCCGCCTTCACAGAAGGTTTGGGTGCTGGTGACGTCAAAGCCGAACTCCACGCCGGCTTTTTGCAGTAACAAGAAATCCCCCTGGCGACCGGCGCCAAAGCGGAAATCATCGCCAACGGCGAGGAACTGGACGCCCAGCTGGCGCACCAGCAGTTCGCTGATAAAGTCCTGGGCGGTCAATGCCGCAAAGCGCCGATCGAAGCGCACGCACAGTACGTAATCGACGCCGCTTTCGGCCAGATAATTCAGCTTCTCACGCAGGCGCGTTAAACGCGCTGGCGCTTTATCGGCGGCAAAAAGCTCAAGCGGCTGTGGTTCAAAAATCATCACCACCACCGGTAAGCCACGCTGGCGACCTTCTGCGCGCAAACGCTGCAATAATGCCTGGTGCCCGCGATGCACGCCGTCAAAATTTCCAATGGTCAGCACGCACCCGTGCGGGGCCTGACTGAGATTATGTATGCCGCGTATCAGCTTCATGTCTGGCTCAAAACAGTGAAAATCGTCCGAGTATACCTTGTACAACTGGCGACGTTAACCAGCGATTGCACCTCTTCACCGAAAGATCCCGGGAATTCATTCACTCAGCGCGAGATTGCGGGAAAATCTCTCCGGGGTCGTCGATTTTTATGGTCGAAAGGCTGTATTCGCCTGCAACAAGCTGGTAGAATCTTGCGCCATCACTACGTAATAAAGCGTTGTTGGTTTAAACGACGCTTATTTGCACAAATCCATTGACAAAAGAAGGCTAAACGGGCATTCTCCTCGGCCTTTGAATTGTCCATATAGAACACATTTGGGAGTTGGACCTTGGCTAATATCAAATCAGCTAAGAAGCGCGCCGTTCAGTCTGAAAAGGCCCGCAAGCACAACGCTAGCCGTCGCTCTATGATGCGTACTTTCATCAAGAAAGTATACGCAGCTATTGAAGCTGGCGACAAAGCTACTGCACTGAAAGCATTTAACGAAATGCAACCAATCGTGGACCGTCAGGCTGCTAAAGGTCTGATCCACAAAAACAAAGCTGCGCGTCATAAAGCAAACCTGACCGCTCAGATCAACAAACTGGCTTAATCGCCTGCTTGTTGTCGCTTTGTAAAAAAACCCGCGAAAGCGGGTTTTTTTATGCCTGTCGTTTATCACGTAAAGCGCCACGACTCGCGTTCTGGTTATCGCAGCCAGCTCATGCTTCCGCATGAACTGGTGCGGCCTTTTCCCGCGCGGCAAGAAAGCGTTCTGGCCTATGCCTGAGGTGGCGTAAAGAGCGCCGAATAGTCGCGATGACAAATACGCTGCACCGCCGGATGCTGGATCATTCGTTCGGCAAAGATGGCGTGATACTCCTCCATGACGTTGTCCATGCGTCCGATCTCGACTATCGACTTATCGCTATAGAAATCATGCGCATAGAGCGTCGGTGCGACAAAAATCGCATTGTGCGCCGCGCCAAAGGCCTTCATCAACGCCGCATCATCAAACTCGCCCAGAATTTCCACCTGCAAACCCTGCGAGTTAAACCAGTTCAGCAGCTTGCGCCCTAGCATAGAACGACGGCCGGGGATCAGCAGCCGGCGTTCTTCCAGGCAGCCCGGGAATGGTTTTTCCGGCGGCGGATTCATGCACCAGAAGCTCACGCTGCACTCGCCGATTTTTACCGAAAATAGCCCTTCCTGCTGGGTGGAATCGATGGGACAGTCGGAGATGATCATATCGAGCTTATGCTGGCTTAGCTGCTCAAGCAGCATTTCATGGGTCGACTCGAAACAGCGTAAATGGATCTGTTCGTTATCGACGACGGCGGCATCCAGTACGCCGCTAACCAACCGTTTCGACAGCGCGTCCGCGACGCCAACATCAAACAGCAGATTCGACTCTTTACGATAGTTAACGATATCGAGCATTTCCTGGCTTAGCGTAAACATGCGATCCGCATAGCGGAATACCAGTTCACCTAATTCGCTAGGCTCCAGCCCTCTTCCTTTGCGCTTGAACAATTTCCCCTGGAGGCGTTCTTCCAGGGCCTTAATTTGCCCGGTAATGGTCTGCGGCGTCAGGAACAGCGCTTCTGCGGCACCGACAACGGAGCCTTCTTTGTAGACGTGCCAGAAGTAGTACAGGTGATTGTAGTTGATGTGCGACATGCTTCTCTCCCTGATAATGTCAGGAGAGCCGTAGCCGGCTCCCCGTGAGATGTTAAGCCGCGTAGCCCGAATCCGTTACGCGCTTACGCAATATGATGTATCCCGTGACGGCCGATAATATCGATCCAATCAGGATGCCAAGCTTGGCCCAGTTGATCAATCCGGGGTCGACGCTGCCGAAGGCCAGGGTGGCAATAAAGATCGACATTGTGAAGCCAATCCCACACAGGATGCCCACCGCCATAATTTGCCTACAGGTGGTCCCTTCGGGTAGCGAAGCCCATTTCAGCTTCAGCGCCAGCCAGCAGAAGACGCTAATACCCAACGGCTTGCCGATAAACAGCCCGGCAATAATACCCAACGGCAGCAGTGAGGTCAGCCCTTCTAACGTGACGCCTTGCAAAGAAACGCCCGCGTTAGCGAAGGCGAATAGCGGCAGGATCAGGAATGCCACCCACGGATGCAGCACGTGCTCAAGCTGCTTCGCCGGCGATTTGCCGTTCTGCTCTTTTAGCGGGATCATAAAACCGACAATGACCCCGGCAAGCGTTGCGTGAACCCCCGACTTAAGAACCGCGGTCCAGAGTATGGCGCCCACCAGAATATAGATCCCGGTACGCCGTACGCCGCACAGATTTAACCCCGCCAGCACAACAATGGCTCCGGCAGCGACAACCAGTGATATGACGGAAAGATCGTGAGTATAGAACAGCGCAATAATAATAATGGCGCCCAGATCGTCGATAATGGCCAGCGCCATCAGGAAAATCTTCAGCGCAGCGGGCACCCGATTTCCCAGCAGAGCCAGTACGCCCAGCGCGAAGGCAATATCGGTGGCGGCCGGAATTGCCCACCCTTCTCTGGCAATCGAATCCTGGCCGTTAAACGCCAGGTAGACCAGCGCCGGAACCACCATTCCGCCCAACGCCGCGACCACCGGAAACACCGCCTGGCGACGGCTGGCCAATGCCCCCTGATTCATTTCGCGCTTTACTTCCAGACCGATAAGCAGGAAAAATACCGCCATCAGCGCGTCGTTAATCCACAACAGCATGTTCTTGTTGATCTCAAGCGCGCCGACCTTCAGCTGAACCGGCGTCTCAAGAAAAGCGTGATACCAACCGCTGGTCAGGCCGACGTTAGCCATCAGCATAGCCAGCGCCGCGGCGATGATAAGAATGATGCCCCCGGAGGCATCACTAGTAAAAAAACGATGCAGATGTTTCACTTTTTATAATCTCTTTCTGGGGAATACTTCGTAATTACTATCCTACTCCGCCAAATTCATCGTTAAAATTAGATTATACATGATAAATAGATCGGTTTTTGCGAAACAAAAAGCCTAAAACATATCTGGCTTACCTTCTGTCATCGCGTCCTGGAAGGACTTAATTATGGGTAGAGTTCCATTTTGTACACCCGAAAACTGGTGATGTCATAGCGATAGCCTTCGCCATTATTTATCTCATTTTTGTAATAACCGGAGCTCATCGTCACTTCAAAAAGCACGGTCTTCGTTTTAGGTTCAATCTCCTGCAAGAGCAGGTTTCCCATAGCCTCAAGGCCCTCTTGCGGATCGACAAGGTCACTCCCCCGGCTGACAGGCGATCGCACGTCTATTTTTATCGAAGGCACAATCACCGAGGTGTACGACGATATTACCGTTTTGTTGAATCTCTTTTGCACTGACGCAGCTGCTGTAGCCACGGGCGCCCAGCTCCTTACCGTATTCGAAGAGGTGCATAACGGTCATCGTATTGATGATTAACGATAAATATGTTGACCTGCTAATCGTTCAGACAGCTGAACTTAAACGCGTTTATAGAAAAATAAGCGCAGGCTATGGGGACTGGAATAAATGAAGACCCCGGAAAATCCGGGGTCTGCTGATATTAACGTTAAAGAGATGAGTATGCGCCGAGGTCGGTCCAGGTCTTACCCGCGCCGCAGTTCAGATCCGGCTGATTGCCCTGAGACCACCAGTTCACCTGGTAGTTGTGGCCTTTCCAGCTCACGATCTCGAAAGTGCCCCAGTTTGCGCCATAGACGGTATTCGCATCCCACAGCGGGTACGGCGTCGTGGAGTCATCAGGTTCCGGGGTTGGCTCAGGAGTCGGTTCCGGGGTCGGCTCAGGAGTCGGTTCCGGATCAACGCTGCTTGCCGCAGGTACGACCGTCAGTACAAAGCGCTGCTGAGTGGACGGCTCATTGTGAACGTCACGGACAAACAGGGTGAACTGGAAGTCGGTGGCTACTGTCACTACAGGCGTTACAAACTCAATCACTTGTGCCGTTTTATCAGCGACGTCAATCGCTGCCGGTACGCCCCAGCTGAAGCTCAGTGCATCATGGTCTTCATCCGTGGAGCCTGAGCCTGACAGCTGCACGCGGGAGCCGCCAACAACGAGCAGTTCAATCGCCGCTTTTGGCGCATGGTTGACCTTATCGCTATCGTCATCATTATCAGCCGGATCGACGTTGATACCTTCAAAGTAGAACGGCTCCATATTGATGACTTCTTTACTCATCTGGTAACCCAGACCTTCACGCGCCGCATTTATCAGCACGCCGTTATCCTGGTCGATGGTCCAGGTAAACAGGCCGCCCAGCCCCCGTTTCGCTGCATATTCCCCTTTAGCTTTCACGGTACGCGGCGTATCCAGCGACATGAACAGTTTTGACTGCGGGTTATAGAGATAATCAGCATTAGCGACTTTATCGGTATAGACGTTGAAGCCGTTGCGTCCTTTCTGATTTTCCAGATCCAGATAGTTATAAATGGTGTCGTACCATTCGGTGCAACCGGATTCAAACGAGCCGGTAGTGGTACCTTCACCTGGGTTGTAGGTGCCTTTCAGCGGAGAGAAGCTCTCAATCTCGACGTTACGGCCGTTGCGGGTATAGCCAGCGTAGCCTACGTTGATGCGGTCAGCCGGGAAGCCTTCGCCGATCAGATAATCAACAACCGTTTCAATGCTCCACCCACCTGCGGTCAGCGGAGAGAGGTTGGTGTGATGAGTCAGCGTCTCCGCCCATGGGGTGCCGAAGAAGTCATAGGTCATCACATTGATGCCATATAGACCGGCCTCCAGCAGCGCTTTGACGTTGGAATAACCCAGCGTCTGAACGACGGCGGAGCTGGCGATAGAAATTTTAACGTCGCTGCGGCCCGCTGCATCCAGCTGTTTTTTTAGCTCTTTGATAAGCAGCGCATAGTTATCGCCATCTTCCGGACCGAACGGGTTGTTATTGCCCGCATTGTTCGGGTATTCCCAGTCAATATCCACTTCGCTGAACATCGGAAACTGTTTGAACAGTTTTACCACCCCAGCAGCAAACGTTTTACGCGCCGCATCGGTTTTCGCCATTTCATGGAAGGCGTTACTCATGGACCAGCCGCCAATGCTCATAGACAGCGCCAGCGTATGCCCCAGTTGTTTTGCTTTCGCCTGCAGATCGCGCAGACCGCCTAAAATACCGTGAGTAGTTTGTTCGGTGACGGTCATTGGGTCGACATCCCAGCCGCTGGTCGACTGGTTGCAGTTCACATAAGACTGGAAATCGCCCCATGGATCGAGGAAAGTCGGCTCATGAGTGGTTTTACCGGTCTGCGCCGCCGCGGTTTCGATGGTGTATTGCTTCTCACCTTTATCACCAACAATACCAATAAAGCCAAAAATAATTTTGTCGTAAGCCAGCGGATCAACGCTAGCGAGGTCGTAACCCCGACCGCGGTTATTTGGGGTGTCCTGTCCCTGGAGGCGACCGTCATATTGTGACCAGTCTGTATAGTAACCAAACACTTTCGGTTTAGCGGCTTCGGCTTTATAGACGTTATATACCGGTTGCGCCACGCGGGCAGACGTATAGCTATACTTACTGTCTTCAGTAGCAGGATAAAAACCATCTGCTGCATTACTGGTTTCAGTCAGAGTATCACCCTTAATTAATTTGCTGGTAGCCATGATATATTCCTTTTCAATATAAATAAATTAGCAGTTTGTTCTGCGAAAGAGATAATCCTTTTTTATCGACGGCATAGCTAATCACTAAACCTCACATGAGAAATTGATCTTTAAATTATGTCCATCTGGTAACAATCACTCACATCAAAATAAACATATAGCGCATTAAGTTAAAAAAACATGAATATCTTAAACATACTACCCTGGCTTAAAGAATATTAAAAAATCAGTTAAACAGGATTTAAAAATGCTTAGAAGCTGTGATGCAACCAATAAACTTGCAAGGAAAAAGATGAATATTAAAAATGAAATATGGAATAAGAAAAAACTGATTACTAATATTCGAGACGCTATCTCACACACGGATAAAAGGACATGATTGTGAAAACATACATCATCAATGACGATTGCATTTTCAATGAGCGGAAATATGAATTAAGAAATGTCTCTAACTCATTAGTCATCCGAATGACCGCAATGCGTGCCAGATGTTTAAGCTTCATTATTGAACATGCGCAGGAAGAGGTAATTGGCAGGCAGGAACTGACTACAGCGCTGTGGGGAAGCCGGGGAAATTATGTTAATGATGCCAACCTGACGCAGCTCCTCTATCTCATTCGCAAAGATCTCAAAACTTTCGGTATCAATGATCTGTTGATTACTATTCCCCGCAAGGGCATCCAGGTTAACGATCAAATCTCCATTGCAGCGGCAGATTCAGAGACCAGCACAAAACCAGAGTTGTCTATCATGCTCTTTTGCAAAAAAATCCAGGCCCTCTTCTTCTCTCGTGGATAAAAATGCCTCTTTTTCTGAATTATTAAGGAGATACAGATGAACCCAATTCTTGACGGCATCCTCACCCTTGAAGGTGACTACGTTAATCATCCGAAAGACCTAGGCGGGGAAACCCACTGGGGAATCACTGAAGCGGCCGCCCGCGCAAACGATTACGTAGGCGATATGAAAGAACTAACGCGCGCTGAGGCGTATACCATTCTTGAAAAGATGTACTGGATTAAGCCCGGGTTTGAGAAAATTTCCCGAATCTCATGGGCCGTGTCGTTTGAATTATGCGATGCCGCAGTTAATATCGGCCCGCATTATCCCTGCACCTGGTTACAGCGCTGGGGAAGGTGCGAACAAGTTCCTGATATGAGATCATCATATTCATCCGGAGCGCATCCCAGAGGGACATCATGAGCCATCAACTCACCTTCGCCGATAGTGAATTCAGCACTAAGCGCCGTCAGACCCGAAAAGAGATTTTCCTCTCCCGCATGGAGCAGATTCTGCCATGGCAGAATATGACCGCTGTCATCGAGCCGTTTTATCCCAAGGCGGGCAATGGCCGACGGCCCTATCCGCTGGAGACCATGCTGCGTATTCACTGCATGCAGCATTGGTACAACCTGA